>CAXRGW010000090.1:0-34134 GCA_964230255.1 Alteromonas sp.
ATCGTAAATAGAATCCAGTTCGTCTAATGTCGGGCGGCGATTAATGGGGGTGGCTGTTAATTCTAACCCCATAAGAGTTAAGTACCGCTCCAGCAGCTGCAGTGACCCCTGGTACCGGCCATTCTCGATACGTGATATTTGGGACCGGTCTACTTTAAGTTTATTGGCAATGTCACCCTGGCTTAAATGCCGACGTTTGCGCTCAGCCATTAACTGGTTACCGATTGATTCTCTGCTCATCATCTACACCAAAAGTGTGTCTATATATGCACAAACAGTACTATAAGCCAGAAATGTGCATATATAAACACAATAAAACAAAATAAAATGAAGTTTCTGGGGGACGGCTTAGGTTAGTTCATGCTCTGGCTTTACATTGTTCAACCAGTCCGCCAAGTCGTTCTGAATTTGCTTTAACGTGTAATTACCGCTCACATAACGGTCTTTCCCAAACGTCCAGACTGCCTCAAGATGCGTTTCGTTAGTGAAGCAAACTGGAGAGTTTGACTAACACAAAACTATCGGAAATATGGCCTACACGATGATGTATGAAATGACGTCATCAGGAAACCTTTGGTCACAATCTGGTCACATTTGATAACTTGTGACTAAGAAAAGCGAAGGACAAAAAAGAGGGGGATGGCCCGCCCCAGAGGATTCGAACCTCTGACCTCAGCCTCCGGAGGGCTGCGCTCTATCCAGCTGAGCTAGGGGCGGATAAACTTTTTACTTCAATTCTTATAATACACAACGTTGCATCGTATTCTTAGCACAATGTCCGTTGCTCTCATTTCCCTTTTTCCGGATGTCCGTTACCTCCGGAGGGCAACGCTCTATCCAGCTGAGCTACGGGTGCGTCGTGCAGTGTTATTTCCTTGCATAACTGGTCTGCAAAGAGGTCGCCAATAATACGTGGCAAATTCACCACCATCAACCGCTTTGTTGTGAATATCATTCGCCTTTTCGATTATTTTATGAGCTTACGCGCAAACTGGCCCGTAAACAGTTGTTCATAGAATATTTCCCGTTATAATCGACGGGCTACGCAGTTTTTTAAATGCGAGCTTTTTCAAAACGATCTGGAGTCTGTAGTGAAATTGAAAGTATTAGTTGGTTTATCCGCATTATTGCTAAGTGCACTCTCTTTGAATGCACAAGAGATGAGCGACGATGAAATAGCTGAACGAATTAAACCTTACGGTTCGGTACACGTTGCTGGCGCAGTATCTGCAGATGCAGCCCCGGCAGGGCCTCGTTCTGGCGAAGAAATTTATAACCAGGCATGCACCGCGTGTCATGCGGCGGGCATATTGGGTGCACCCAAAACTGCAAGTGCTGCAGATTGGCAGCCGCGCCTAGACGAAAAAGGTTTTGATACAGTATGGCAAAATGCGATTGACGGTATCAATGCAATGCCGCCTATGGGTACATGCGGCAACTGTAATAACGACGACATCAAGGCCGCTATCGAATATATGATAGAGGGAATTTAAGTTTGTTAGGGTGCAGCACGGCGCTGCACCCAAGCAAATCAAAAGGGAAGCTGCTGGCGAGGTTACATGACTGATAATTCGAGAGTCGACTTATCCGAAGAAGAGTTACGTGAGCTCATACCTCAATTACAGCAGCTTACCGAGCAATATAAACGCGCAGAGCGTGTTCAAAAAGCCCTATTTGATATCTCGGAACTGTCCAGTTCTGTCAGTGACTTACCTAATTTATATCGTTCAATCCATAACATCGTTGGCGACTTTCTTAACGCTGATAACTTTTTTGTCGCGTTTTACGAGCGCGAAGAAAAAGTCATCGACTTTGCTTATTTTGTAGATGAATTCGACGAACAAACGGTTAAACAAATTCCCGCTGAACAGCTTATGGATGGAATTACTGGTTGGATTCTACGAACCGGTGAGCACTTAGTTTTTGGCAAAGAGAATGCCACTGAAGTATTGGGCTCAAAAGGCATTACTGTCATGGGTTCATTACCATCCGACTTTATTGGCGTGCCGCTTAAACGCGGGGCTCAGGTCATTGGTGCAATGGTGGTACAAACTTATGATGAGAGCTTGCGCTACTCTGGCGATGACTTAGAAGTCTTACTCTTTGTCAGTCAGCATATCGTTACCACTGTTGACCGCGTTAAAAGCCGTGAAGTAACAGAACGCACTATTCGCGAGCGCACTAAGCAGCTGCGCAAGATCAATGACGATCTTCAAGATGAAATATTAGAGCGTCAAAAGGTCGAGTCGCTACAACAAGCGCTATTTGAAATTTCAGAAGTAGCAGCCAACCTCGATGATGATATGCAAATGTTCTACAGTAACTTGCATAGCATTCTTGCCCGCTTGATTAGTGCGCCTAACTGTTACGTCGCAATCCTTGATAAAGGGCGTGAGCATCTAGAATTCCCCTATTTCAGCGATGAAACTTTCTCACGGCCAGAGGAGCGACCGCTGGGCTATGGTTTAACCGAGTTCGTTTTGCGTACGGGCCAAGCAGAGCTTATTAACCCATCTCGAGTTGTTCAGCTAGTTGAGTCTGGTGAGCTCGATGTTAGTGTGGCGCAAAACATGCTGACTAAATCAAACTCTTGGTTGGGTTCTCCGCTAGTTGTAGAAGGCGAGATATCTGGAGTTATCGCTGTTCAGACTTATGGTAGACAGAATAAATATGCAAACAAAGACTTAGAGTTATTGCGTTATGTGTCGCACCACATTGCAGTAGCTATTGAACGTCGACGCCAATCTGACGCTATCCAAAAGTATACCCAGCAGCTGAGTGAGCGCGTGGAAGCGAGAACTCAAGAGTTAAATCGCGCCAACGACATTCTGAAAAAACAGATTGAGCAGCGCAAAGAGATTGAGTTGCGGTTGATTCATGATGCCCATCATGATGGTTTAACCGATCTACCTAATAGAACTATGTTTAATAGTCGATTAGAACTTGCTGTCGCGAATAAGAAGCGTCATCCAGAAAACAATTTTGCTGTTCTGTTTATAGACCTAGACCGTTTTAAAGTCATCAACGACACGCTTGGCCACCATGCTGGCGATCAGTTCTTAATTGAGGTTGCACGGCGGATTGGAATCTGTATCCGTGGCCATGACCTATTGGCTCGCCTTGGCGGTGATGAATTCGTAGTTTTGCTAGATAGCTTTGACGAGCTACACGATGTAGAGGAAGTTGCCTCGCGCGTCATCGAATCAATAGGGGAGCCCTTTGCACTTGAAGGCAAAGAAATGTATTCGGGTGCAAGCATCGGTATCGCTCATTTAGATATTGCCTATCAAAAAGCTGAGGAAGTGGTCCGTGACGCCGATGCAGCTATGTATCAAGCCAAACAGCAAGGTCGCGGTCGCTTCGTTAACTTCGATAAGAGTATGCGAGAACGGCTGTTGGAAGAATTGGAGTTGGAGAATGAATTTAGACGTGCTCTGCGTGACGCGCAGTTTGAATGCTATATTCAACCCGCATTTCAGCTGACAGACAATACTGTTATTTATTATGAGTGCTATGTGCGTTGGGATCACCCAAAACTAGGCAAAGTTAAGCGCGAACAATTTTGGCAAATCGCTGAGCAATCTGGCTTAACACTCGAGTTAGACAACTACATGCTCGAAAATGCGTGTCGAAAATTGCAGCACTGGTCAACGCTTGATGGTCCCGAAAAAGACTATAAAATTGCTATCAACATGTCGATCAATCACGTTATTCAGGGCAATTTAGTTAATCGCATCTTAGAGTTGGTTAAGAGTTACGATGTAGCACCGCAAAGATTAGTATTTGAATTCGATGAAAATGATTTGAATCGTCGTTCACATTACATATTGCCCGCAATCAAAAAACTACGTCGTGCTGGTATTTGTCTGGTGCTCGACAATTTCGGTAGCGGCTTGGCGTCCTTAAGCTATTTATTCTCATACCCATTTGACTTTGTTAAGGTCGATCACCGCTTTGTTAAGTCTCTGCCGCGCTCGCAGCGCAATCAAAAGCTCATTCAATCCATTATGCTTGTTAGTGAACACTTGCGCTTTAATGTAATAGCCGACGGAATTGATACAGCTGCGCAGCTGGATGTATTACACGAGTTAGGTTGTGTTTATGGGCAAGGTAAATACTTGGCAGCTTCCATTCGAATGGAAGAAGCCTAGTCGCCTGAACCTCGGAGCATAGAGCGAAGGTTAGCGATACCCACTTCACTGGTTTTTTGTTTCTCTTCCGCTGACTTTTGCTTTTTCTTAAATTCCCATTCCAGATCATCTTGAGGAAGTTCATATAAAAAACGGCTTGGGTCTGGGGTGATCAATTCACCAAACTGACGCCTCTCGCGAGACATACTAAATACTAAGGTTTGTTGCGCTCGCGTTATACCCACATAGGCGAGGCGACGCTCCTCCTCGATATTGTCTTCATCGATACTCGATTGATGCGGCAATAAACCCTCTTCCATACCCACCATAAAAACATGCGGGAATTCCAAACCTTTAGACGCGTGCAGTGTCATTAGTTGAACCTGGTCGGTCTCACCTTCGTCCTCGCCTCGCTCCATCATGTCACGCAGAATAAAACGATTAACGGCCTCAACCAATGTCATTGGTGCTTCTAACTGTGAACCGTTGAGCATATCTTTTAGCCAGCCATACAAAGTTGAGATATTAGCCATCGCCATTTCAGCGGCTTTAGGGCTTGGGCTATGTTCATATAACCATTCCTCATACCCCATAGATTTAATCATTTCGCCTACTACCGCCGACGTATCACCTCGCGCGGCATTATCTGACAGGGTTACCAGCCACTTAGCAAAAGACTCAACAGCGGTGCGGCTTGAACCGGCTAAATTTGCTAACAAGGCGTCTTCACAGCACGCGGCAAATAGTGACAGATTATTCTGATTGGCAAAATTACCGACCTTTTCCAATGTTGCGCGGCCAATGCCGCGGTTAGGCACATTTGCAATTCGCAAAAACGCGTTGTCGTCGTCTTGGTTTACCAACAAGCGCAAATACGCCATCATGTCTTTGATTTCAGCGCGCCCGAAGAACGACATCCCACCACTGATCTTGTAAGGGATTTTGTTATTCATTAACAGCTTTTCAAACACCCGAGATTGGTGATTGCCACGATACAAAATCGCGTAGTTCTTAAAATCAGTGCCTTGCATAAATTTATGCGCCATTAGTTCCGCGACAACACGTTCTGCCTCGTGCTCTTCATTTTTGGCGATGATAATGCGCAGTACTTCGCCATAACCAAGCTCAGAAAATAGCTTTTTCTCAAATTCGTGTGGGTTGTTTTGGATCAAGATGTTGGCACTGTGCAAGATACGTCCAGATGAACGATAGTTCTGCTCCAACTTAATCACTTTTAAGTTCGGAAAGTGCTCTTTTAGCAATACTAAGTTTTTTGGACGAGCACCACGCCAAGAGTAGATCGACTGGTCGTCGTCGCCAACCACCGTAAAACGTGCTCTATCTCCAACCAGTAGCCGGACTAATTCGTATTGGCTGGTGTTGGTATCTTGGTATTCGTCGACCAATAAGTATCGCAGTTTGATTTGCCATTTTTGCCGCACTTCTTCATTGCTGCGCAATAACAACGTTGGCAATAGAATTAAGTCATCAAAATCCAGCGCATTGTAGGCGCGCAAGTGATTTTGATATTGCTGATAATACTCAGCAAACTGCGCCTCAGCAGGTGAACGCGCTTGTTTAGCTAATGCTTCCGGTAACAGTAGGTCGTTCTTCCAGTTAGAGATACAGGTCTGCAGCAGCTTTAACTGCTCTTTATCACCATCGATCTCCGCTGCGGTCAAATCCTTGAGCAGCGCCATGCTATCTTTGTCATCAAACAGAGAGAACCCCGCTTTTAAGCCTAACTGCGTAACATGCCGCTTGATGATGTTTAACCCCAACGTATGGAAGGTTGATACCATTAGTCCACGCGCTTCTTTTTTGCCTAGCGTCTGCGCTACTCGCTCTTTCATTTCACGCGCAGCTTTATTGGTAAACGTCACCGCCGCAATATGTCGCGCAGGCACATCACAGTTACGCACCAAATGGGCAATTTTATTTGTAATAACACGCGTCTTACCACTGCCAGCGCCGGCTAATACTAAGCATGGCCCTGAGATATAAGTCACGGCAGATTGTTGTGCGGGATTGAGCTGCATCGAATATGGTAAATCTATCTTTATAGCGGCGCATAGTTTACAACAAATTTGCGCAACGAGTGACAAGAAAGATTGCAACTACACCTAGCTGGCTTAAACTATGGATCCACAGAAAAAATTAGAGGCCACTGTCATGTTGGATCCCAAAAAGCTGGAAGAAATCGCAAAGCAAATCTCGGACGCCGTGCCACCGGGTGTGAAAAATATCGCAGAAGAGGCTGAAAGTAAAATAAAACAAGTGCTACAAAGCCAGTTATCGAAGTTAGATCTCGTAACTCGCGAAGAGTTTGATGTGCAAACCCAAGTGCTGATCCGTACCCGTGAGAAACTTGACGCACTGGAAGCACGTTTGGCCACATTAGAGGCCAGCGATAACTAAAAACCTAAGTAAGTGCATACTTATCTTTTATTTCGCGGTGTAACCACCATCCACCGCGTGCAAGCTACCGGTTATAAACCCTGCGTCATCGCTGAGTAGAAATCCCGTTAGGGCTGCCACATCTTGTGGCTGCCCCAACTTACCTAAGGGCTGTGCAGCGGTCTCCTCAGCAACTACCTCAGCTTTATTTGCTCCGCTTTCGGCAACGTATTTGTCTATGGCTTTGTGAAAGAGCGGTGTCTCAATTGTGCCAGGGCACACAGCATTAACGCGAACATTGAACTCCGCATAGTCCAATGCAGTCGTCTTGGCAATTGAGCCCAGTGCCGCTTTTGACATACCGTATACAAACGAGTTGGTTTTTCCGACGGTGGTTTGATCTGAGCCCATCACCACAATGGCGCCACGTTTTTGCTGTTTCATTTGCGGTAATACCGCTTTTATGGCTGCATAAGCACCTTTCACATTTAACGCAAATACCTTATCTAATAATGCTTCGCTAGTTTCTTCAATGGTTGCCGATACGTGCATTCCTGCATTGCACACTAACCTATCGATGCGACTAAAACGGTTTAAACATTCTGTGATTGCTCTGTTTACCTGTTCGACTTGACTAACATCACATTTAATCCAAGAAGCTCCGGCAACGGGTTGGGCGAAATCAGCGATATCTAAATTGATAACAGTGGCACCGCTCTTTGCTTGTTGCTGCACAATAGCTAAGCCAATGCCCATACTACCCCCCGTTACTATTGTTATTGGTTGGCCCACACAGATTCTCCGCTTTAAATTAAAAGAGCTCGTTTTCTATTGATAAACGCAATCTATTTATCAATGCATCGCTGATATGACTCAATGGTATGTCCGTCACACTCATTTGGATGTACTTGCAATAAATTCCGCCACTTGGAAAATTCAATGTCATCAATAGCAACTACTGGTTTAGGAAGAAAGGCAACAAAACAATCGTCCATACCCAACTCGGCGGCGATCTCTTGTGCATAATGAGCACCGCCCGAGCTCCAGCAATAAAGAACCGCCCCCTGCTGATGAAGCTCTTTTCCGTGAGCGATAACATTAACCAATTCCTCGAGCAACTCTAAATCAAAACTTAGTGGCGAAGAATAAGTTTCACCTTTAATGGTACTAGTCGCGAAATTTAGTTACTCTTGCTGCGCCTGAGCCACGAGTGCTAAGCCAAACTTTTCCATTTGGCTAAACGCGATATCACTGCATTTATCGCATTTTTTCCTACATCTAAGTCCGCAACCAATAATGCATCACAATTCCAATTGTTACTGCCATGCCAACCCAGTGGTTGTTTAAAAATGCCTGAAAGCAGGCGTCTCGTTCTCGTTCACGGATCAAATACTGCTGCCGCCCTAACAAAATAGCCGAAAAAAACAAACCTATGTAATAAGGCAACGAAAAATCCAAGTGATTACCAACCCAAAGCAAACCCACTAGCGTTAATATTTGCAGGATGGCAATCATGACGCGATCATATTGACCGAATAAAATAGCAGTTGATTTCACGCCAATTGAAATATCGTCATCGCGATCGACCATCGCATACTGAGTATCGTATGCCACAGTCCAACATAAATTAGCCGCATATAGCACCCAAACCCAACTGGGTAGGTTGCCCAAAATTGCCATTGCCGCCATTGGAATAGACCAACTAAATGCGGCACCTAGCACCACTTGAGGCAAATGGGTATAACGTTTCATAAAAGGGTAAATTAACGCCAGAATTACCGCCACAAACGACAGCAAAATAGTTTCAACGTTAAGCTGAAACACTATAATAAACGCGATAGCTAACAAGCCAACAAACAGTCCCAACGCTTGTTTTGTGGTTACATCACCACGCGCTAAGGGCCGCTGTGCAGTGCGTTTAACTTTGCCGTCTACTTTGCGATCGGCGACATCATTAATCACACAACCAGCCGAGCGCATAACAACGACACCCAAAGCAAAGACGGCAGCAATATGCCACGAGGGATAACCCTCAGCCGCAATAAATACCGACCAAAAGGTTGGCCACAACAACAAGTAAATTCCAATCGGCTTATCTGCACGCATTAATTGCCAATAGGCCGTAAGCGTCTTTTTATCCATTGCTATCCTTGGGTTGATAGGTATATGCCGGAGACGCAGGCAAAAATACTTCGGCAACAGACATTTGAGTATTGAGAAACTGAAATGCCGAGCGTCGTCCGTAGAGAGAAGACATCCCCTCAGTAAAAGTTGGTACCAAATCAGTCATTAAATGGTTGCAGAGCGAATTACAATTGAGTGCGCATAATTCAAAGCTGCCGCGCACGAAGCGTTCATCATTAAAAATTCGCCGCCCTAACGGCTGACTGCCAAGATCCAGCAATTCACCATTATTTATCGCTTGAGGTATGACCGAACGCGCATAAACCCATGGCTTATTATCGCCCCATAAAATTACTTCACGAACAAAATCACTATTGTCCCGAGGTTGCGCATGGTACAGCACTTGAACACTAAACTGACGACACATACTCTGCAGTCGTTCAGTCAAAGAACCAGTATCCAATAACCAGTTCGCCAAGTAGGGATCAGGCACAGGCAAACCCTGGGCAGCAACCCAGTCAATGGCAATATCTAATGGTTTATTTAAGGTTAGCGCACTAACGCAATTCAAAACTTTTTTACTTCAGGCGGTTGTTGCCGATAATAATACCACTGGGTCATTGCGAATATCTATATACCAGAAAAATCATCGCTTTTTTTTGATTGGCTTTGGTAAAATTACGCTATGCTTGAAAACAGAAGTAAGGCAAATGGGGTAGTAAATATGCAAAATAAGAGGTGTACTGTGAAGCGATTACTAGCCAGTACTTTGGTAGTTTTTACCTTGCTGTTGCCAGCGCATTCGCACGCGCAGTCACAAATTGCCTACGTGAGTTTAGAGCCAGACATTGTGACAAACTATCTCAGTGGCAACGCCCGCACGCTGGGTTTTGTTCGAATTACCGTAGAGCTGATGCTCGATGACGCCGACAATATTGAGATTGCCGAACATCACATGCCACTCCTGCGCGCTGTTGTGATCGAAATCGTTGGTAGCCAGCCAGAAGATAAAGTGAAATCCTTGATTGGTCGAGAGGATATCCGCCGAAAAATCTTACAAACTCTTCAGCGGCGACTTGAGAAAGAAACCGGTAACCCTGTGATCAAAGACGTGATTTTCACCAAGTACCTTTATCAAGGCTAGCGCTTACCGGTCAATTTAATAGCATACGCGTATGCCAGTGCTTATTCTCCTGACTCAGTGGGGTATTGTCTGCGCCAAGCTTCAAATCCGCCATCCATACTGTAGACATCTTCGAAGCCCTGGTGAATCAAGTACTGGGCAGCTTGTTGGCTGCTAATACCGTGATAACAAACTACGATGACCGGTGTCTCGTAATCGGTGTCTTGGCTAAATTGATGCATAGTACCATTGGTTAAATGAAACGCATTTGGCATATGAGCTTCCACAAAAGACTGTTCATCGCGGATGTCGACAATGGCAATGCCACCAGCTTCAGCCTTTGCGAACGTCTCTTGTGGACTAATGTGTTTAAATTCACTCATGCACTACTACCAATTTAAAATAACTTTACCAGACTGACCTGACGCCATAGTTTCGAATCCTTGCTGGAACTGGTCGATGTCAAACTGATGGGTGATGATTGGATCTAAATCTAGCCCACTTTGCAACAGACTAGCCATCTTGTACCAAGTTTCGAACATTTCGCGACCGTAGATACCTTTAATGGTTAAGCCTTTAAATATGACCTGATTCCAATCGATAGCGATTGCGTTAGGTGGGATCCCCAACATAGCGACTTTACCACCGTTATTCATGTTTTCGAGCATACTATCAAATGCACTGGGTACGCCTGACATTTCAAGACCCACATCAAAGCCTTCAGTCATACCAAGCTCTTGCATCACAGTTTTTAGATCTTGCTCAGCAACGTTTACTGCCCGAGTCGCTCCCATCTGCTCCGCTAACGCCAGTCGATAAGGGTTTACGTCAGTGATAACCACGTGTCGCGCACCTACATGCTTAGCTACCGCAGCAGCCATAATACCAATAGGTCCCGCACCGGTAATCAACACATCTTCACCGACCAAATCAAAGGCTAACGCTGTGTGAACTGCGTTACCAAAAGGATCAAATATAGATGCAAGATCGTCGCTGATATTATCGGGAATTTTAAACGCATTAAATGCCGGAATGACTAAGTACTCAGCGAACGCACCTTGACGGTCAACACCCACACCTTGTGTATTGCGACATAGGTGACGACGGCCTGCACGACAATTACGGCAGTGGCCACAGGTAATATGGCCTTCACCCGATACGCGATCGCCTTTATTGAAGCCCTGAACTTCGCTACCCATATCGACAACTTCGCCTACGTACTCGTGCCCAACAATCATTGGCACAGGGATTGTCTTTTGTGACCACTCGTCCCAATGGAAAATATGCATATCGGTGCCGCAAATGGCAGTTTTGCGAATTTTGATTAGCAAATCATTGTGACCCACCTCAGGCATCGGATTGTCTTGCATCCAAATGCCTGGTTCACGATGTAATTTAGCGAGAGACTTCATTAGATAACACCTAGATCTTCACCAACTTCAATAAATGCATCCACTGCTTTGTCGACGTGTGCAATTGAATGAGCCGCAGACATCTGTGTGCGGATCCGCGCTTGTCCCTTAGGAACCACTGGATAAGAAAATCCGATAACGTAGATACCTTTTTTGAGCAGGCGATCAGCCATTTCACTGGCCAGTTTAGCGTCACCTAACATTACAGGGATAATGGCATGGTCTTTTCCCGCAAGTGTAAATCCAGCGGTTTCCATGCGCTCACGGAAGTGTGCGGCATTGCGTTTTAACGCATTGCGCAAGTCAGCGCCATTTTCCATCATCTCGAATACTTTAATTGATGCGGAAACAATCGGCGGTGCGACAGAGTTTGAAAACAAGTATGGACGCGAACGCTGTCGCAACCATTCAATGACCGGTTTTTTGCCCGACGTATAACCTCCAGAAGCGCCGCCAAGGGCCTTACCTAAAGTACCCGTTATAATGTCGACGCGTCCCATCACCTCACAGTACTCGTGTGAACCGCGGCCATTTTCGCCAACAAAACCGGTAGCGTGACAGTCGTCAACCATAACCATCGCATTGTACTTCTCAGCCAAGTCACAAATGCCTTTTAAGTTGGCAATAATACCATCCATTGAAAAAACGCCATCTGTGGCGATTAGCTTATAACGCGCGCCATCCGCTTCAGCTTTTTGCAGCTGCTTTTCCAGCGCTTGCATATCGTTATTGGCATAGCGATAGCGCTTTGCCTTACTCAAGCGCACACCATCAATAATGCTGGCATGATTTAGAGCATCTGAAATGATTGCATCTTCGGGTTCAAGGATAGTTTCAAATAGACCGCCATTCGCGTCAAAACACGAAGGGTATAAAATTGTATCTTCAGTACCCAAAAATGCACTGATCTTAGTTTCTAGCTGCTTGTGAATATCTTGTGTGCCACAAATAAAGCGCACAGAAGCCACACCAAATCCGTGACTTTCTAAACCGTGTTTGGCTGCAGCAATAAGGTCTGGATGATTGGCCAGACCAAGATAATTATTAGCACAAAAGTTAACGACCTGTTCTCCACCAGCAACTGTAATATCGGCTTGCTGTTGGGTTTGAATAATTCGCTCTTGCTTGTATAAACCCTCGTGTTTCACAGTTTCAATTTGGGCATTCAAATGCGCTAAAAACGCTTCAGACATGGCAACCTCCAGAAAAATTTGGCGATATGATAATCAACCTATCGAGTGGCGTACAGAATTTCGCCTTGATTATTCAGTGTGAACCGGCAACGGGAGTTGCCAAATACCATCAATGCAGGATTTCTCTAGTGCCTGTCAGATATCTTTGTCGTCGATGGGTTTAGCAATAAAATAAGCTTGCCCATTAACGCTCACATGCTCGTCGAGATTCCATCGACCATTAATACCTATTTCAGTTAAGGCGAGAGATACATCACCGTCTTGATTAACGAAATCTGAACCATCTGCCTGTTGCACACCTTGTGCGATAAAGCCGTTCCACTTTAATTCTGCGGCGCTTAATGGAAGGGCAAAAAACAACGCAACAAATGCCATCCAACTAATCAGCAACTATGAGTATAGAGGTTTTGTTTTCATGCGCCTTCTACCTCTATAATGTTGACATTTGCTGACGCGGATTAGGAATAAAGATAACCGATAGCACCGGGCGTACTGGTAACCAGAGACTGCATTTCAGGACTACTAACGGCGACAATCGGCGGCGATGCTTGGCCGGAATAAATAAGTTTGTTCCACTCGTGTTCCAGTTGATAGGGGAATATTTTTAATTGTCGACGCAGAAAGGCAACGTGTTGGTCGTTATCACTGGACAAGACAATCAGGCTAATTGGGGAGCCATCGTCCCACGTGCGCTGTTTGAGAGAAAAAATTCGCCGAAGTTGCATTTGATTTACAGCATCTTGGTTAACTTCAGGATGAAAAATTACAAGAATCTCAGCGCTTTGTGCATGCACTGAAACCGACAACATAAGCCAAATTGCATACACTAACCAAGTCAATCGCAAACGCACGTTAGATCCATGTTTAGAGATTTTATTGTTCCACATTTCCAGTGTTGTGCATCTTGTGAGAAATGCGTTATCGATTCATTGCAGAGTTTAACTTGCCAAATCCCTATGATTGTCATCACAATATACGGGTTTATTTAATAAGTTGAAGTAACTAACCTCTTGCATAAAATATCGAATCGGTTTTTTGGGTTTCTGGTTGTCTATAACCTCCTATGGACGCTATTGTTACCTATTCTGATACTGTTAAACCTCACCAAAATGGCAATGAAGAGCGCCGGCTATGACCGTACTCGACAAGCCAGATTCGGACGATTCAACCAACAACTAAGCGCTACAGATATACTCTGGCATTGCGTTTCCGTCGGGGAAGTGACAGCAGTTACACCACTTATCAGGCGCTTAAAACAAGACAACCCAAACATAACTATTACGCTAACCACGACCACACCTACTGGGGCTGCACAAGTCCGAAAAGGGCTAGCTGGACTGGTTCAGCACTGCTATTTACCCTACGACCACATCTATTTAATGGCGAAACTTCTCAAGCGTATACAGCCTCGCTTATTGTTAGTTACGGAAGTGGAGATATGGCCAAGCCTTTTACATCAATGCTCCAAGCGCGATATTCCCAGTATCGTCATTAATGCTCGGATGACTGAGCGCTCCGCGCGGCGATACAAGAAGTTAGGGCATTTGTTTGAGCAAACGATTAAATTAGTCAATGTTATTAGTACCCAAGGTCTCGACGATTTTAACGCCTACAAAATGCTTGGAGCTAACGAAAGTCAGGTACAAAACAACGGCAATATTAAGTTTGATATTATCGCCAATAACAGTCGCAACGAGACGATTAATAAACTAGCTGAACATTGTGAAAAACATATAGCGCCACTGTTGGTGGCAGGCAGCACCCACGATCCTGAAGAACAATTAATTATCAATGTACATCGGCAATTAAGACAGTCTCACCAACAATTGAAAACCGCTATTGTACCGCGCCACCCGCAGCGATTTAACGAAGTAAATAACAAGCTGGTTGAAAGTGGTATTCCATTTCAACGTTTTTCAACGCTATCAGAAATCAATACTCGTACTGAAATCATACTGGTAGACGCGATGGGATTCATGCAAGCCTTATATGCTATTGCCGATGTCGCCTTTGTCGGTGGCAGCTTCGCACCTCGAGGCGGCCATAACGCGCTCGAACCGGCGCTGTATAAAGTACCAATTGTAATGGGCCCAAGTCAGTTCAACAATCCGCAAATAACCACCAAGTTAGCCTCTGCTGGAGCACTGCAAACCACCAATGAGGAAGCCTCGTTATGTGTAGTAATCAATGAATGGTTAGGTGACAAAAGCAAACGCGAAACTGATGGTTCCAAAGGTTTGCAGGTTATTAAGCAAAATCGAGGGGCACTTGAAAAAAACCTAAAATTGATCGAAGCATTTTTGTCGAGTTAGGGATTTACGCCGAGTACGTACTCGACTTGCGTAACGACTGCATCGACCTGGATTTGCGCCATAAGATCATCACCCTTGGCCCGTTTACCCCATTTCAAATCTTGCCACTTTTTACCTGTTTGTTGCTCTATTACGGCGTCGTAAACCGAAACCACATTCGCTAAATTTTGATATGGACCGGTTCGCGACGGATTGCTGTGTGCATAGAGTCCAATCACCGGAGTTCCAACAGTGGTTGCCATATGAGCAGGACCTGTATCTGGCGCTATGACTAATTCGGCTCGCTTAATGAAAGCCAATAACTGTTTTAAGGAGGTGGCGCCGACTATATTGTGTATAGGCTGTTTTGCTTGCGTAACAATTTCTTCAGCAAGCCTAGTGTCTAGGGGCGCAGGTGCACCACAGATATACACTCGATAACCCATATCGTGCAGTTTATCAGCCACCTCAGCGTAACGGGAGGTTAACCAACATCGCTCGGCTTTCGAGGCGGCAGGGCAAATAACCACGTAGGGGCTAGAGCTATTGTGGAGTTTTTCTGCGGCCGCATGGTCGTCGTCACTCAAAGGCATTTGCCATTGTGGTTGTGAAGGCGTTTCTACACCAATTGTATTAGCAAACCCCATGAACCCTTCAAGCACGTGTGCATGTTGTTGTGCAGCGATTTGACAGTTTGTAAACAATCCATGCAATTCTTTGCTGCGCTCGCTATCAAAGCCAATTCTTACTTTGGCTTTGATTACAGTGGAAGCCCAATTTGCGCGAAGTGCTATCTGCATCATAAATAACGCGTCAAATACTGTACCGGATAATCGCCGCTTTAAATCTAACCGGGCTTTTTTGCCCTGTTTTTTATCAAATACAACAAACTCAATACCGGGCATATCTTTGAGTAATTGAAACTCTACTTTGCCGATAACCCAAGTGATCGAAATATCTGGCCGTGCTGCTTGTACCGCCTGTACCATTGCCACGGCATGGCACACGTCACCAATAGCAGAGAGGCGCATTACGCATAAATGAGCATTGGGCTTGAGCATAATCGGCGTTTGTTGTTTTATTAATGGCAGCAAGGTATCTGACTTTTTGTTCGCATGATTGGCGCTAATTTGATTACAATTAGCAGTAATTCTCAAGTTTTATCAAGGCTATCCACTTTTTCCGTATGTTAGAACACTATCGTCATGCCAACAGTGATCTGTTTGTTGCCAGTGCGCAATGCGCAGATTTAGCCTTGCCAGCTATCACAGAGCAATGGTTCTCTGCTGAATCGAACTTGCCTGAATTGGCAATCATTGGATCCGCTGAAGGCCGCGGTACAACTCATTTTTTGCGCTACAGCAACAATACAGATTTGGTACTACGTCATTACAAACGCGGCGGTTTGATTGGTAAGCTCTTGGATGATCAATTTTGGTTCGCGGGCCTTAAACAAACGCGTCCCTATCGCGAAATGCAGTTACTCATACAAATGTGCGAATGGCATTTGCCTTGCCCTCGACCCGTTGCTGGTCTAGTGCAACGCAGTGGTCTTGTGTGGCGTGGCGACTTGCTGACTGTAAAAATACCGAATGCTAGCGATACGCATAATATCTTGACTGAGCGCCCCCTAACCGAGTTTGAATGGCGCCATATAGGCGCAACTATTAAACGCTTCCATCAGCGCCAAGTCTATCATCACGATTTAAACATTCACAATGTGATGCTAGACAATGAAGGACAAGCCTGGTTGATCGACTTTGATAAGTGCGCAGTCCGTAATGGCGAGGCCTGGAAAGTGAGTAATTTAGAGCGCTTGCACCGGTCTTTGATGAAAGAATCCGTTCGTTGTGAAACTTATCATTTTAATTCAGGCCACTGGAATTGGTTAGTCGAAGGCTACGATCATTGAGTATCTTTTATAATCTCTATTATTTCGGTTGTTGAGACTGAGGGTGTGCGTGGTAAATAGCGTACCTCACAAAGCTTGCCAAAATGATCGAATTTACCGGCCCAGTCATCTCCAATGACCAAAATATTTGCCTTATAGTCTTTAATATATTGAGCTTTTTGCTCGAGCGAATGCTCAACGAACACTTCATCTACAAAACGCATAGAAGCGATAATTTCCATACGATTGCTTAAATTGTATATCGGCAGACGACCTTTCTTAGCCAAGTTGAGTTGATCCGATGAAACGCCAACAATCAAACGATCGCCAAGCGCTTTGGCTTGTTTGAGAATGCGAATATGACCAATATGACAGACATCGAATGTACCGAAGGTAATTACACGAGTCATTGGCTTACACGCTCCTATTGCGAATTAATCGTTTTGCTTACGCAGATGCAGCTCTAACAACTTTGCTTCTTTTAAAAAAGCGTAGTAAGCGTTTAATGCGGCCAAAATGAAACCGCGACGTCCAAAGAAAATCAGCCGTTGTAAAAGTAGTTTCCGCAAGAATTCTATCGGAACGATTAGCATTAACTTGAGAAAAGAAGCACTTTTGCCATTGGCAAACTTTTGCTGTGCTTTAAGTGATGAGTAGGCATTGAGCTTGTCCATTAGTACCGATATTTGATCATAGCCATAGTGATTAAACGCCGCGTCTACAAATAATATAGGCCCCTCACATTTAGCCGTTTCGTGCACTTTTTGGTTGATGTCAAAAGACGCTTTTTCGCGACGATAAAACCGCACGTTGTTGGGCTTTTTCATTGCGGCCGGTGGCATCTTGCCAATAAACAAATCGTTGCGGTCAAAACGAATTGCATCACAATTATCGTTTGTGAGCGCCTGTTGAATAGCGGCTATCATCGCGTCAGTTACTACTTCGTCGGCGTCAAGATTTAAAACCCAATCTTGACTACACTGCTCGAGTGCAAACTGTTTTTGCCCAGCGTAACCAAGCCATGCTTGGTGTATGACTTTGGCACCGAACTCGGCTGCTATTTGCGGAGTGCTATCAGCACTTCCAGAGTCAACCACAATGATTTCAGCAAACACAGACAGACTGGCCATCAGCCTTGCTATATGCTGCTCTTCATCCTGAGCAACAATAAAAACACTAACAGGTAGCTTTGAGTGGTCAGTTGCCATTAGCCATGTACCGTTATTCAGTTAGGGCGTAGCGCAAGTGCAAGTATATGTTGTAATCCGTTTTATTGTCGCGCTGTTCAAGGTTAAACTCGCGTTGCGCAACATTGCCACCGATCTTTATTTGCCAATCACGCCATGCCGTTTGGTAGTAGCCACTAACATACCATAATTCTTCTTCGACACTCTCTGTCATCACCGGTGACGGCCGCTCGCCATCAGGATTGAGTTCAATACGGCTTAGCTGCCAGCCGATTAAATCGCGGCTGTTAGGGTGATAATAACCACCAAAGGTGAAATGCTTCGCATCGCTGTCAAATGTGCTACCTATAGCTCGTTGATAATGCCGGTACCCATCAGGATATGTGCTCGATTCATAATAACAGTTGGTTCTATTAGAGCCATCATTTGCACAATCAATATTGGTATCACTGGTCTCAAAATAAACTTTTGCACCCGCTAAATAAGTCGAGATACCAAACGCATTAGCGTTGTCAGTGACTCGGTAAGTATCGACAGCATCTTCTCCTACGCGTTGAGCGTATATCGATACCGGCGTATCTCCCAAGTTAAAGTTGTATTTTAAATCGAAACCGGCAATATGATTCCCTAGCTTTGTGTTCAATGCTGGGTCACAGGTTGCTGCGCCATTTGAACAAACCTCTTGAAAAGTAAGAATATCGATAAAATCACTAAATCCGTTGGGCTGACCTCCGCCTCCCCACATTGCCGACCAAGCTGCACCTAACTCTAATCCTTTAACTGGGCTAAAAGTGAATCTTGTGCGCCACAGTTTTATGTCTGGAACTGTCCGCTCGCTCTCAAGTTGACCGAGCTGTGCTGTGAAATACCAAGAACCTAGCCAACTCAACCATTTAGACTTGGATGCTTGGGTAGTTGCACGGGAAATACCAATAGACGGCACAGGGCGGGCATTGTCAGTCAGGATCAAACTGTTTGAATGAGCTGGTCCCCACCACTGATCCATAGCACTTAAAGACAAAGTCCAGTCTGCGACTTGCATAGCGATGTAGCTCTGATCAAGGTTGCGCTCACCACCTGGCTCAAGATTGACTGATAACTGAGCTGACCAACGACCACTGGTAAACTCCGTAGTATTAGTTAATCGTGCCGAAGGACGTTGTTCACCATTAAAAGCGGTAAAACGCGACGGATCACTTGCGCCGTAAATTTCTACATAACTATCGATATCATGCATCTGCTCCAATCGCAAATAATGACGAAGCCGGTGTACAGCTAATCTAACATGCTCTGGGTACTGGCTCTCGTCAAGATGACTCAATTGATTGGCTATGCCCTTCCACGGCACTGGATAGGTGTTCACCACCGAGTCCAAAGCGCGGTACTCCGAAAGCGTGACCAAATCGTTGTGTAACTGCGGGTCCAATGTACCTACCCATGGTGTCGCCGCCGCGTGCAAACTCGCTGCGGTCAATATGCATCCGATCAAAATCTTGCGCAATGCTTAACCTTATTTGTCTCAACGTAATTGGCGCTGATACTAGCCGAACTTGGCTATGATATATAGGCAATTCGACGAATAAATTGTATCAAATTTCGAATCGATGTTATGTTTTGCTTGTTTTTAATGGACCAGATTACGACTTATGCATACTCGAGCGATTTACCCCGGAACCTTCGACCCAATTACCAATGGCCACGCAGATTTAATCGAACGGGCCGCGCAGATGTTTGCGAGTGTACTGGTTGGAATCGCGTCTAATCCAAGCAAAAAGCCACTTTTCAGCCTTGAAGAACGCGTTGATATGATTACGCAAATCACGGCGCATTTAGACAACGTTGAAGTTATCGGTTTTACTGGTTTATTGGCTGACTTTGCTGATACGCAAAACGCGACTGTTTTAATTCGAGGCCTGCGCGCCGTGTCTGACTTTGAGTACGAGTTTCAACTGGCGAACATGAATCGCCGCCTGAATCCAAAACTCGAAAGCGTTTTTCTGACGCCAGCAGAAGAAAATTCCTTTATTTCTTCAACCCTAGTGAAAGAAGTAGCACTGCATCGCGGCAATGTGAGTGAGTTTTGTCACCCAGTGGTTCAACAGGCGTTACAACAGCGATTACACAAATAAAGAGTCTTAGCGCTGACAATTTGGACAATAAAATGTGTTGCGTTGCCCAATGGTAGCGCTTTTTATTGATCGGCCGCATACTTCACAGTCTTCTCCTGCCCGACCATAAATACGTAGGTGCTGGCTAAAGTATCCAGGGTTGCCATCGGCCTGAGTAAAGTCCTTCAGTGTAGTGCCGCCCTTCGCAATTGCCGCTGCCAGTACATCGCGAATATGACTTGTGAGCACCATATAGCGCTTTTTACTAACCTTGCCAGCCGCGCGACGCGGGTCAATACCGCTGAGAAATAAAGCTTCATTGGCATAGATATTTCCTACCCCGACGACCACTTGGTTCGTCATTATAAAATTTTTGACGGCCACAGATTTGCCTCGAGACAGTTTGAATAAACGCTCATTATCAAACTCGTCAGTCAACGGTTCAGGTCCTAGGTTCGCCAATATTGCCAATGGTGGTTCATCTAGTGCTTGCCACAAGCAAGCACCAAAGCGGCGTGGGTCGTTTAATCGCAAACACTTTCCACTGTCGAGCACTATATCGATATGATCATGTTTTACCGGTGACAAATCTTTATCGATAACTCTTAACCGACCAGACATCCCCAAATGCAACACTATGCTGCCTACCTTGGTGTTGAGAAATAGGTATTTCGCACGTCGAGTGACAGATCGGATTGAATGCCCGATGGCGAGTTGAATATCTTCTGGAACTGGCCAGCGCAAGCGTTTATCCCTGACGATAATAGCCACAATAATCTGGGATTCTAAATGCGGAGCAACGCCCAAACGGCTGACTTCAACTTCCGGTAATTCAGGCATGCGGATTCTCTTGAGTTTAAAACAATAGCTGTTGTAGTACGGTATCTTCTAATCGATAAGTACTCGCACCAATTTCTACGTAACTACCATCTGACGCTTTCCAAAATGTAAGCTCTACCGCATCTTCAGTGCCCGCTATCCATACTTGAGCAGAATACTGGGCTGTTGGATTCGTGGGTAGCTGTGCAAGCGTTAAACGGGTTGCATGCCATGCTTGGATCACTCGCCGTGCATCAACACCATCAACGGCGGGATTAATTACTCGCCAATCTGTGCCAATGCGTTCAAGCCGGGCTTGTTCAAGCTGTACTTTCAAGACCAAGTCATGCTCTTCAATTAAATGCAGGCGAGCGTCTGCCTCAGGACGTGGTAACCAAGCATCGATATTGAATAGCATGATCATCGCCAGCATGGCAAAAATAAGGATGTTGTTAAATGCGCGCGCAGATAAGTTCACTGAGGCTAACTCGGTTGCTAATCACAGTGCCAAGCATACCGAATCAACGACGGTAATCAAACGCAAAAACCCGGCGCTGGCCGGGTTTTCAAAAGGAGACAAAAAGTAACGAATTACTTAATTTTGGCTTCCTTGAACATCACGTGTTTGCGGATTTTTGGATCAAACTTTTTGATTTCCATTTTACCCGGCATGTTACGTTTGTTTTTATCTGTGGTGTAGTAGAAACCAGTGCCAGCAGTTGATACTAATTTGATTTTATCACGCATGGTTTAGGCTCCTTAAACTTTTTCGCCACGAGCACGGATATCTGCAAGAACAGTATCGATGCCTTTCTTATCAATAATACGCATACCCTTTGGCGTTAGGCGTAATTTAACAAAACGGTTTTCACTTTCAACCCAAAAACGGTGGGTTTGAAGATTTGGCAAAAAGCGACGACGAGTCGCATTGCGCGCGTGCGAACGATTGTTACCAACCGCAGGACGCTTTCCAGTCACTTGACATACTTTTGACATTTTTGTCTCCAGAACAACGTTTACTATGTTGCTACTCTTGGTTGCCGGTAACTTTATTGCTCTTCAAGAGCACGCCACAAGCAGGAGTAACTAACCATCAATTAAGAGGGCGCATGTTATACAGCAAAGTAAGGCCACGATCAACCTAATTTATTGAAGATCTGTAGCTGATCGCTCGATCGCTTGCTTTATTCCATATGCTGTTTCGGTCACCTTCTTGCGTTTCGTCGTTGCGCGAATTGTCGCATTTTTATCGCGCATCTCCTGAGTCACATATCCGCGAGCGTGGTCAAGGTGCAAACAAATGGCTGAATAACGGATTTGTTTAGATTTAATTCCGCGATTAAACAAGCGTTCACCTAGCTCGCGATCTTCACCGCCATACTGCATTCGCTCGTCGAAACCATTGGCGGCAAATATGTCAGAGCGCCATCCCGACACATTGTGCCCATTCCACGTCGCTTTCGTTGGTGTCATGGCATTGAGTAACTTTTCTTTCATCCCCGAAGCCGTTAACTTCATGGTCTTGTGAGTTTTTTCTAAACCGTGCTCAATTAACCAATCGAGCTCAAATACCAATCCCGATTCTATATTTTCACGATTAACCGCATTACTCGTCACCATGGGCAACTTGAAGTAACCACCAGATAAGAAATAACCAGGCTCACGACGCGCCATATGCACCGCCAGGAAGTCCTTTCGCAATACGCAATCACCGTCAGTAAATAAAATATATTCGCCTTCGCTAGCAATCAGTGCCTTGTTCAAAATACGCGTTTTTTGAAAGCCATCATCGGCTTGCCAGACGTGCTTAATTGATCGTCTACTAGTCGCTTCAAATTGCTTAATTGCAGCCTTCGTCTCGGCGCCGGAGCCGTCATCAGCAATGACAATTTCAAAGTCTTGAAATGTCTGATAATGCAGGCTCCACAGTGTTTTCAACATCCATTCTGGTGAATTGTAGGTTGAGAAAATCACAGACAACTGCATGAATCTACCTCTTTTTAGCCGCATTCAACGCGGCGACTTTATGCTGTGTATGATAACGGTTTTGCCAAAAAAAATGCCACATATTGCGTAATTTTTGCCACTGACTGCGCTCGGCCGCGGTACGTGCCGATTGAGCATCAATATCACTAACTTGGTCGACTCTAGGAGTGGCGGCATACGGCGTCAAACCAAAAACATTCAGCTGTTTTTCCCACCAATACTGCAAATCAACATCCACTGGCCGACAAAATGTTTCACTATTGGACAACAGCTTTGAGGCTCCTTGGTAGCTCACCGCTTGGGCGCAAGTTCGTGCCGGCAACTTGTTGTAAGTCACGCGCTCATAGCCAGACTGGGTTTCAGAGTACACGACACGTCGCGTGCGCTTGTGCTCCGCCAACTTAATATAATCCCAATCCGATGGAAGACTGTTAACGGCGTCTATTACGTTTGGAAATTGCGAATCAAACTCAACATCATCTTCAACAATAACCGCAAAATCGAGTTTATTGTCGATAATATGCTGCCACGCCTTCCGATGACTTAAGTAACAAGCAATCTCACCTTGAGTTAATTTCTTATAATAAACGTCAGGGTGTTGGCTCAGGTATACTTGGTCGATAGCTGCATCAGTCAATGCTTGACCATCAACAGCTTCGACTCGCTCAAAAGCAATAGCTAAATTTGATAACTGATCATCCATCAGCGTCATTCGCTCCGGTGAACGCGCTAAATTAATCACCAAACATGTGTGATTACTCATGCAGTGCTACTTCCATTTTTCATGACGGCTTGGTTATACCATAGGTTCCTGTGACTCGTTTGTACTCAAACTTGTAGTGATTACCTCAAGCACGACCTCTACAGTAGACCGCGCTGCGCTAATGATACCGTATTTGTGCGAGCGACAACAAAGTGATCCAACACTTCAACGTCAATTAATCGTAGCGCTTGAGTAATATGCTGGGTAATTCGAATATCTGCTTGACTCGGTTCAGCTACGCCAGATGGGTGATTATGCACCAGAATAACAGCCGCAGCGTTATCAGCGATTGCTTGGCGAACAATTTCACGCGGATATACTGCTGCTGCGTTTATAGTCCCAAAGAACATTGGCCGAAAGGCTAACAAGTGGTGCTGGCTACTGAGCATTAACAGAGCAAAAACCTCTTGTTGAAAACCGCGCATTTGCAGGGTTAAATATTGTTCAACATCGTTAGCGTGTTTGAAAACACAACATTGTTTGAGTTTGGCGCTATGAAATCGCGTCGCCAACTCTAACGAAGCTTGCAAAAGTGTATATTTAGCTACACCCAGCCCCGCTGACTGCGTAAATTTTGATAAATCTGCCAATAATAAGTTGCCAAGACCACCGTGATCAGCGATTGCCTGACGCGCTATATCCAGAGCTGAAGCACCAGGTAGCCCGGAACCCAATAGAGCAGCTAAAACTTCTGCATCGGTTAACGATGACGCGCCCTGCCTAACTATTTTTTCACGCGGACGCTCTGCAATTGGCCAATCAGTGATTTTCATCTGTAACATCCCTTGTTACTATTTATTGCAATACGCTAACCCGAAACGGCGATTTGCATCACCGTATTAAAGGTCAGAACACAATTCATGCAATTGAAGAATCACAACATTCTACTAGGTGTTACCGGCGGTATTGCAGCATATAAAGCGCCAGATCTAGTCAGAAAATTAACAGCCAAAGGCGCAAACGTGCGCGTAGTATTGACTAGCTCAGCGCTTGAATTTGTCAGCCCTCTATCGTTACAAGCCGTCTCGGGTAATCCCGTTCATCACGATCTCTTGGACCCAGCTGCAGAAGCGGCTATGGGACATATCGAATTGGCCAAATGGGCCGATACGTTATTGATTGCTCCAGCAACAGCCAATTGCCTCGCAAAACTAGCTCATGGTTTGGCCGATGACTTGTTATCAACTCTGTATTTGGCAACAACCGCTAAAATTGTAATTGCGCCAGCGATGAATCAGCAAATGTGGGCTGCACCGGCAACCACTGAAAACCTAGCGACTTTGGCTAAGCGCAACACCTCATTTATTGGACCAGACAGTGGTGAGCAAGCCTGCGGTGATGTGGGAGCAGGCCGCATGACCGAGCCCGAAGCAATCGCCGATGCACTGGCACAATTGATCGCACCTCAAACGCTGCCTGCACTGGCTGACAAGCATATCGTAATCACCGCTGGTCCAACGCGTGAAGCACTTGATCCAGTGCGCTATTTAACCAACCACAGTAGCGGTAAAATGGGCTACGCGATAGCCTCTGCAGCAGTCCAAGCCGGTGCAAAAGTAACATTGGTTAGCGGTCCGACACCACTGAGCTTCCCGCACGGTGTTTCAGCACACAAAGTAGAAAGCGCTGCACAAATGCATCAAGAAGTCATGGCGCACATGCCTAGTTGCGATATATTTATCGCTACGGCGGCTGTTGCTGACTATCGCTGCGCTCAGGTCGCTGACCAAAAAATCAAAAAGAATTCAGATGAGTTAACACTTACTTTTGTTAAAAACCCTGATATTCTTAAAGACGTTGCGGCTTTGGCTGAACCACCGTTTACGTTAGGCTTTGCTGCTGAAACACAAGATGTTGAGCATTACGCGCGACAAAAGATGGCCAATAAAAAATTGGACATGATCGCTGCAAATGACGTATCAAATGCCGATATAGGATTTAACAGTGACCAGAATGCTTTGTTAGTGCTCTGGCAAGGCGGTCAAGAAGCGTTACCAATTGCCAGCAAAGATAAACTTGCTAAGCAGTTAGTCGCGTTACTAGCCAAACGATTCGAAGAACAACAAAAATAGCACGGAACCAGGTAATGCCAGCGACTAAAAAACCCAATCGACGCGCGCAGATTCTACAATGCTTAGCAGGAATGTTAGAAACCAATCCCGGCCAACGTATCACAACAGCCAAGCTTGCTGAGCAGGTTGGTGTATCAGAAGCAGCCTTATACCGTCACTTTCCGAGCAAGGCGAGAATGTTCGAGGGTTTGATCGAATTCATCGAAGAAACTCTGTTTTCGCGTATCAATAAAATTGTTGCCGAAGAAAAAGATGCCACTGCACGCTGCCAAATGATCTTACATTTGTTATTGGGTTTTGCAGAAAAGAACCCGGGCATTACACGTATCCTAAACGGTGATGCATTACTCGGTGAGCAGGAGCGTTTGCGCACTCGCATCGCTAAGTTGTACGAGCGTTTAGAAACCCAGTTTAAGCAAGTTTTACGCGAGCGAAAACTACGTGAAGGCAAAGAATTACCTGCGGACGAAGGGGTTATAGCCAATCTACTCGTATGTTACGCAGACGGTCGCATTAACTTGTTTATCCGCAGTGAATTCACCCGCAAACCCACTGAAGATTTTGCGGCACAATGGGTTTTTATTCGCAATCGCTTCTTCTAAGTCAACCGAACAGCCATAACACTCTACGCTAAACTTGACTCCACCAGAAATCACATTAGGCTTAAGAACAATAGTTCTCGAATAGGAGCTGCCAATGCCTCGTAAGCCCATGTACGACCTTGATGATATTATGCATCAAGCGATAGACGTATTTTTAGAGCACGGATTTCATGGCGCGGTAATGGACGAAATTATTGCACGTACCGATTTTAATCGCCGCGGATTCTATTTGGAGTTTGGCAGTAAACAAGCCTTCTTATACCGAGTGCTAGAGTATTATCAGAGCACCCAGCTGCAGGAAGTTTTAGCGGCTCTTGAACTGCACCGAGGTGTTCATGCCATTCATAAATTCTTTGAACGCTATTTAGATTTAGTCCAGGGCCGAGGCTGTTTATTGGTCAACTGTATTACCGAATTAGGTCACGATGACGAGAGGATTCGCGATATCGGTCGACACTATATTGATCGGTTACAAATCGACTTTATCGCAAGCTTAGAACGCGCGGTAAATGCCCATGAGCTGTCCAAAGATACCCCTATCGAAGCGATCGCATTGCAACTCACGAGTTATGTGCAAGGTTTTGCAGTTAACGCAATTTTAGTTCAAGACAATCAAGAACTACGTTTAGCTACGCAAACATTATTAGGTAACGTAAACCGCTTCTAAGTGATAGCGATTCATGGACTGTTGGTCTCAAAATTGACTGCCGATCATGGAATAACACAATCGAAATCGCTAAAATCCTCGACGTTGTTAAGTAGGAATTTATATGAGTCAATCAAAGCCCCTTTTTCGTATTCAGTTTGTTAGTAATGGTGAGCGCTACGAGTTATATGTGCGTGAATTAAGCCAAGCAAGCTTGTTTGGTTTTATCGAGATAGGCGATTTTGTTTGGGATGCACATACCAGTTTGGTGGTTGACCCGAGTCATGAAAAACTCAAAGACGAGTTTGCCGGCGTAACCCACACATATATTCCCATGCACAACGTTTTGCGTATTGATGAGGTTAAAAAGCAAGGCACAGCGAAAATCACCGCACTTTCAGATAAAGTAACGGCATTGCCTACACCAATTTACACACCGAAAAAATAAAGCCCAGGAATTTGTCCATGAAATCATTCCGGTTGTATCACTTTCGCACGATAGCTTTATTGTGTGTATTGCTCCCACTTAATACCTGGGCTAATAATGCCAGCGAAAAATTAACGCAACTGGTTGATGAAATTTGGCAATATGAGCTACAAAGTTTTCCGCGCTTGGCTAGCCGCCAAGGCATTACAGATTTTGATGACCGCTTAACCGATATTTCAGCTAGCGCATTAGCAGAGCGCACTGCGCAATTTGAAGCCTACTTGGCAGCCCTTGGTGCTATCGACCAGGCACAGCTGAACCAAAGCGAAGTCACTACGCTGCTGATGCAGCGGTACCGCATTCAAAATTACGTTGATCAATATCATTTCAATCAGCACTTTGTACCCTTAACGTCTGAATATGGATTTCACAGTAGCCTTGCTCAAATTCCCAGCCAAACGCGATTGAACACCGCCCAAGATGTAGAAAACTACCTCAAACGGTTAGCATTAGTCGGCCCAATTATTGAGCAAAATATCGCTTGGATGAAAGAGGGCTTAAAGGTTGGTATGACACAACCTAAAGTGGTGTTAAACGGTTTTGAAGAATCAGTCGCACCGTTAATCGCTGACGAGCCTCATGCTAGTTACTTCTATCAACCTGTTGCGTCATTGAGTGAAGACAACTTTAGTGCAGCTGATATCGATAAATGGCAAACAGCGGCGCTGCTATTAGTTGCAGAGCAAATCAATCCTGCATATCAAGCGTTCTATGACTTTTTAGTTGACGATTACATTCCTAACGCGCGTGAAGATATAGCCGCGGTCAATTGGCCCAATGGCGCAGACTTTTATCAAAACCGTATTCGCTATTACACCACTACGGATCTAACCGCTGCAGAAATCCATCAAATCGGTTTGACTGAGGTGGCTAGAATACGTGCAGAGATGCAGGAAATTGTTGATGCCTTGGAATTCGACGGTGACATCAATGAATTTATTCAATTCTTGCGTACCGATCCGCAGTTCTATGCCAAAAGTGCCGACGAACTATTGATTTACGCAAGCTATGTTTCGAAAAAGATGGATGCCAAGCTGCCGCAGCTATTTAAAAAGTTACCACGCACTCCCTACGGTGTGGCACCGGTACCAGATAGCATTGCGCCTAAATATACCACCGGTCGTTATATTTCGCCTTCGCGTGATGATCAACCGGGTTATTACTGGGTCAATACTTATGCACTGGACAAGCGTCCTTTGTATGCAATACCCGCATTGACTTTACACGAAGCGGTGCCGGGCCATCACTTGCAGATATCACTAGCAAATGAAATGGAAGGTTTACCACCTGTACGTCGTCAAACCTATATTTCCGCATTTGGCGAGGGTTGGGGACTTTACTCAGAGTTTTTAGGCGTTGAAGTTGGTATCTATGCTGACCCATATGATGATTTTGGGCGCTTGAGTTACGAAATGTGGCGGGCTTGTCGGCTTGTGGTTGATACAGGCATGCACACCATGGGATGGTCACGTGATCGCGCACGTGCGTATATGTTAGAAAACACCGCGCTTTCAGAGCATAATGTTAAAACCGAAATTGACCGCTATATCTCATGGCCTGCGCAAGCATTGTCGTATAAGATTGGTGAAATAAAAATTAAGCAACTCCGCACTGATGCTGAACTACGGCTAGGTGAAAACTTTGATTTGCGTGATTTTCACGATGCTTTACTAGCTCAAGGCTCAGTGCCATTGTATATTTTGGAACAAAATATTGAACAGTTTATCCAGAGAAATTTGTTCGAGTAAAAGTGGGTGATCAGCATGGTTTATGCCGGCATTATTGCCATCATGTTTATTGTTATGTTCTATTTTGTCGTGCGGGTACAAGGGCTGCAACGCAGCGTCAGATTGGCCAATAGGGCCACTAGAAATCATGCGCGACGCATAAGGGCAGCGCAACAGCAAGTGAGCTTTATGGCTCATGAGCTACAACGTATTTTCTTATCCCGCTTAGAGTCGGTCAATAAGCGCGGCTTGATCAGCCAAGACGATTATCAAATCGGGGCCTTTATTTTAAACCGCTTTGAGTATATTTTAATGAATTGCACTGAACACGGCAGCACTATAGAGGAAGCGGTTAATCGCGCGGTGCTTAATCAGGCAGTAACCATCGAACATATTAACGAATTTATAAAAAAGCAACCAAATGAAATTCGTGTCGCGTGGTGTCAAAACACCCAAGACGGTTTTGTTGCAGCATGCCGAGGAATTAGCTCCGGTTCATTGAATAGTCAAGCGGCAGACCGTGAGGAAACCACAGCAACTCATAGCTAACCGCGCCGAAGTTTTTATTTTTCACTTTTCTATTGCACTTTTTTATGCGCTTTTATTAGGTTGGGCTTGATCGGTTTAAATTCAGTCTTTCCTAATTTCAGCCAAGAAAATACTGAACCTTCATAGCATTCGACGCAACGCATGATTCAGATCTTACCGAAGCTTAAAGATTCTGTGCATCGTGTAGATGAGCAGTGTAGCGTTATTTTTTCTATCGTGTTTTGTGATTGGTCTAGTCGTGGCAATGTGTAAGATAATGGGTTGCGATTTGATTCACCTTAATGGTATCCACTGCTTCGCCGATCCTAACAAAATCTATCCTGAATATTATGTCGGTCAAAAAATTGGTCGATTTTTTGTAAACACCTGAAATTAACAGCAGCATAGTCACGGAACCGGTACTTAAGATGTTTATTCCTATTTTAAGCACGAGGTCGCATTCCTAGAGCCACTGTGTCTACAGCACAAAAAATGACCATAAACCACTAAATCCTCTGGCGACTTACAGCGCACTTGGGCAATTAACTTTTACTATTCGCCTTAATTGCTTGTAATGATTTCCCACTGTTTATTGCGGTAGCGATTTAACCACATACTGAATGGCCACAATGCGGTGTAAGTATAAGGCGAGTAAGGCATCAGCGATTCAGGTAAAATCAGCGCTAATACCAATGCCATTGAACAAATAGCCGCATTCAGGCCCCAATGTAACTGATAGGTTTTAGTTACAAACCGCTCATACTCCGTTAGCTGAATTTCGTCAGCACAGTTGAGTGCATGCTGAAATAACCCCATAAAGTTAACACTTAACAACGTGAATCCAATCGCATAAAAGGCGAATACAAAGCGCAATTCCCAATAGTGATTAACTTGTAATTCAAACGGAAAATAACCACCACTAATAGACATAAACAAGCCCTGCATCATCAATCGCAGGGGATAAATGTAGACCAGCACAATACACACTAGCAAACCACTGAGTACTACCGTACGAGTATCCTCAAGCCCATACTGACGCGACCATGTGGCATGACTATGCCAGATCCAAAATATCAAAGCACAACTGGCCACAAAGCTGGGAATATTTTTAACCGCGACAATAAAGGCATCAATGTTGTTGGGAATTTCATCAAGACTGATCACCAACATGGTAATAGCAAATGCAAAGGCAGCTGCAACAAAAGTTTCGATGCGCGTCATAGCCTCACCGCGCAAGCAGATAGGTTGTTTATTGTCGATTTGAGCCATAGCATTGTTCCTTTGTCGGCTATGCGTTCTAGCATGACACATCAAGAATAAAAGCTGAATATCTGTTTGCTACTTGCACAAATAAGACAATCAATTATACTGTATATCCGTACAGTATAATTTTGTGTTTATGTCAGCGTTAATCACTCATTTAAAAAATAAGCAATTGGTGTGGCAAGCCTCGCAGCAAGCACAAACTGCTGCTGCAAAAATCGCCACAGGTGTCGCAGAGCTTGATCAAGCACTCAATGGCGGCTTTCCCAAACAGGGCGTTGTGCGTATTAATAGCGCCATGGGCATTGGCGAGCTCAAACTGTGTATGCCGATTATTCAGCAGCGTCAGCAAGACAAACGACAGTTGTTTGTGATGGCGCCACCGGTACAAATCAATGCCGAAATGTTAATTGCCCATGATGTTGCTATCGAACAAGTATTCTTTGTTGCCAGCGATAACACAGCCAATAAATTATGGGCCTGTGAGCAATGCTTAAAAAGCGGCCTCTGTCACACCGTATTATTGTGGCAATCAAAGTTATCATTAACCCAAGCAAAGCGCTTGCAAGTTGCCGCCGAGCAGGGCGATTGTTTGTTACTGCTATTTGAATACAACAGCGTGGCGCAACCGCTGCCGATTAGCTTGTCGATGAACCTCAGTCGCGAACAAGACGCTTTGCACATTAATATTGCTAAACAGCGCGGTGGCTGGCCGGTCAGTGATCTCACCGTTAAGCATACGCTCAACAGCATCCGTCAACGTTATCAAACTGTCGCACAACCCCATACTAAAAATAATATTATTGCGTTACATGCCCAGCGGTAGTTGTTATGCAAGGGTTGTGGGTTTATGTCCGCTTTAAGGCGTTACAACTAGGCACTATTGTCAACAGCAATGGCTCTGCGGCGCAACATACCGTAAATCCTATTGCGATTTATGATGCGCTTAACAATCAGTTGTGTCAGCTCAATCCAGCAGCGCTTAATCAAGGCTTAAAAATAGGCATGGGCTTGGCCGCCGCTAGCGCATTATGCGCTGAGCTCACCATCATCGAATACGACGCAGACAAAGAAATTCAGCAGCTTCTATCCATTGCCCAGCAGCTCTATGGTGTAACTGCTGATATCAGCTTGGATAAACCCGACGGCCTGTACTTGCGCATTGACAATATGCTGCGCTTATACGCCGATATCGATAGTTACTGGCATACGATTCAAACCTTACTCAGTGAGTTTCACTACGACTACGCCAGTGCCTATTCAATCTCTGCTGCCAAGGTTTTAGCCCGTGCTCGATATAACCGCATCAGTTTGGAGCAGCGCAATTGGCAACAAGCCCTACGCCGTTGTCGCCTCTCTCACAGTGCGCTGACGGATAAACAAGTGAGCGCGCTACAGCGCGTCGGTATTAGCTCGTTTGACGACTTATTTACCCAACCACTCAGTGCCATTGCCGCACGATTTGACGGTCCGATGCTGCGTTATTTGAGTGAGCTTAAAGGCGAGCGTTTTGAGCAGCTCACTTTGTATCGACCTGCCCAGCAGTTTATTCGCTATTCGGAACTGCTGTATGAAATTACCTTGGCTGAGCGCTTGCTTAAACCACTAGAGCACTTGCTGAAAATGCTTGAACGTTATTTGATCCAGCGCGCCTTAGTAACTTTTGATTTAACCGTTGAGCTCCACCTGCGCGATAAACAACAACAGCAGTGGCAACTGCACAGTGCACAAGGCGAAAACCGGACCCAAGCCTGGCTAACCATTGCAGGTGTTAGCGTTGAACGCTTAACTTTGGAAGCACCGGTACAAGGACTTACTCTTAAAGCCCAGCAGCTGTCGCATGTAGTTGCTGCTAACGATGACCTATTTGCTGGTAAGCAAACGCAAATGACGACATTGCAGCTGATTTCACGCTTACAGGCGAAAATGGGTAAGCAGGGTGTGTATCAACTACAAATGGCCCACGATCACCGTCCTGAACAACTTAACGTAGTGGTATATCCCGCCGACGGACAATGGTCGGCTAGCCAAAAAGCACCACCGGTGTTTAGTGACAGGCCTTCACTGCTGCTCAAAGAGCCTATCCCATTAACCCAAGCCAGTAAGGTGTTAACGCCGCCGGAGCGAATAATCGCCGGCTGGTGGAGCGATTCGCCTTGTGAACGCGACTATTTTATTGCCCAAAATGATGACGGGCAGTACTTGTGGGTATTTCGCGATCACCACAAGCAGTGGTATATCCACGGGTACTTCGCCTGATGTATGCCGAGCTGTTTTGCCAAAGTAACTTCTCTTTTCTACACGGCGCTTCGCACCCGGAAGAGCTGATCGCTCGCGCCGATTTTTTAGGTTACTCAGCGTTGGCAATTACCGATGAATGTTCAGTAGCAGGCGTGGTGCGGGCCTACACCGAGCAGCAACACAAACAGCTGGGTATCAAACTAATTGTTGGCAGCTATTTTCGCCTTAATGACCATTTCCAGTGTGTGCTGCTGTGTCCAAATCAAGACGCCTACAGCGAACTGTGCCGCATTATCACAAACGCGCGCCGACGCGCCGAAAAAGGTCAGTACGAGCTGGATGAATGGGACTTAAAAAGCGTTAAGCACTGCCTGTTTATTTGGTTACCCGAGATTGATACCGAACACCATGAACACTGGGCTCAGTGGCTACTTAAACACCACCCGGCCAGAACCTGGATTGGCGCCCAGCGCCTACTAATAGCCAACGAAGACGCCCATATTCAGCAGCTGCAGCAATTAGCTGAAAATTGTAATTTACCCATTTGTGCCTGTACCGGTGCGCTGATGCATGAAACTGAGCGGTTACCGTTACAGCATGTACTCACCGCCACCCGTTTGGGTACTTCAGTTAAGCAACTTGGGCGCCAAGCTTTGAGCAACGCTGAGCGCAGCTTACGGCCCCTCGACAAACTGCAAAAACTCTACGCCGCTGAGTGGTTAGCCGAAAGCACCAATATCGCTAAACGCTGTAGCTTCTGTATGTCGACCCTGCGCTATCAATATCCGCATGAGCTTATCCCCAATGGTTTTGACGCTCAAATGTATTTGCGTTTGTGCGTTGAGCGCGGCATTAAGAAACGCTTCCCGCAAGGGTTGAGCGGTGACATTCGCGCCATCATCGAAAAAGAGCTGCGCCTGATTGCCCAGCAGCGCTATGAGTATTTTTTCTTAACTATTTTCGACATTGTACAGTTCGCCAAACAACAACAGATCCTCTACCAAGGCCGTGGCTCAGCAGCGAACTCAGTAGTTTGCTACTGCTTGGAAATTACCGCGGTCGATCCGCGCCAGATCAGCGTGCTATTTGAGCGTTTTATTTCCAAAGAGCGTAACGAACCGCCGGATATCGATGTTGATTTTGA
>CAXRGW010000091.1:0-19079 GCA_964230255.1 Alteromonas sp.
CTGTGCCCATGCCTTTGTGTTGATTGACGGTATTTTTAAATCTACGCCACGCGCGATTTCTTGGATGTTGCATAATAATTCCTCATTAGTTACCGGGTTCAGCAGCCGCGGTAATACTGAGAAATCGTCAAGAGGTGTTACTCGGGACAAGGTGTTAGTGTATCAAATTTGAAAAGAGTTTCATTTAACCCTGTAAGGATTGGAATTGGATGCCATTCGTTTTACCACTTTTTCTTCGGCGCAAACAACTCGTCAAGATCGTCACGCTCTTCAGCTTTCTTCTTAGCGCGGTCTTGGGCGTTGACGTCTTTAAGATTATCTTGAATGTCTTGAAGACTTGCTGATAGTTCTATATGCCGAGACTGCATATATTCATCGGGCTGGGTTTGTGCTTCAAGTGCGATGATTGCTTTTTCAAAATACTGACGCGCTGACCCGAGCATACCTGAGCTCAGCGCTGCATTGCCGCGTCGCGCCAATGTTTCTACATTTACGCGTAGTTGTAAACGCTCTAGACTGCGGTCTTCTTGCATATACATCTGCGTGTCTACCTTGCCTTTACTGTGCTCTGAGCGGAGTAATACCCGAAGCTTTTTAATCGCTTGGATCATTTGAATAATCATCTTGTCATTGTCTGGCAATGAAAAATTGTTTTGCTCTGGCACTGAGCCGTTTAAATCGATGGAACTTACACGAGCTTCCGCATCTTTCACGCGTTGGCGGATTTGTGGTAACGCTGGATTTAACTCCAACATAATTTTCAATGCATTTTGTACACGTTGGTGTAGAACCCAAACTAACTTAGGCGTAAGAGGAATTTGTGAAGCAGCCATAAGGACATTTTCAGTTTCGTCTATTACGGATTTCTGTTTAGCTATTTCTGTGCGTTTTTCGGCTTCGATTTTAGCTTTGTGCTGTTGGAACGCGTTCATAATGATAGCGAAAACCACTAACGTAACGATTAGGCCAACAACAATTGCAAACATTGACATAGATAAGCTGCTTCACTCGTTGAGCGCTTATGGAGAAGCGCAATTTATTATTGTTGATACAGTTTAAGGTAATTTCAATTGAAATACACTACCACCGAACCGGCCACCATTGCTTAGCGATATCTCGCCTTGTAGGCCTTTATTTTTATGCGCATTTGCAATTAAGCGCGCAAAAAATAATCCTAACCCAGTGCGGCCTTGACTTAAATTGGACTCTGCCAAATCAGAATGACTTTGTTCAAGCATATAGTCTGGATAACCCGGACCGTCATCTTCGATTCTAACAATTAACATGTTATCGGCAATAGCTGCAGACAAATGAATTTTTTGATTTCCGTATCGCATCGCGTTAATCAGTACATCATTCAATAACAAGAAAATAAGGTCTTTGTCGAAGAACCAGCCATCAGTATCAGCAATATCTGAGGTTAGGGTAACTTGACGCTGATTGATATACGTTTGATTAGCGCCTTCGAGTTCGACAAATAAGTCTTCAATAAAATGCTCATCAATGTTCAGCGGCAGGCCAGACAATTCAGCGCGGTAGAGCGATAACATTTGCACTAAGCCGGTATTTAATCGCGAAGATTCGTAGTGCACTTGCGAGAGTTGCTCGCGGGCAGTGTGGTTGTTCGGCTCAATTGCCTTATCGAGTGACTCAAGCGTTTGGATTAGCAAATTGAGCGAGTTTTTCATGTCGTGAATCGCTGCTGCGAGTACGGATGAAAAGTCGATGTTTCCTGACATTTTAAAGCCTTTTAGTCTCTATCCTTATTCTAGTATCTAGTATATTTATATGTTTTGCCTAATTTTTTTGCATAACGAAAGTGTTTTTAACTACAATGAAGCGGTCAAACTCTGTATTTGATGGAGTTACTCTGGTGGAAATGCGTGGACGCTAGGGGAAATCAATAGCGCTAAATGGAAATCATACATGAAGCTGCAACAGCTACGTTACATCGTCGAAGTACAAAATAACAATCTTAATGTGTCAGCGACTGCTGAAAGTCTTTACACATCTCAACCTGGCATTAGTAAGCAGGTCCGAATGCTTGAAGACGAGCTAGGCGTGCAGATTTTTGGTCGCAGTGGTAAGCATTTGACTCACGTGACTGACGCAGGCCAAGACGTCATTAATATTGCTCGACAAATTTTAGCCAAAGTTGAAAGTATTAAATCGGTAGCGCGTGAACACACGCTACCCGATCAAGGTAAGCTCAATATTGCCACCACTCACACGCAGGCGCGCTACGCTTTACCTGAAGTCATTCAAGGTTTCATGCATAAATTTCCCAAGGTATCCCTGCATATGCATCAGGGCACGCCTTCGCAGATCAGCGATTTGGCAGCAAAGGGCGAAGCTGATTTCGCCATCGCAACGGAAGCATTGCACTTGTATAACGACTTAGTAATGTTGCCATGCTATCACTGGAATAGAAGTGTAATAGTTAACAAAGAACACCCATTAGCGAAAAAATCATCGATCGATATCCATGATATTGCTAAGTATTCGTTAGTTACTTATGTATTTGGATTTACTGGTCGTTCAGAACTTGATCAGGCATTTGAACGGGCAGGGTTAACACCCAAAATCGTCTTTACTGCCACTGACGCCGACGTTATTAAAACCTATGTTCGCATGGGAGTCGGTATTGGTGTGATCGCCTCAATGGCGGTTAATGAAGAGACCGATGACGATCTCGTCAAAATCGACGCCAGTCACTTGTTCAAATACAGCACGACTAAAATAGGTTTCCGCAAAGGCTCATTCTTACGCAGCTATATGTATGACTTTATTGAACGTTTTGCACCACACTTGACTAAAACTATGGTTGAAAGAGCGATGATGCAAAAGAACAACGACGAAGTTGAAAAACTATTTAAAGATATAACGTTACCGGTTAAATAGTTGAAATCCGAACTAACAGCTTTGTTCGCGCGCGCAGTGACTTAAATCAACTGTGGGGTCCAAAATGCGATCCCACAACAATCCCACTTGGTCAATATTGGGCCGCACAGTCAGTTGTTCAGGAGAGACGGCAATAGTGCGTTCAGCAAAGCGTTCACCAACGACAAAGTCGAACACATAACTTCCTTCAATTCCCATGCGCAAATCGGTCATATGAATATTGTCACCTTCGGCTCTTACCGCATAAAGCCCTTTAGTAAACCACTGTAAGCGTTGAATATGCCAAGATTCTCGCAGCGGCTCTAACAAGTATGGTTGAGTGGAGTATTGATACACACTTACGTCATCTACTGAGTCAAAAACTGAAGCGAATACTTCGTAATAAGAGTCTTCCTCGACCACAACAGCGCGCCACAGAAAAGTATTAAACGGCGCTGGAGTGCTAATGGAAATGTCATTACTTATACCACGACTTGCTAATGCGTTATCTACTAGACTGTTCACGTGCCATTTGGCTATTAAACTCCATACCATATACAGGCAACTTATCGCTAACGCGCAATTGTTGATTCGTCGTTTACGCAGAAAATGCAGTGGCGTAAATACCACTAAAATAAGGCTGAAGAGTAAGGGCAGGGTGTACGCAGGATCTATTATAAATAGACTCGAAACCCCAAATGGATACTCAGTAATTGGCCAAAGTAACTGGGTTCCATACACGGTGAAGCTGTCGAGGATTGCGTGGGTACTGAACACCAAGAATACTAACCAAAACCATTGGCTGAAGGTGGTTTCACGCAGTTTATGGATTTTTTGTAGACCCCATGCAAATGCCGGTGCAGCTAGCAGTTGTATAACTATTGAGTGAGTAAAGCTGCGGTGATAGGTAAAGTCCTTTACGGGATCACTGTAAGAAATAAATACATCTAGATCAGGAAGTGTACCCAAAGCGGCACCGTAAAATGCCGCCTTAACGCCCATTTTACGGCCCAAAACTGAGTAGCCAACGGCGCTACCTAAGACTAACTGACTAACTGAATCCATGCGACCTATCGCCAATGTATAACAGACTTACAGTCTAGCGTGCTTTGGGCAACGGTTTCACCTTAAATATCGGTAATAATAGGCGTTTAACACTCGATAATGTTAACAGCCAAACCACCGCGAGCAGTTTCTTTATACTTGGTTTTCATATCGTTACCAGTATCGCGCATGGTTTTAATCACTTTATCGAGTGAAACTTTGTGCTCACCGGTACCGCGCACGGCTAATCGCGATGCGTTAATGGCTTTAATAGCGCCCATGGCATTGCGCTCAATGCACGGCACTTGGACTAAACCACCTACGGGGTCACACGTTAAGCCTAGATTATGCTCCATACCAATTTCAGCTGCATTCTCTACTGCGCTGACCGAACCACCGAGAATTTCTGTTAATGCGCCAGCAGCCATAGAACAAGCAACACCTACTTCACCCTGGCAACCCACTTCAGCACCAGAAATAGATGCGTTTTTCTTGTACAAAATACCGATTGCGGCAGCGGTTAGTAAGAATCGCGTCGCGATTTCGTCATCAACCGGTTGCACAAACTTATCATAGTAGCTGAGTACCGCAGGCAAAATTCCCGCCGCACCATTTGTCGGCGCAGTTACTACGCGACCACCGGCAGCGTTTTCTTCATTTACAGCCAATGCAAATAAATTAACCCAATCCATGGCTTGCATTGGATCTGCTGATTTTTCGTTCTTAAGACGGCGATATAAGGCAGGCGCGCGACGCACAACTTTCAATCCGCCCGGTAAAATACCTTCAGTCTCGATGCCACGATGAATGCAGGCTCGCATTACTTGCCAAATATTGGCCAGTTTTTCCTGAACCGCTTCTTTCGACATATGCACCATCTCATTGCGCCACATGAGTGAGCTTATTGATATGCCATTATCTTTTGCTTGTTGGATAAGTTCTGCAGCAGTGCTAAATGGAAAGCGAACCGGTGTTTCATGTAATTCAGTGGCATCTTGCTTAGCGTTTACAAATTCCTCTTCGGTAACAATAAAACCCCCACCGATACTGTAATACGTTTGTTCATGTAACACCTTATCACCGCTCATTGCCCGCAGTGTCATGCCGTTAGCATGCAGTGGCAGAGTTTTGCGGCGATGAAAAATAATCGCACCTTCGCGTGGAAAAGCTATATTGTGGTCTTTATTGACAGGTAGCTGCTCGGTGCGTTCAACGCTTTGCAACATAGGTTCAATTGCTTCGACTGGAATTGATTCTGGGGCATAGCCGTGCAGACCTAAAATTACCGCTTTGCCAGTTCCGTGACCCTTACCGGTTTGACCCAGTGAACCAAATAGTTCAGTTACGATGCGATCAGCATTAGCCAGTAAGTGTTGGTCTTCAAGTGTAATGACAAATTGTTGTGCCGCCCGCATTGGCCCAACCGTGTGCGAACTTGATGGTCCGATACCGATGCTAAACATATCGAAAACGCTGATCATAGGGTGTCTCTTGTGGTTATTTTAATCGCCACTATATGCTCTCAATCATAGCTGCCACAAATTAAAAAACCTAATCGCATGGATTAGATCTGTTAATCGGATGTAAAGAAAAGTTGCTGAATGTGCTGCTAGTCGGCGTGAATATGGCTAGCCAGTGTGCGTAAAATAGCTGCTGTAGCGCCCCAAATATAAGTGTTTTCAAAGGGAATAAAATAAATGGGGTGACGATGATTCTGGCGTTCAATCCAATGGATAAGGTGGTTTTTCTTATCCAATGCGTAGTCCAATGGGACTTCAAATGTATCTTCGACTTCGTTTTTGTCCACACTCAAGGTGAAATCAGGTTGCACAAACCCCAGAACAGGCACCATTGCATAGCCTGAGATAGTGCGATACGCAGGTAATTGACCGATAACATTGACGTGTTTCCGCGGAATACCGATTTCTTCTTCTGTTTCTCGAAGAGCAGCATCAATTGCATCAGTATCTGAGTCCTCTTGACGTCCGCCGGGGAAGCTAATTTGTCCTGGGTGATGGCGTAAATGCAATGCGCGTTGAGTGAGCAGAATGTGTAAACCGGTCGCGCGATTGATGATGGGGATCAATACACCAGCTGGTTTGCCGGCACTGCGCAAAGGATAATCTGCTTCAGACTCGACTTGTCTTATATGATGGAGGCGGGCTAGAAACTCCGTTTCTGTCATGCTAGTACCGGTAAAATTTTGTTTACTTTATCAAGGCTCTCTTGATATTCAGCTTCAGCATTTGAGTCTAACACAATGCCGCCACCAGCCCAGCAATGTATACGATTGTCCTCGGCCAGTAGGGTACGTATACAAATACTGGTGTCCATATCGTTATTGAGACCAATATAGCCAATACTGCCGCAGTAGATAGAACGCGGTTGCGTCTCCAACTCGTCAATAATTTGCATCGCTCGCACCTTTGGTGCGCCTGTAATCGAACCACCAGGGAATGCATCGCGGAGCAAGGCAAAAGGATCTGAGCTTGGCTCTAGGTCACCAATGACAGTGGATACCATATGATGAACGGCTTCGTAACTTTCTAATGCAAAAGGGCTGGGTACCTTCACAGAATTGGGTTGGCAGTGTTTACTGATATCATTGCGGAGCAAGTCTACGATCATAAGGTTTTCGGCACGATCTTTGGGGGATACCAAAAGTTCTTGTGCTAAGGCTTTATCCAGTTGTTGATCATTGCTGCGCGGGCGTGTGCCTTTTATTGGTTTAGTTTCTACTTTACCGTTCTTAACGGCTAAAAATCGCTCTGGCGAAATACTCAAAATACACGCGTCTGAGAGGCGCATAAAAGCCGAAAATGGTGCTTTATTGGCGTTGCGCAATTCCTTATAGGCTTGCCACTCGTCGCCGGTATAGTTTGCGGCAAAGTGTTGGGCAAAGTTGACTTGATAGCAGTCACCGGCGACTAAGTAATCGTGAATTCGGCCAATGCAATTGATATATTCTTGTTTTTCACAGCTACTCTTCCATGCTGAAGTCAGAGCAAAGTCGGAGCCCGCTATTGGCGGTAAATTGTCTATGGAAAAAGGCTCATGATCCGCAAGCCTGCAGTCGTATAAGGTTTTGTTTTTACGATCAAAAATTAGAGAGCGGGTGTATAAGCCTAACGCCATTTGCGGTGCTTTAGTAGTCTCGTTGAAAGGGGTAGGTAAGTGCTCAAAATGTCGGCCTAAGTCATAACTGAACATTCCTGCCACACCAGCTAAGAACGGCAGCTGTATATGGTCCTGTTGGTCAAGAGAGCCAATTGATCCAATAAACGCGTGGTGTAATTCACGTGCAACAGCTATAGGGTCGTCATTACGGTCAACTACTTTTCCAGTCGTTATATCTGTGATGCGCGTGAACGTCGGATAAGCTTCGATAGTTTTACTCGGCGAATGTAATATGATGTCAAATTGATTGTCAGCTTCTCTGTCACCGGCGCTGTCGAGTAACAAAGCCCAAGGTTGATCAGCGTATTGGGCGAAAAGGGTAACGGTGTCAGTCGTTTGAATTGGGTCAACAGGGCTGATTACGAAAGCTATTTTTTGCATTTTGTACTTAAGTCTTAGATCGGATGTAGTGCATTATCACCGCGCAGGGTAGTATACTGTTTGTTGCACAAATCACTACACTATTTTGTAGCAAGCCATTTGTTATGAGGACCACATGACCGTTATTCGTCAACAAGATTTCATTGATAGCATCGAAGATGCGCTACAGTTTATTTCATATTATCACCCATTAGATTACGTAAAAGCGGTAGAAAAAGCTTATTTACGTGAAGAAAGCCAAGCGGCCAAAGACGCAATGGCGCAAATTCTGATCAATTCGAGAATGTCAGCCGAAGGTAAGCGTCCTTTGTGCCAGGACACCGGCATTGTTACTTGCTTTGTTAAGATTGGTATGGGCGTAAGCTGGGACAAAAACGATATGACAGTGCAGGAAATGGTTGATGAAGGCACTCGTCGTGCATACCTCAACCCTGATAATCCACTGCGGGCTTCGATTGTGGCAGACCCTGCAGGTGCGCGTAAAAACACCAAAGACAATACGCCTGCGGTTGTCCATATCGATACGGTTGCTGGTGATAAAATTGAAATAATGATCGCTGCTAAAGGGGGGGGCTCCGAAAACAAATCCAAGATGGTGATGTTAAACCCAAGTGATGATATCGCTGAATGGGTGGTAAAAACCTTGCCAACTATGGGCGCTGGTTGGTGTCCTCCAGGTATGCTGGGAATTGGTATCGGTGGTACCGCTGAGAAAGCTGCTGTACTGGCCAAAGAAAGTTTGATGGACCCGGTTGATATTCAAGATCTCATCGATCGAGGACCTGAAACTACCGAAGAAAAACTACGGGTTGATATCTTTAACAAAGTTAACCAGCTGGGCATTGGCGCGCAAGGCTTAGGCGGCTTAACCACAGTAGTTGATATTAAAATCAAATCAATGCCAACACACGCCGCGTCGAAGCCTATCGCGATGATCCCCAATTGTGCGGCTACACGTCATGCACACTTTTACTTAGATGGATCGGGTCCTGCAGAACTTAAAGCGCCTAAGCTTGAAGAGTGGCCAGAAGTTACGTGGGAAGTCGGTGAGAGTACGCGTCGCGTAAATTTAGATACGTTAACTAAAGATGACATCAAAGAGTGGAAAGTTGGTGAGACTGTATTGTTGTCAGGTAAGATGTTGACGGGCCGTGATGCGGCTCACAAGCGCATTCAAACCATGATGGATAGTGGTGAAGGTCTTCCCGATGGCGTTGATCTCACCAATAAATTTATTTATTACGTCGGTCCAGTTGACGCTGTTGGCGACGAGGTTGTAGGTCCTGCCGGTCCAACAACCGCAACGCGTATGGATAAATTCACCGATATGATGCTTGAGAAAACGGGTTTAATTGGCATGATCGGTAAGGCTGAACGCGGCCCTGCGACTGTTGATAGCATTGCTAAATACGAATCTGTTTACCTAATGGCTGTGGGTGGTGCGGCTTACTTAGTATCTAAGGCCATTAAAAAAGCGCGTGTAGTCGCGTTCGAAGACTTGGGTATGGAAGCCATTTACGAGTTTGACGTTGAAGATATGCCAGTGACTGTCGCGGTAGACAGCACCGGAAGTAATGCTCACGAAACTGGACCAGCAATTTGGAAAGCGAAAATAGCTGAGCTAGATGCTGAATTGAGCAAATAATAAATATCAGGCGAGCATAGCTCGCCTTCTTTTTGTAAAGGGAACTGTGTGTTCGAAGTGACTTCTACCGCCCAATTATGGGCTGTTGTTGGCGCAGTGCTTGTAACAACTATCTTGTTGATCGGGTTGTTATTAAAACTCCAAGCTCGTAAGCGCGACAACCAATATCTGCAGCAACAGCTTGTTCATCTGCAAGAATCTCAGGCAAATACTGAAGCGGCTTATAACCAGGCTGAACAGGATTTACAAGATTCGCAACGCGAAGTAATTGAGCTACGCCAACAAGTATTGCATGCTTCTGAAGTTAGCCAGCAACGAGATTTACTGCGCAACGAGCTAGATGCCGAACGGCGTCAAAATGCACAGCAACAAGCACAATACGAGGCTCGTATTGCGACGTTGAACGCCAATGAAAAAGCGGCGGCAGAGAAGCTCCAATTGCTTCAAGATGCTGAGCAGAAAATGCAAACCCAGTTTGAAAATTTGGCCAATCGTATTTTTGAGCAAAAAAGTGCGTCATTTGTCAAAGCCAACCAAACAGGTCTAGATGGTTTGTTGTCGCCATTAAAAGAGCAAATCGAAGGATTCAAAAAGCAAGTTGCGGATGCTTACATTCGCGAAGGTCAGGAGCGCGCTTCACTGAAAACTGAAATTCTTGGACTAAAAGAGCTCAATCAACGGATTACCGCCGAGGCTTCAGCCCTTACCAGTGCGCTAAAAGGTGATAACAAGCAACAGGGTAACTGGGGAGAGGTTGTTCTAGAGCGAATTCTTGAGCAATCTGGATTGCGCGAAGGGCATGAATTTACTACGCAAGTCTCATTGCGTTCAGATGAAGGCCGTCAGTTACAGCCTGATGTTGTGGTTCATTTACCCAATGAAAAAGATGTCGTCATTGATTCAAAAGTTTCGCTTATAGGCTATGAAGGCTACCACGCGGCAGAAGACGAGCAACAGCAAGCTGAGTATTTGCACCAGCATGTGCAGTCTTTGCGGGCGCATATCAAGGGATTAGGGAAGAAGGATTATCAAAAACTCCAAGGTTTGCGTAGCTTAGATTATGTATTGATGTTTATTCCAATTGAACCGGCATTTATGCTGGCAGTCGAGCACGAGCCCGATATTGTTAATTTCGCGCTGTCGAATAACATCATGTTAGTTAGTCCAACGAATTTGCTAGTAGCACTGCGTACCATTAATAATATTTGGCAATATGAATATCAAAACCAAAATGCTCAGCTAATTGCGGAGCGCGCAGCAAAGCTTTATGACAAGTTCACGGGTTTTGTCACAGATATGGAAAAACTGGGCAAATCCCTAGATACCACTGCTAAAACTTACGATGCGGCATTAAATAAATTAAGTAGCGGTAAGGGTAATTTGGTTCGCCAAGTAGAGCAATTTAAAACACTAGGCGTGCAACCAAGTAAGCAGCTACCCAAGCACTTAATTAGTGACGATAGCCCCGAAGACTAGGGCTTGGCGTTAAACTCGCATAATTAGGTTTCTCTGTTAAGCTTATTAGACCGCTGACTTGAGAGTGCGTATGCATAGGTTGAAATTAGTACTCGCCGGAGTAATGCTCGCGAGCAGCACAATGATAGCTGCTGACGATAGCCGTGATTTTGAAGTGTCAGGTTTTGCTAGAGTTGTAGCGGGTTATCTCAATGAATCCACAGCCAGTTATCAAGGCTACGATGACAGTTTGAGCGTTTCTGAACAATCATTGTTAGGCCTTCAAGCTGAATATGCGTTTAACGATCAGTTATCCGTTGCTGCGCAGCTGTTAGCGCACTCCGGTGATAACCGTAACTCGGGCGTTGAATGGTTATATGTTCGTTATGAGCCAACTCCCAACTGGCGTTTTAAAGCGGGTAAGTTACGTACACCCTTATTTAAGTACAGTGATAGTCTCGATGTGGGGTTTGCTTATCCTTGGATCACGCCGCCGCAGCAAATCTATAGCGCCTATTTTTTTACTAATTATGACGGTATAACCGCCACTTACCGCCAATTTTATGCTGATACTAGCGTCGATATTGAAGCATTTTGGGGTAAGTATGAAGAGACGAGCAATTTTACTGGTGATGAAATTCCAGTGGGTGCCGATCCGTTGTGCGGTTTAGTGCTGCGATTACAGCGCAATAATCTCGAATTACACGCCGGTTATATTGAAAGTGAAGACTTTACTGCAGATATCCCTGAACTAGAGCAATTTGCTCAGACGCTAGATTTTGCTGGTTTTGCGCAAAGCGCAGAATCACTGCGATTTGATGGAAAAGCTGACGGTTTTGTTGTCGGTTTAAATTACAACTCGTTAGATTATTTTGTTGCTGCTGAATGGTCAAAAATTGAATCAGATGTACTCTTGGTCCCCAGTAATGAGAGTTTTTATGCGACTGTGGGGTATAATTTTTATCCGTTTCAAGTACATGCAACTTATGCGAGTTCGGAAGTAGAGTATCAGCAAGCTTCTAACCAAATTCCCTTGGGCTTATCTCCTGAACTAGACCAACTATCTTTTGCATATGACGGCATCATTGCCGCATTGCCTGAAGATGAATTAGATTCAATTACCGTTGGAATACGTTACGACATTAGAACGAATGTCGCTTTGAAAGGTGAAGTTTCATGGTTAGATGGCGCGCAGGCGGAACGCGCCTTTTTCATTATTTCTGACAACACATTTGACCGCCAGGCAACGTTATATCAAGTTGCGGTTGAGTGGGTGTTCTAATGCGTATGTGTTCCGCATTCTTAGGGTTATTCTTTTTGGCTGTTTCGGCCAACGCAAATACCGTTAACATTGTCATTGTGACGCACCAGAACAATGCGGGTGTTGAGATAACGCGAAACGAGATAAAGAATCTTTTTATGGGCGGTGTTAATGCCCAAGGGCTAGAAGCATTAGCATTAAAACCCGGTGTAGATGCTCGGCTCATTTTTAATACTACAATTCTCGGGTTAACTGAATCGCGCGTACAGTCTTACTGGGCACAAATGCGCTTTAGCGGGCGCAACAAGCCTCCACGTGAATTTGAGTCTGTTGAAACAATGCTGGCGTATATACTAAACAATCCTAATTCCATAGGCTATCTTCCGGCTGAAATAGAATTACCAGAAGATTTCCTGATTATTTTCGCAACGCGTTAAACACGTTAGTATGTGCTAATCAATCTAAGACACTTAATTTCTTAATATGTGCGGACGCCTCAATGTTTTAGACGATGCATCGGTCATCGAATTATGTGAGCAACTCGGTCTAGATATCGGCGGGCATCACAATGTCCATCAAGGGCGATTTATTCGAGCCACGCAAACCGTCGAAATTCTGATCAACGATGCTGAAGGTATGCGCCGAGTGCCAGCAACCTGGTGGTTGCTGCTCGATAAAACCGTCAAAAATGAGGGCGTTATTGAATTTAAGCCGTCCAAATATACGTCATTTAATACCCGTTATGACAAATTGAATGTGCCGCGCAGTGCTGGGTATCACAGTTACCGTAAACAGCGCTGTGTTGTATTAGTTAAAGGATTTGGCGAGAGTCAAAAGTCTACAAGCGGTGGTATGCAGTATACTGATTTTCTAGCTGAGCCGCATAGGTGCATTGCGCTTGGTGGTTTGTATCGTGTATGGCAGCCGGGTACTATTTATAGCTTCTCTATCATAACTACACCTGCTCACTCCAAAATTGCGTCATATCATCAGAAAGCTAGTCCGCTTATGCTCAATCAAGAGGATGATACTTTGCGACAATGGCTTGACCATAGCGAAACTAATACCGAGTTATTCGACCCATTGCTAACACCGCATTTGCCTCAAAATTTAATTGTGCAACCGATTGATAAACCAAGCTTATACAATGCCGTTGCGCCAAGTGTCTTGGTGCCGCGCGATTAACGCGTTCGCGAGTAGCAGTTAAGGTATCTATATTACGAATGATGCTGTCAGGAGTGCGCGCAGCTAAAATTTCTTCGACAATTGGTATTAGACGATTGCGTTCGCCGTCTTCTGTAGGGATCAAGTAACGGGAATAGTTAAACGCTATGTTCTCTGGTGATAGCATTGAGTGTTCCAGGTTACTCCAAGCCACCAAAAGGGCTTGTAGCTGCTCGATAATCGCTATGACTTGTCCAACGGTTACTGATCCCCCAGATTCAGAATTGAGTGCTATTGTGCCAGAAGATGGGCTATACAGCGTTGGAATTACTGTGGCCACAACTTGGCCCTGTGCAGGTAGATCGCCAACGAGTCACTGTCGCAATGCGCAAACGTACTAGCGGCAAGGAAGCACCATAGGTACACCAAGCGTGTACTGATGGGGCTGCGTATTAGAACAGTAAGCACTTGAAACAACAATCACTGCATAAGTCGAAGTAGTGTTCGGAAAGTTTAAATCGATAAAAATTTCCTTAGAAAGGATTGGTCTGGAGGTTAATAAACTCTGAAATAGGCATAAAAAAACCGGCGTAGAGCCGGTTTTTTCACGCTTAACGACTTAGCTACGGTTACGGCCGTACTTGTCATGGCTTGATACCCAGTGACCGGCAATTACCGCACAGGCAAGAGATATATCACCGGCAAGAACAGTAGCTGCAACGATTTCCGCTAGTTTATTTGCTTTGCCTTTGCCCACGCAGCCAAGTAGTTCTAAGCACTCTTGTTGGGTAGGCAATGCAGTACCACCACCATAGGTAGCACATATCAATGATGGCAATGTAACGGCCATATAGAAATCACCGTTATCGAGCAATTCATGCGACAGTAAACCGGCATGAGATTCAACAACATTTGCTTCATCTTGGCCGGTTGCAATAAATAACGATGCAATACCATTCGCGCTATGTGGGCCGTTGTAAGCTGCGCCAGCCATCATTGCACCGGTATTCGCAAGCACAGAGGCTTTAGCTAAGGTTTTAGTATCAACCTTCATGACGCGCTCAAGTACTTCTTTTTTCAGTACGATCTCTGCAATCACGCGTTTACCACGGCTATGGAGAACGTTAAGGTGACTATGCTTCTTATCAGTATCCATATTACCCGATAGCAGGTATAAGCACTTGCCTGGGTAAGTTGCCTTTATCCATTCACAAGCTGCTAAGGTGGCTTTACCCACCATATTCTGACCAGCTGCATCACCCGTGGTGTAGTTGAAGCGTAAGTAGCGCACACGAGCCACTGACCATTGGTGAATATGCATCAACTTACCGACACTTGTAGTGCTTTCTGCTGCTGCCGCAATGCCTTCCATGTTGTCATCAACCCATTGACCAAACTCACGGGCTTCACGCGCGTCTGCAAAAATAAATGCTGGCGCACGTTGCATAAACTGCTCTACAACTGTGGTTTTAACGCCGCCACATTCGTTTATTACACGCATTCCACGACTATAACTGGCTACTAAAGTACCTTCGGTTGTTGCTAACGGCACATAGAATAGGCCATTGGCGTGCTCACCGTTAATTTGCACTGGGCCAGCAACACCTACCGGCATTTGCACAACACCGATAAAGTTTTCAATGTTACCTGGAAGAGTGTCTGTGCCAATTGAATATTGGCCAGTATGAGTCAAATCGGCGCCGGTTTTCGCTTTCAAAAACTCACGTCGTTTGCCTGCCCATTCATCCGAATAATCATTATCGGGGCTGCGGGGGATACGAAAATCGTCGCTCATTAATTGCTCCTAATTGCACGATGTTAATAAAATGTTAAGTTTGCACCTTTTTCACATAAATACAAGTCACAAAGCTGTATTTAGTTCAGTAAGGGTAGACCTCGACTTTGTCGACTTTCCAGTCGCCACCTTTTTTAACCAGTGATACTTTACGTAACTCGATAATCTTGTCGTCGTTATAAAAGCCGGTAAACAGTAATGTTAATTCGGCCGCATCGGCAAATTCGGTACGGCCTACTGTGTTGCCACTGTCGGGACTAATTTCAACTTCGTCGTAGAGTTGACTGATGACGTACCGCTGCGCGTTTCGGTTGGTGTGATAATTGTTGAGCAAGCGCGCCATGCGCTCTGAACTAATCTCCAGCGCACCATCGAGGTTATCTTCATGGTAAATAACCTGCATAAATCTAACGGCAGTATACTCAGGAGTATTTTCGGCCATCATGCCGTACTTACCTACTCCTTGGCCATCTTTTACATCGCTACAGGCTGTTGTTAATAGAACGATTAACAGCAATCCCGCGCTAAACCAATGTTTCATCAACAATTCTCAGATCAATAACTTCCAATCCTTATTGTAGACACAAAAAGAGGAAGGTGTCAGCCTTCCTTTCAAAAAATGCGTGAATGGTGCCCATTTGGGGCATAAATAGTACTTTTTTACTGCACTTCTTCGGCGTCGCTGAACTGACCAGCAAACAATGGACTACTCAAGTAACGTTCAGTACCACTTGCAAGGAGTACCACTACGACCTTGCCTTTGTTTTCGGGTTTCTCAGCAAAGCGCTTAGCTGCAACAACAGCCGCACCAGAAGAGATACCTGCCAGAATCCCTTCTTCCTGCATTAATTTATGTGCCATTTCCATGCACTCTTCATTAGATACTTGCTCGACTTCATCGATGATATCTAGATCTAGGTTGCCTGGAATAAAACCGGCGCCTATACCTTGGATTTTGTGTGGTCCAGGGGTTAGTTCTTCACCGGCTTTTGCTTGAGTAATAACTGGGGAGTCAGTTGGCTCTACTGCAACAGAAGTAATGGCTTTGCCTTTGGTGTTTTTTATGTAGCGACTAACGCCAGTGATTGTGCCACCGGTACCAACACCAGCAACAAATGCATCGATTGCACCATCGGTATCAGCCCAAATCTCAGGTCCAGTCGTTTTTTCGTGGATCTCTGGGTTGGCGGGGTTGTCGAACTGCTGCAATAGTACATATTTGTTTGGGTTTGAATCGACAATTTCTTGGGCTGCCGCAACGGCACCCTTCATACCTTTAGGTGCTTCGGTTAGCACTAAGTTCGCACCAAGCGCTTTAAGTAGCTTACGTCGTTCAAGCGACATGCTGCTTGGCATAGTTAGGGTTAATTTGTAGCCACGTGAGGCGGCAACGAAAGCAAGCGCAATACCGGTATTACCACTGGTCGCTTCGATCAATTCTTTCTCTTTAGTTAACACACCGCGCTTTTCTGCATCCCAAATCATGTTTGCGCCGATTCGACACTTAACACTGAAGCTTGGGTTGCGAGCTTCAATTTTGGCGTAGACGTTACCGCCGGTAACGCGATTTAATTTGACTAGGGGAGTATTACCAATTGCTAAAGAATTATCGTCGTAGACTTTCATGGATTTACCTTTTGTAATGTCTTATCTGTCGGTGTGTTAACGGGCATCCACGATAAAAGTGAACAAGCCATCAACACTTTGCGTAACATAATAACCATATGATTGGTATGATGGCTAAACATCCTACGGGCTTTTTTGCTATAACATATAGAAAATTCTAAAAAAACGAAGTAAACAAGAGGCACTCAATGGCATTCACCGGTACCCAAGATTATATTGCAACCAAAGAACTACAGTTAGCGGTTAACGCCGCAATCACTTTGGAAAAGCCGCTATTAGTAAAAGGCGAGCCCGGTACTGGTAAAACCATGTTGGCAGAGCAGTTAGCAGCGAGTTTAGGTACGGATTTAATCCAATGGCACATCAAGTCAACAACTAAAGCCCAACAAGGGCTGTATGAATACGATGCGGTATCGCGTTTGCGCGACTCGCAATTAGGCGATGAGAAGGTTCACGATATTAAAAACTACATTGTGCAAGGTAAGCTTTGGCAGGCCTTCACTGCTGATAAACGCCCAGTGCTGCTGATTGATGAAATCGATAAGGCCGATATTGAATTCCCCAACGACTTGTTGCTCGAACTCGATAAAATGGAATTCTTTGTGTATGAGACCCAAGAGCTGGTAAAAGCTACGCAGCGCCCTGTTGTTATTATCACGTCGAATAACGAAAAAGAATTACCCGACGCGTTTTTACGCCGCTGTTTCTTTCATTACATTCAGTTTCCCTCACCGGATGAAATGCGCAGCATTATTAATGTCCACTACCCAGATATTAAGCAGCGCTTAGTGGATGAGGCACTAAAAGCCTTCTTTGATTTGCGTGACGTACCGGGATTGAAAAAGAAGCCGTCTACCTCCGAATTGCTCGATTGGTTAAAACTACTCGTTGCCGAGGATATCCCAGCAGAGTCTTTACACAACAAAGACGGCAAAACTGCGATACCGCCGCTGTATGGCGCATTGCTGAAAAATGAGCAGGATATTCACCTGTTTGAAAAACTGGTGTTTATGGCGCGTCGCTAGTGTTAGTCGATTTCTTTTTTACCTTAAAGAAGCATCGCTTAAACGTCAGTTTACGCGAGTTACTCGACCTTATTGGTGCGCTTGAGCAACACGTGGTGTATGCCGATCTCGATAGTTTTTACTATCTGGCGCGCATGATCATGGTTAAAGATGAAAGCCAATTCGATAAGTTTGACCGCGCGTTTGCTGAGTATTTTAAAGGCGTTGAAAGCGTCGATTTGTTTGAATCGAGCATTCCGCAAGATTGGTTAAACAATGCCATTAGTAAATATCTAAGCGATGAAGAGAAAGCCAAGATCCAAGCGCTTGGTGGTTTAGATAAGTTGATGGAAACACTGCAGGAGCGTTTGGCTGAGCAGGAAAAACGCCATCAAGGCGGAAATAAATGGATTGGTACCGGAGGCACGTCGCCTTTTGGCGCAGAGGGTTACAACCCAGAAGGTGTTCGGATAGGCCAAAAACAGAACCGCAATTTCTCGGCCGTGAAGATCTGGGAGAAACGCAAGTTCCAAAACTTCTCAAGCGACGTAGAATTGGGTACACGTAACCTTAAAATGGCGCTTAGAAAGTTGCGAAAGTTCGCGCGTACCGGGGCCAGTGAGGAATTAGATGTCAACGAAACGATTGGCGCTACGGCGAAGAATGGCGGTCTGTTAGATATCCATATGACGCCGGAAAGACACAACGCTGTGAAGGTTTTGATGTTCTTTGACGTCGGTGGTTCGATGGATGCTTACATAAAACAATGTCAGGAATTATTCTCTGCCGTTCACTCAGAATTTAAGCATTTAGAGTACTTTTATTTTCATAATTGTGTGTATGAAGATGTTTGGAAAGACAATACTCGGCGCGATAAAGAGCGAATAAGCTTGTGGGAAATCATGCATAAATACGGTCGCGACTACAAAGTTATTTTTGTTGGCGATGCCACCATGGGGCCATACGAAATTACCTATCCAGGCGGTAGTATTGAGCATTGGAATGAGGAGTCAGGGGCAGATTGGCTAACGCGTTTAAACAATCACTTTAGTCATTGTATTTGGCTTAATCCGCAAGGTAAGCAGTACTGGGGATATTACGCCTCTATCCAGATCCTCAAGGAGCTAATGACTGATCGTATGTATCCGTTGACGTTGGAAGGTCTTTCAGAGGGCATTAAAGCGTTAAGCCAGAAGCAGTGAGTTAGCGATTGTGAACAATCAGTTAGAAACACTGCTGCGCCATTGGCACGCCGAGCGCGACACGCTTAATTGGGTATTAGTAACAGTCATCAGTACTGAGGGTTCGAGTTACCGCAGGCCAGGCGCGATGATGTTGTTAAATGATAGCGGCGAGCAGTTTGGCCTAGTTAGTGGTGGCTGTTTAGAAAGCGATGTGCTCAAACACGCACGGCAATGCTGGCATTTAGGTTCTAGTAAGCGTATCACTTATGATATGCGCGAAGAGGGCGACTTGGCGTGGAATTTAGGGATTGGCTGCGGTGGCAAAATCGACGTGTTATTACAGCCAATAAAAGCTGAAAACGATTACTTGCAACTCGATCGTGTCTACCATGCACTGGAAAAGGATCTAAGCGGTTTCTACGCTCAACCCATTAACAGTAAACAGCCAGAAGGAATGTGGAGT
>CAXRGW010000092.1:0-29895 GCA_964230255.1 Alteromonas sp.
TCTGGTAATCACTGCCAATGCCAAAACCCGAACTAGATTAGGGGTTGCCAGCGTTGCAGTCGGATTGTTCTTGTTGAGTAATTACTTGTTACCGCGCTTTCAAGAGCCTGTGTGGGTAGCGAATGTACCGCTCGAAACAGCCAGTTTGCCGCCACAATATATGCTGCGTGAAGAAACGACAGTGACTGAATTTATTCAACTCGCGCGCGATAATATTGCGCAGAGTAGCGATAACGCCGAGGTCAAAAAAGCAGAGCAAGATAACAAAGCCAAAGAGTAAATGGAGTACCTTGGGCTAATAGAACGTTGTTTAAAGCGACGGTATCGAGTTCAGGTTACTTAAATTGCGTCCTGAGTGTGGTTATTACGGTATTGTTTTAACCAAAGCAACGCATCATCTTTGTTATCAAAAAACGCATGCACTATATTTGCCTGATGATATATTTTATCTATTTGTGCCTCGACCAACATAAAAATCGAGTAAAATACTACAGCGCAAGCTCTTAATAAGCCTCGAGCTTTTCTTGCTTCTAGCTATTTGATGAGAGAAGACTCTGTATCTGGCACAAATAAGCTCAAATCTCTAAAGGTAACCATATGTCCCCAACAGTCTCTCTCAAGTTTACCGACACAAAGCTCTAAGTCTTCTCGATAGCGCTTGATTAATTCATCGTTAAAAGGGCCCGTCGCATCTACATGGAAGACCTTTTCAGTGGTGTAAACGTGATAGCTACCGTGCTCAACAAAATTCATGATCAAAAGCTCAACGTCGCTTATTTGGCGAAAATATAATCATCTTGTTAGTTTTTCTGCGTGTAAATAGCTAACATTGAATGGATTGTCGATAATTGAGGCGTCTGGCAAAACAAGGTAGTGATTATTCATCCGAGTTCACAGACAAATATTCACTTGCTTCCGAGCATGTTGCTTTCTAGTATTCGTCAGTGACTATTCGCAATAAATCCAATCATTTTTAACTTCAACAAGGCGTCACTATGAAAACATTAGTTCTTACGTTAACTTTTTCTGTACTCGCACTGCTAAATACAACACAAGTCAGCGCGGAGATTACCGAGAAAATGGTGTCATTACCGGCTGGTTTAGGCACGGCAACGCTTTACAGCGATTCTACCCAAACTGACAAAAAGCCTGGCGTTATTGTTATCCACGAATGGTGGGGGTTAAACCAATACGCCAAAGATCGCGCAAAAATGCTAGCTGAAGAGGGTTATACTGCGATTGCGGTTGATATGTATGGCCATGGTAAAGTCGCCGATCATCCATCAGATGCTCAAGGTTTTATGCAAGCAGCTATGGCCGAGCCAGAGAAAGTCAATGCGCGTTTTAACGCAGCAAAAGATATTTTACGTAAACAGGACAATGTTGACGCGACAAAGGTTTTTGCTATGGGCTATTGCTTCGGCGGCGCTGTAGTACTTAACCAGGCGCGTATGGGTAATGATTTAGCTGGCGTCGCTAGCTTTCATGGTAGCTTGGGCGCAGTAGTCGAAGCTCAGCCCGGAGACATTACTGCGCGAGTTTTGGTTGCTCACGGCGGCGCAGACCCTTTTGTACCAGATGAGCAAGTCACGACATTTGTACAAGAGATGTTAAGTCTAGATGTCGATCTGCAGTTTCTAAATTATCCAGAAGCGAAGCATAGTTTCACGAATCCTGGCGCTACCGCAAAAGGTGACAAGTTTGCTTTGCCGCTGGCGTATGACGAGCATGCGGATTCTGATAGCTGGCAGGCATTCTTAGCATTTTTAGAAAAGTAGGCGTTGTGCCCAAATTTGCTGCAAAGCACATCTTATATATCTTGACCAAATTGAGAAGTAAAGGCTAAATGAAAACTAAGTTAATGCTGTTTTTAAAAGGCTTCGGTATGGGTGCTGCGGACGTAGTTCCAGGTGTATCTGGCGGCACAATTGCGTTTATTACCGGTATCTATGAGGAGTTACTCAATTCAATCAAATCAGTCGACTTAGCCGCTTTCAAGCTGTTTTTTACGGGTGAATTTAAACAATTTTGGCAACACATTAACGGTAGCTTTTTGCTTATTTTGTTTAGCGGTATTGGTATTGCATTGTTCTCGCTCGCAAAACTAATTGTGTATTTACTGGAGCATCACCCTGTACAAATTTGGTCCTTTTTCTTTGGATTAATCATTGCTTCAGCGCTACTGATGATAAAGACCATCAAGTCCTGGAATGCGACATCAGTAATCGCGGTGATTGCAGGCGTTGCAGCGGCCTATTTTATAACTGGCATAACGACGGTTGCGGACGAAAATGCCAGTCTGTATTACATATTCCTTTGCGGAATGATTGCCATTTGCGCAATGATACTACCAGGTATATCCGGTAGCTTTATTTTGTTGCTGTTAGGAAGTTATGAATTAGTGCTTCGAACAGTGAAATCGGCAGGTGAGGCTGCTTTATTGGCGAATGTCCAAGGTGTGATTGAGGTAATGCCAATTATTATCGTATTCGCGGCGGGCTGCATCGTTGGCTTGGCTACCTTTTCACGTGTATTGTCTTGGCTGTTCAAACATTATCACGATCTGTTAGTGGCATTATTAACTGGTTTTTTGTTTGGTTCACTTAATCGCGTTTGGCCCTGGAAAGAAAGTATCCAATCTCTGTCGGAAAAGCATAGTATTGATGTAAATATTAGTCCGTTCAGGGCTGCAGAATTATATGGTGACAATTATTTATTGGTGGCCGTCGCACTCTGTGTAGTTGGTTTGGCCGCAGTGTTGTTAACTGAATGGATTGCGGAAAAGCTATCAGCTGAACCGAGTTAGCGTCCTGTTTGAATTTATTTGAGTAAAAGACGAAAACTGAGGTTGAAACAATAACTATAACACGCACAAAGAGACTACTAAGAATCAACTAATAAAAATTATTTTAGCTATTTTCCTCCCTTTCATTGCAATACTAATCGACAAAGGGATGGGTAAAGGCTTCTTAATTAATATGTTGTTGTGTCTCATCGGCTACGTACGTGGAATTATTCATGCGTTGTGGTTAAATACTCAAAAATAACCATTTAAAAATAATTTATTAAGAGGGATCTTATGCGAAATACACTTGTGGCCGCAGCCACTGTATTGGTGGTAAGTGGTGCCTACGCCCAACCAAAAGAGGGCGATGTTACCGTTTCTTTCACTCCACTAACTAGTTTTTATCAATACGAAAACGACGAAGCGCGCCGAGAGCTACCTGAAGAGTTAACGTCTTTTTTTGACGATACTGATTTACGTGGCGATGAAGATGATATTGTTAATCTCAATATTGGTATCGGATATTATGTAACGCCAAAACTCCATATTGGTGTAACTTATACTGACGGGATTGAACTCGGCTTTCTCGATGATTTAGATGGGATCATTGCAGCCGTATTATTGCCTTCCAGTGATCCTGACTTTAGGTTTGATGCTGATTTAAATATGCTTGCAGTAGATGCGCGCTATCACGCTATTGATATTTCAGATTCAGTGAATTTTTATATTGTCGGTGGTGCAGTGTTTAATCGCGTGACGGCCAATGTCGATCGCGTTGATGGCTCACAGCGAATACCAGAAATCTCAGCATCTGATAACGAAATCGGTGCCAAATTAGGTTTTGGTTTACAGTGGAATATGAGTGAAAACTGGGTAATGAATCTGGGTTATCAGCACTTCACATTTATGTCCATTGACAATACCGCCCTAGCTCTAGAGTGCCGTTGGTGAACACAGCGGCGAGATTCAACGAGCTTGGGTATGTAAAGATCCCAAGCTTTTTGCCTGGCCTAGAATGTCAGGCAACGTTGAATTTAGTGCAAAAGTTTCACGCCATATGGATGCAAAATAATGAAAGCGATTTCCAGCAGGGTGTAATCAATTCTTCCAATCTGACCCGCGCAGGTGTTCTTGATGATAACGATCGTCTACATTTGTTCCAATTGATTAGCAGTGATGCATTGTTGTCGTTAGTAAAACCTATAGTCGATTCGCGACCGTGTTTTATGGGCACGCAGCTGTTCTTTGATCCGTACGACTCGACACAAGCCAATTATTGGCACCGAGATTGTCAGTATCATCTGGACTTGGCGCAGCAACAACAAGTGATAGCGCATCAAAAGACACTTCATTGCCGCATTGCACTCAAACCTGAGTTCGGTATCGAGTTAATACCCGGTACTCACAAGCGCTGGGATACTGAACAAGAGTTGGCAGTGCGATCAGAGCAGGGTGAGTTTCGAAAGTCTGATGATCTACCGAATGCTCAGGCGGTAGACCTAGCGGCTGGAGATTTATTGATCTTTTCAGCTAACATGTTGCACCGTGGATTATATGGCAAGGATAGATACGCGTTAGATATCCTGTTTTGTGAAGATAAGCCAGAATTGAAAGCGTTTTTACAGCTGGACAGTTTACCGAACCAAGAACAAATTGCTTTATTAGCAAACGCTACAATTTTTGAATGACAAATAAAAAAAGGTCACGTTATCAAGTGACCTTTCAAGGAAGCAGATTACTCTGCAGACCATGTTGATCATGGCGTAGCTGGTGCTACTTGATTAAATACGTTCGGCTAAAGCCTGTGCAACTTCGCTGTCTACTAGACCTTGTTCAGCGACCCATGCTTGTAGCGTTTTGCCATCCTGCTCGGGTGCCGCTAAATCCTTTTTTGGCATCTTTTTAACCAACAGTGTGCCAGTTTCAACTGCGTTGTTTAACATTGCGGTGCGGATCAAGCTATTGCCGCCGCAGCTAACGCCGTGGTAGTAATCTTGTAAGCGCAGATTATATTCGGATTGGACTTTTTTCATTTTCTTGCGCAATTGGCCTTTGTCATCGGCTTTAATAATCGAACAAATGTTTTGTAGAGCTTCGTTTACAGTGGCCTGTGCGGGAGCAGTTACCAAAAGTGAAGTAACTGCGAAAGCAATTGAAGCCTTAACTATTTTCAACATGGTTAACTCCTCGGTTGATAATGATATTTCATTTTTGGTACGCTATTAAGTAAACCCGAGGGTAGAGCAAAGAAAAATCGTTAAAGTGATACACTGGTATGTACAAACATACCTTTTAGACTGGGCTTCTACTTGATGAAACTAATACTCATGCTAATTTCTAGTCGCATTTTACTTTCAGGCTGCCGAGCATAGTGTCTATTTCTGGCGCGTTATCGCGATTAATAATTGAGCTGACGAAGGCTAAAGCATGATCGCCTGACAGGCATGCAAGATATATCTGCTTAACTTGGTAGCTCTCCATATCCATTGTCGCAGTGAAGTAATTTAAGGACGCTCCATCAACTTCATAGGATAAACACTCCTCTTTCATTTCAGCTCTAATTTGGCTGCGTTTTATGAGTTGCCGTGCTTGAGACAAATAATCGCAGGCTGAATTTAGGCCATGAGCATTAACAATATTTTCGGCTACACCAATAAAAGAGGCGTTACTGGAAGCCGGAGTCTCAGGGTCAGTCTCAAAAAAGCCGAAAAGCGGTAGCGTAGAATTGAGTGAAGCTTCCAACATCGCATGCATGTCTTGGTTATCCCCGGCCATTAAATCGACACCCATTTGGTGGGCCGCAATCATATTTTCAATATTTTGCACATACCAAGTAGCAGGTTTAACAACGCTAATACCGAACTTCTTGTTTTCAAATACTAAACCATTCGTGCTTGTCGTGAGCGCTTCTGTTTCAGCAAACACGTTACTTACCCATAACGAAATTAGTAACAAGGGTCCTCGAAAGCGAGTTTTCATGGTTTTATATTGTTAATATAGAAGTACTTCGTCCAGCATAGCATGATGGATGTATGTTTGTTACTTCGTCATTAAACGGGTGTGTTGCTGGCATTCAAAATATCTGACTTTGCTGCTTTGATTAAATATTATTCAACAACGCCCGAAAGGTTGTTAGCATTACTGTTGGCGCTCTCAGAAAACACTCAGCACTCCGAATTTGTCCTAAACGAAGTGGAGCGTGCTAAATCATACGGTAAAATGGTCTTCACTATACGATTTGAAGATGTGCCCTTACCAAGAAGTATGGAACTCATTTTAAGTTCTAATCATTGGGTTGATGCTTGGGAGATGGATTATCCAGAGCGCATAGAACAGATTGTTGATGGGCTTAAGAACAAACAGCCATTGAGTTTTGAACCTGTTACTACTTCACCACTCACTAAATTAGCTAGAGTTGCTAAGAAAAACGTCTTTGGTATTGCGATTTTGTTATTGCTACTTGGGATCATTGCATTTTTTATATCAATGCAAACGCACCTGCAAATGCCGGATTTCTATACGTCATTAACAGAGGTTAAGTCTAACGATTTAAGCGTTACAGTTAACGAGTCGTTTCCAGGTAACGGCAAGTTGTATTTGCATTTTCAGCCCGTAGCAACCGAACTATATGGGGCAACCGAAATACTGGCAAGCCAATATCAGATGCAAGCCGATTTCGACAATGGGATAAGTTTGACTCAAGTTGCATCGTTAGCAAACATTCGATTTGAATTACCAGCAATGAAGAGTCTTCCAAACTCAGTCACGTTAACGGTGACAGCTTTCAATAGTGAACAAAGTGTCTCACTAACCTTCGACTTGCCCCAACTCGCTGCAATAATAGGGGCCGAAGAACAAGTCGCGATGAGCAAAGCAGCTCAACGTATAAAGCAGCAATTAGCCAATACAGGTAATCACTGTTTCGCTAAAGACGGATTTATCACTTATATCCAAGGATGCAAATTCGGCTCTATGGCAACGCCAATAAAATATTCGCAACTGCAACAAGTTGTGTCATACATATCATTAGGTGAGAGCGCGAGTAAATTATCGCATAAGTTAGTGCTTGGCGATGAAAATAGTTGGTCTTCGGATGGTTTTGGTTTGTCGCTAGTTAACGATACGCTAGAGATTATTGTCCCGATGTGTCGAGCGGAAATGTTCATGCAGATTGGTTTTACCGATGGCTCAACGAGCGCTGTTAGCCCGGTTAAGACGGTCGATATGGCACAAGGTAATTCGGTGATTTTACTCGAGCCACGTCAAGCTGGAGCTCCTGATTTATTGTTGTCTTTTTATTCTAACCTTAACCAAGCTTCACTCATTGTCCCACACGTGGATGCTGATGCTGATGTTCAATATTCATTTTACGCTAGCGTGAACGACGCTTTGCAAGCAAACGGTCATATGCGCGCCAAGACCGGCCTAGCGTTAAACAATGTAACGTCAGTTGGCACTATCGGCTTGGTTGTAGTACACAACGGTCAATCAAGTTGCTACGAATACATCAACCCAATTGCCAATGCGGTTGCAGATCTCGAACTAGAAAACGCCAAAAACCAAGTGAAAACAATGTTTGGTTGCGGTCAAACTCATTGTAGTTTTGGTTGGTTGAATAGTACGCAAGTCGATATTGATCAGCGTTGCTGACATATTTGTAGGTCTAACTGGCACGGAATTGGTGTCTGTTTCGGACGGCGATTTGTCTTTGCTAAATCAAGTGGTCAATGCGTTGCGGTTACAAAAGTTGGCAGAAGAGCAACAACGTATAGCCAATGAGCCGGAACAATCAGGTAGTTTAGGTTTTGGAACACCTGTGAATGTCGACCGGGGCGTGCCACTGGTTGAACGTTTAGCCGATCAACAGGTGTTTAAAACCAGCGATGATTGGCGAACAATTGAAAACAAAAGAGAGGCAGTGATTATTACTTACACATTTCCACCCGAGCGCTTGTTTTTTAATGTTGAATGGATTGACGGTACTAGCTCGAATGTCTTTGTACACCAAATAAATTAAGCGGTTCGGGATAAAAAGCGAGCGACTTTGTCTTTTCGCAACCACAGCAGTAGCGCTAACATTACCATGTAAATTATCGGCTCGTATATTGCTGATTTTACCGACCAATAAAAATGAATGACCACCAGCGGCGCCGCCACATAAATCCAGTTGTGCAAACGTTGCCAGCGCTTGCCCAAACGCCTTTTAAGCGTAGTTGTAGAGGTTGCAGTTAAAAGCAACAAAATGATAAAGGCAATAAATCCAACTGTGATAAAGGGGCGCTTGATGATCTCTGCTCCGATCAATGACCATTCGAGTTGCAGTTCAAACAGTACAAAGGTCGAGAGGTGCAAACTTGCATACACAAAAGCATAGATGCCTAGTAGTCGTCGAATATTGATAAGGCTACCGGCTTTTAGCAGCATTGCTAGAGGCGTTACTGCGAGGCATAGCAACAGCAAATTGACACTGCCCATGCCGGTAAAGTGAAGTAGAGCATCGACCGGATCGCCTGGGATCGCGTCGCTAATCGTCAAGTAAAGCATATATGCTACCCAGCCTGCACTTATAAAGTGAATCAATGCTTTAAGCGCAGTAATTCCACGTGCTGATATGCGAAAAGGTTTTCGCACCAGTGGTTGTATGGGTTTTACATTCATATGATTTTAATAGAACTTACGCAAATCTAAATCTTTATATAGAGGTGCAACTTCTTCGTAACCATTGAACATTTGAGTCTCTATGCGATTACGCGCCAACAAACCACCACTAGTTATGCGTCGTTCCCGCGCCTGACTCCATCTGGGATGGTCGACAGTTGGATTTACATTGGCATAAAAGCCGTATTCATGAGGAGCGAGAATATTCCAAGTAGTTGGAGGCATTAAATTGGTGAGTTTAATTCTCACAACAGATTTAATGTTCTTAAATCCATATTTCCACGGCACTACTAAACGGATCGGTGCACCGTTTTGTGGTGGGAGACTCTTACCATAAAGACCGACAGACATGAGCGTTAGAGGGTGCATTGCTTCGTCGAGACGCAAGCCCTCTACGTACGGATAATCAATACCACCACCGACGAAACGGCTGCGCTGCCCGGGCATTTGCTCAGGATCGTTTAGCGTTTCAAACGCAACAAATCTAGCACCGCTTAGCGGCTTGGCGTCTTTGATGAGTTTACCTAACTCAAAACCAATCCACGGTATAACCATTGACCAAGCTTCAACGCAGCGCAATCGGTAAATCCGCTCTTCCAAACCATAGCGCTTAAACAAATCGTCAAAACTCAGGGTAATGGGATTTTCGACTAAACCATCGACCGTGAGTGTCCAAGGATCAACTTTGAACTCTTGAGCATTGGCGTAAGGGTCATCTTTGCCCGTGCCAAACTCATAAAAGTTATTGTACTGAGTGACTTTAGCTTCAGGAGTCAATACTTCATCAGATTGAAAGGCCTGTGGTTGACTGAAGTCTAGCGCCTTGGTTTGAAATAATGATTCATCATCACTGCCAAACCAATTAAAAGCGTGTGCGGGTTGAGTGAGTAAACTGCCAGCACCAATAAAGCCCATCCCCTTTAGAATATTGCGACGATCGCGATAGATCCTTTCATCGGTTACGTCGTTTTCAGTTAAGTCAGAGGGCTTTTTTGTTTTAATTAGCATATTGGATTACCGCACCATTTTACTTTAAGTACGTACCAAGACCGAAAAGTGTTTGGTTAAATTTCACTAATTTAGTTTAAAGATTGATCACAATGATAAGGTATCGTGTGTTCCACCTCGCTTGGGTACAAACATGTTCGAGTACAAACGCGAAGCGAATTCATCAGTCATGCCACTGATATAGTCGGCGATTACGCGCATCCCCAGATCTTGTTCAAGCGCATGCTGCCAGCGCATTCGAGTATTTACCGGTAATAAGCGCTCAGGATCTGAAGCAAAGGCTTCAAATAGCTCCATAACCGTTTGTTGCCCTTTGTATTCCAACAATTGGATTTCTGGTTTCTGGATCACTTTCTGATATACGAACTGTTTAAACAGGTCTAATGCTTTACCGTGTTGCTCTGGCATTTGCGCCTGGTAATCGAGCAGGTGGCTTTCAAACCGGTTGAGTGGCGCCAGCTCTATAGCGGTGATGAACAGATTAACCAGAGCGCCAATGGCGTTCTTGCGTTCATAATGCTCTTGATTAAACAGTCGTTGACTCAGTGCACTGAAATTATCTGACAGTCCCTCAACTGCTAACGCACTGATTCGGTCCTGCATAAAGTCATTAAACTCGGCTTGATTGATCATACCCATTACAATGGCATCTTCTAAATCATGCACACCGTATGCTATGTCATCGGCGAGTTCCATTATTGAACAATCAACAGATTTATATAGAGTCTTTTGATGTCCTAACGCGCTCTTGCCGGGCTTGTAGGTCATATATAAATCTTTATCAGCCTGACTAAATGGCTTTATTAGCCATTCGAAGATGCTGTTATCGCAATCGAATAGGCCTTTCGGTGGTAACCAGTCGTGTGCCTTCACAACCCTTAGCTTTTCAAGGTCTGCAGCTGTTTTTGCATCGGTGCCGCGTAACCGGGAAATGAAGTTTGGATACTTAACTAAACCCAAAACTGCTCGTCGAGAAAGGTTCATGCCGTGTTCTTTGGTGTATGGCTCTAATTTAGTCACTATACGAAAGGTTTGACCGTTACCTTCGAAACCACCTGCGTCATTCATCATGTAGTTAAGTGCGATTTCTCCGCCATGGCCAAAGGGTGGATGGCCAATATCATGGGCAAGGCATAATGCTTCTACTAAATTACTGTCTAATGCCAAACGGCTCGTCTGTTGCGGATATTTAACGCTTAGTTGTGCACATATACCAACACCAATCTGTGCGGCTTCTAGTGAATGGGTTAAGCGCGTTCGATAGAAATCACTAAGACCTACACCGAGCACCTGAGTTTTTGCTTGCAAGCGACGAAATGCAGCGGAATGAAGAATTCTCGCTTTATCGCGTTGATACGGACTGCGGTGATCGCCATCGCGATTTTCAACTCTGGGCAAGCGCCGTTGTCTCCACACTGACGACGCACTGACATCTTGCTGCAAAATAACTACCTACCTGGTTGTTTGCTATACAGTTTAGAGAATAATGGAGTCTGGGCTTCTGGGCAATGATTAACCGGCTGATATTAAAGGACTACAGCAGCGCTTAAACTTTTTCCCCGAACCACAGACACAGGTTTCATTCCGTCCTTTTTTAACGACACCGTGTGCTTTGATATCGCCGTTGACATATCGCCATTTACCGTCACTCATAACAAAGCGTGAGTGTTCAGCTAATTGCAGCAGTTGCTCGTTTTCAACGAAATAGGCAATGAAATCAACAGTACCGATATCCTTGTCGCTAGTTGTACTAATAACTTCCAGTGCCAGCCAGCGAGTGCTTTGATTGTCTTCTGCAAGTTGCTGCGCGTTAACCGCAGGGCGGGTTGCTACAGTGTAGGTGTTCAACACATATTGGTACTGCTGCGATGCATATGCACTATACCGACTGCGCATCAGCGCCTCAGGTGTAGAGGCCGAGTCATTGGCAATAACTGCCTCGCAGCACTGATTAAAAGTGTTACCTGAACCGCAAGGGCAGGACGCGTTACTCGGATAACTCATCGACGCTAACTAAACACTTGTCTTTAAATGTCGCCAAAAAGAATTCAACTTCAGGCATGGTTTCAACGTAACTAGAAAGCATTTTTTCTAATCGAACTTTGACGTGATGAAATTCGCGATTGCCAAAGGCTATTTCGTCACAGGCTTTTAAATACGCAGCGATCAAGTCTGCGGCTTTAACGATCCGTTTATATTCTGGGTCAACGGCAGACTGAACTATCAGCGGTTTAAATTCTTCTCGTAACGCTTCAGGTAGCGTTTCGAGGCACTCGAGTTCTGCAATTTCCTCCAGCTTTTTAAACTCTTTGGTGAGCTCTGGGTTGTGATATTTGGTGACGTGGTTAATATCTTGAAGCTTGGTCTCGGAAATTTCGTGATACAAGGCGACCGTAACCGCTCGCTCCGGACTTACATTACCAGCAAAGTAGTTATTCTTGATGACCGCTAGTAAATGCGTAATTACGGCTACTTGATGACTGTGCTCTGCAACGTTTTCATTTTTAACTGAATGCATCAAAGCCCAGCGCTTAATTAACGGCATGCGCAATATCCACGCTAAAAATGTACTTTGCTTCATAGCGTTTAACTCTGGCGGTAATAGCTAAAGAAGTTTGCTAGGCGGTCTAATGCCGCACTAAGTTCATCAATGTGCGGTAAAAATACCAGTCGAAAGTAAACGCCATCTTTAAGATTAAAAGCGCTACCGTGTACCAATAAGATCTTTTCGTTTTCAAGCAGATCCATAATCATTTTTTCGTCGTCTTTGATGTTGAATTTATCTTTATCAACTTTCGCGAAGCAATACATTGCACCTTTTGGCACCACACAGCTAACACCATCAATAACATTGAGCTTTTCAGCCGCGATATCACGTTGGATCTTGAGTCGGCCGGTATCGTGAATGAGTTCATTGATACTCTGATAACCGCCCAATGCAGTTTGAATTGCGTGTTGACAGGGGACATTGGCGCACATACGCATTGACGAAAGGATAGTTAAGCCTTCAATGTATTCTTTGGCTGCGAGCTTGTTTCCGCTCACGATCATCCAACCCGCGCGGAATCCAGCGACGCGATAGTTTTTGGACAATCCACTAAAAGTACAGATGACCAAATCGTCAGCCATAGATGCGATACAATGATGCTGCGCGTCGTCGTAGACGATCTTGTCGTAAATCTCATCGCTGAAAATCACCAGCTTAAACTCTCTGGCGAGCTCTACGACTTCTTGCAGCAATGCTTTGTCGTATACTGCACCGGTAGGGTTATTGGGATTGATCAGCACGATCGCTTTGGTTTTTTCTGTGATCTTGCTGCGAATGTCACTAATGTCGGGAAACCAGCCATTGTTTTCATTACAGCGATAGTGAACAGGGGAACCGGAAGACAAGCTCACAGCCGCTGTCCATAACGGATAATCTGGCGCGGGCAATAACACTTCATCGCCGGTGTTGAGTAGTGCTTGCATTGACATCATGATCATTTCACTGACGCCGTTGCCAATAAATACATCTTCAATTGCTGTGTTGCGCACGCCTTTAGATTGGTAATACTGCATCACTGCGACACGTGCGGCATAAATTCCGGTTGAATCTGAGTAGCCTTGAGCATTAGGTAGATTGCGGATCACGTCTTTTAAGATGTCGTCTGGCGCATCAAAGCCAAACGGGGCCGGGTTGCCGATATTGAGCTTTAAAATCCGATGTCCTTCGTCTTCTAACTTACGTGCGCGTTCAGCAATAGGGCCGCGAATGTCATAACAAACGTTGTCGAGCTTGCGGGATTTAGTAACAGTGATCATATGAGTACTTCCTTGGCTTTGCAGAACAGATTAATACACGCGTACCGTTGCTGTTAAGCACTTATTGCCAAATCCCTGTAAAAATCCGTTACAACTTATTCCTTGCATAAAAAAACACCAAAATTACACTTAATATAAGATGTATAGGAGGTCCGTATGCCGTTACCTTTAGTTTGGCTTGGTGCCGGCGCAGCAGCGCTTTACGCCGGTACTAAATTGACACGAGAATTCCAAAAATCGCAGGGGTATATCGATCATTTTCCTGGCGAGTGCAAGCGCAGTGTGATGCCTGTAGATGGTGCAGTAGTTTGTTGTGGGATCTACGAAGTGTTCCAACACACCGGCATTTGGGTTGACAATAGCATCATAGAGCTGCGCGGTAATGGTTTGATCCGCGGGATCTCGCCAGAACGATTTTTAGAAGAGCGCAGTGGTAACACGATATTTGTAGCCTGTGATAAGAGTCTGCGCCCGCTAGTAAATCCCAACACCGCACAAGCCGCTACTTCACGTATATTCGAATACAGTGAATACGACCTAATTAGTAATAACTGTCATCGATTTACAATGCACTGCGTCACAGGTGGAGACCGACAAATTACGCGATTTGCAGAACTAAATGCAGCTTTGCTCGACGCGTTTGGTACTAAAATTTATTGGCAGCCGATTAGAACTTCGTAAATTTTCTACGCAATTTTAGAATTTCATTCTGTTTTCACTATACTCTGTTAATAAAATGTGAACTAATTTGCTTCGTCTTCACGTATTAATGTCGGTACGGTCTCATAACCACTTTGTTCGGTTATAATGCTGCCGGAATCATAAGGAAATTGCTATGTCGCATCATTTCAAAGAAACGCCTAAAAATGCCATTACTGAAAGTAAAATAGCACGTGTTATTCCCTGTAAGGAGTTAGATGTTGGTGACCCCATTAAGTGGTTATCGCTCGGATTGCGCGACTACTTCCGTACACCGGGTTTGAGTGTTTTTTACGGAGTGATATTTGCGATTATCCCTTGGACAATTGTTTACTTGGTACAACTGACGGGTTGGCACTTAGTTATCATGCCAGCAATTGTTTGTTTTATGCTAATAGGGCCTTTCCTTGCAGCTGGACTTTACGACGTGAGTTGGGAGCATGAAAAAGGTCATAAGCCCAGCTTACGCCATTCTTTGCGAGCGATAAGTCGCAACGCAGTAAACGAATGGGGCTTTGGCTTGATGTTGATGATATTGATGATTTTCTGGCTTCGCGTGGCATCGTTGATTCATGCTCTATATCCAACCTATTTAGATACTACGCTAGAGAATTTACTACCGTTCTTGGCGTTTGGTACTGTTGTTGGTGCGGGATTCACTATGCTGGTGTTTTTCATTAGTGCATTTACTCAGCCGATCCTAATGGAGCGTAAGGTTGATATTGCCACAGCAGTGTTAACTAGCATGAACGCCGTTTGGGTTAATAAGGTGCCAATGTTTATTTGGGGTGGAATAATCTTCACCGCAGTAGCATTGGGCTTCGTTACCGGATTCGTTGGTTTTATTTTCTTAATGCCGTTGATCGGTTATGCGAGTTGGCATGCATATATTGACGCTATCGAAGTGAAGCGTGAGCGCAAATACGAATAATTTTAGGTTAGTGGTTAATGTCAAAGAGCCCGCATTTGCGGGCTTTTTTTGGGGCTTATGCCGAAACGAATTTGCCAATATATCCTCTGCATTGACGCCATAGCGTTGCATAGCGGTAACGCATCTTGAGCAATAACACATAGGCAAGAGGCACCAGCACCAAACTGGTTAAGGTTGAGAATACCAAGCCACCTATAATGGCAATCGCCATCGGCGAATACGGAGGACCATCACCACCAATCCGCGTAGCGCCCATTGCCAACGGAACAAGGCCTAACACGGTAGTTGCGACAGTCATGAGAATAGGTCTTACACGGCTGGCACAGCCTTCGACCACGGCGTCAAACAGTGAAATTCCTTGGTTTATCAGTTGATTGATCCTATCGACCAATACAATTCCATTGTTTACCACGATCCCCATTAGAATAAGCATGCCTATCATGCCCATTATCGACATTGGTGTACCGGTCAGGAAAAACGCCCAAAATACACCAGTAAATGAGAACAACAACGAGGTAATAACAGCTGTTGGTAATAGAAGCGATTCGAACAAGGCAGCCATAACGACATAGATCATACATATCGCGAGTAGCATGTTCATTTGCATTACTGCGCTGGCTTCATCTTGACGATTGAAACTGCCGTCGAAGGTCCACCGATATCCGGTAGGTAACTCGATAAAGTCTAACGTACGCTGAATTTGATCACGCGCTTGTTCAATTGTGAAGCCTTCTTCTAAGTTAGCACCAATGCTCAAAGCAGTCTGACGGTAACTGCGACCGATTTGAGATAATTGCTGGGTAACTTGAATATCAGCAACTTGATCCAGTGTAACTTGTTGTAAACCATTACGGCGCAATACCAGACCTTTCAATTTGCTCAACGACGATTGCAAGTCACGCCCATACATTAAACGTATATCAATTTCACCGGATGGATCGTGGCGGAATGTGCGTAGATTTGATCCACGTAAGGCGGTACTGACAATATTAGCGATTTCTGATGTGTTTAATCCATATTGAAACGCTTTATCGCGGTCAACGCGAATTTGCAGTTCTTCCCGCATAGCACCAGTATCCGCGCGCACATCAGACAAGCCATCAATATTGGCCAAGATCGGTACGATTTGTTCAGATAGGGCTAACAACCGATCTGAAGATTCTCCGAGTAAGGTTATTTTGACTCCACCACCATTGCTAGTATCCCACTGGAATGAGGGGCGGGCACGCACAAATTGCGGCATTTCTTCGCGCATCATTTCCTTGAGTTCACTTACTGGAATAGGTAAATCTTCATTTAAGGTTATCCCCGATACCGCAAACCCTGGGTTGAAATAGGTATAAACCTGTTTGATGTGGAAGCGCTCTTTATTCGCATACAAATACTCTTCCATCTTAGTGACGGTTTTCTCTACTTCTTCCAAGGTGTAATTGGTTTGCATATGGTAGTTCAACCAAATGCGCTCGTCGTCGTTGTTACCATCACCGTTTTGGGTAACAAATTGCATTGGAATAGCGGTACTCAATAGGATAAGTACGGCAATCAACGATGCTTTTCCTGGTTTGTTCATAGTCCAGCGGAGTATGTTTTTATACCGCTGTAGCCATTTACCCGATTGTGTATCTTTGCTGCGCGGCTTAGGCGGCTTAATCTTACTGGCGAGTAAGGGAATTAGCGTTTGCGCAATTAGCAATGAGGCAAATAACGAAATACAAATTGCTATTGCCACATGCTCGAGAAACACCGTGACATCAATTTTAACGCCGACGATGTTTGGCAAGAATACGATCGCTGTTGTAGCTGTGCCGGCAATAACGGCTAAGCTAACTTTGCTAACGCCTTTTTCAGTTGCGTCTGGAGCATTGGGATCATTCTGTTTTTCTTGGAATATGCTCTCGGTGACAACAACCGCATTGTCTACCAACATACCCACGGCCAACATTAAACCCATCAATGACAAAATGTTTAATGAGTATCCGAATAAGTACATCATGCCAAGTGTGATACATATTGAAAACGGCACTGATAAAACCACCACCAAAGTCGTGGTTAATTGACGCAAAAAAACAAACAGAATGGCAATTGATAGGGCCGCGCCCAGCAAACCCGCTGCAATCAGGTCACTTAACGAATCCGTCACTGATGTTGCGGTGTCATCCATAACAAACAGACTAATACCGTCGAACGCAGGGTCGGTTTTAGCCTGTTCTATTACACGCATAACGCGGTCAGATACTTCGACCAAGTTACTGCCAGATTCGCGATAGATATTAAAGCCCACCGCATAGGTTTGGTCGAGGTGACGTCCTTCATTGCGCTCTGGTGTTTCATAATTTACTTCGGCAATGTCTGATAACAGGATGCCATTGCGAACAATCAGGTTTCTTATGTCATCAAGGCTGCGGAAATCACCTTGTGGCATCAACGAAATTTTTTGCCCTAAATCGTATATGTGGCCGGCATTCATTGAGAAATTGGCATTGCGCAGAGTCTCACTTAAACGATTAACATCAACATTGAGTGCAGCAACGCGTTCAGGTGAAATGCGGATGACGATTTCTTTTTTAAGTACGCCGTAAAGTTCAACTTTTGATACGCCCGCAACTCGCTCAATGGGGCGTTTGAGGTTGCGATCTAACAAGTCATAAGCATTTGACAAGTCACGTTCGCTAGAAACCCGTAGTTGGAAAATCGGCATGTCATTAGTATTAAACTTAAATACGAGAATTCGTTCGACATCATCGGGAAGTAAGTGGCGAATGGCATCGATTTTCTCTCTCGCTTCGATACTTTTCGCTTTGATATTTTCATCCCAAGCAAACTGAATATATAGCTCTGCACGGTCTTCAAAGCTATTGGCAAACATGCGTTTAATACCAGACATAGTAGCTACCGCTTCTTCGACCGGGCGGGTGATCATGCGTTCTGTCTCCGCGGGCGTCGAATTGGGATAGGGGATCTGGATAAGCATTTCTGGTATGTCGATGCCAGGAAACTTCTCCAAGGGTAATAATCGGCCGGAAATAACCCCGAAAACCATCAGACTTAAGAACACCATACAAACAGTGACGGGTTTGCGCATGGCAAACCTCGCCAATGCAGCCCCTGCGCTACCAAACTTATCCATAAACGTGCTCTCCAGTGGCTGTATTTGTTGCGTTGCGAGACTGTAGCTTAGTGAAATTTTTACGTTCAAATAGCGAATACATAATTGGCAGTAAAATCAGCGTTAACATTGACGAAAACATTAAGCCAAATATTACTGTGATCGCCATCGGTGTGCGGACTTCTGCACCTTCACCCAACCCCAGCGCCATGGGCAGTAAACCGAGGATCGTGGTGAGTGTTGTCATAACGATGGGGCGCAAACGCTGTACAGCTGCTTGATGAATTGCATCGGTTTTAGCAATACCTTCGCTACGCAACTGATTAATGCGATCGATGAGTACAATAGCGTTGTTCACAACGATACCGGCGAGCATGATTAAACCAATAAATACCACCACACTAACGTTAGTACCGGTAAGCCATAAGCCGTAAATTGAACCCGCACCAGCAAGAGGGACGGCAATCAGTATCAATAGTGGCTGGAACAAGGACTCAAACTGACAAGCCATCACCAGGTAGACTAAAAATACAGCTAGTGCTAATGCGAACTGTAAGCTGGTAAAACTTGCTTGCATATCTTCGCTTTGACCTGCAATGCGCGCAGTGAACCCGACCGGTAAAGTGTGCTCGCTTAGGATTGCTTGCGTTGCGACTACACCTTGTTGAACATCACCGTATGCCAAGTTTGCAGTCACAACGGCAACACGTTGTTGTCCGACACGAGTTATCTCACTCGGGCCTATGTCCATTCTAAGTTCAGCTACTGCGCTAAGCGGAATGGGCTCAACTGCATTTGAGTTGATAATAATGTTACCAATGTCTGCAAGCGTATCGCGTTGGCGTTCATTAGTGAGAACCAACACATCAACCCTGCGATCTTCGATACTGTATTGGGTTGCTACATCACCGCCGATCTTGGTTGCTATAACTTGAGAAACCGTAGCCGCATTAAGGCCCAACTGATTCAACAATGCGTGATTGAAACTGATCGAAAGCTCAGGGTTACCCGGACGCAGGGTGGTGCTGATATCTGTGAATCTATCGTTATCGGCTAATGAAGCGGCAATGATTTGGCCTTGAGACTGCAGGGTATCGAGGTCATAGCCACTCACTTCTATTTGAATAGGCGCGGCAAAACTAAACAGTTCGGGGTATGCGATTTTGGCCGTTACACCGGGTAATCGAGCAACATATTGGCGCAATTGCTCTTGAGTATTTGCAACGGCGGCTTTATCAACACTTTCACGCAACACAATGTTAATCTTGCCCCAATGATCACCGCCTTGTTCAGGCGATGCTGATACTAGGCTACCAGTACCAGCAAGCGAGTACGTGCGCTCAACAGCATCAAGGGTTTGCGCATAGTTGGCAATTTGGTTAAGCGTTGCGTCAGTGGTATCCAAACGACTACCAGCGGGTAGGTTGATATCTACATAGAACTCTTGTTGGGCCATGCGCGGAATCAGTTCCATACCCAAGCGTGGAACTAGCAATAGCGCGCTAAGGCTTAAAGTAACTAACACTGCAAAGGTTGCCAGACGTGATCTCAAAGCCATTGATAAGGCGGTAGAGTAAAGTTTCTGTAAGCCGTTAAACGAGACAGTAAACAACCACACAAGCGGTTTGAATGCCCAGTGCAAACCTTTGCTGATCAGGCGCCAGGAGAAAATAGATAAGGTAATGACTGCGCCAGGTAGTGCAATAAACACGACCCAAATCAGCTTGCTAAACGGCAAGGCAATTATCGCTCTAACTTTTGCAAATCCCTTCAAATCACCGATTTTTGCCTTTTCTTTATTGCCAAAAGTATCCTCGTGCGCGAGTTCTTGCTTACGGGTTCGGCTCGCTAGCATCGGGATTAAGGTTAATGCCACAATCAATGAAGCTAACAGGGCAAAGGTCACAGTTAATGCTTGATCGCGGAATAACTGACCGGCAATACCTTCAACGAAAACCAACGGGAAAAATACCGCCATTGTGGTTAATGTCGAAGCCAAAATAGCACTGGATACTTGTTTTGTTCCACCAACCGCAGCTGTTTCATTATCTGCACCTTCACGCTTTTTGCGATCGATGTTTTCCAGCACCACGATGCTGTTATCGACCAGTAAACCGATAGCCAATGCTATGCCACCAAGACTCATTATGTTTAACGAAATATCGTTGCCATACATTAAGTTGAACGTAGCTATGATTGAAACCGGAATTGACACTGAAATTATTAATGTTGGCCAAAATGAGCGCAAGAATAGGTAAATGATCAACATGGCGAGTACGCCACCGATAATACCTGCACTTTGGACATCGCTTATTGCTTGGCCGATGAACTCGCTTTGGTCGTAGACTAATGACAACTGATAACCTGCAGGTAATTGGTCTTGTGCGCCCTGCAGCGCTTGTTGAACACGTTCTGCCACAGTTACACTGTTGGCATCACCTTCTTTATAAATAGCAATTTCACTACCTTGAAGGCCATCGAAACGAGTCATTGAATCTTGTTCTTTGTATGCCGATGACACTGTTGCAATATCTGATAAGCGAATACTGCGGCCTTCACGCGTAGCGATATACAAGTTTTCAATATCTTCTAAAGTACCGAATTGATTAATCGTTCTCACCAGAAACGCTTGGGCACCATCGTCTATTCGGCCGCCAGCAGCATTGACATTTTCTTGCTCTAAACGTTGCACTACAGTGGCAACATCGATGTTTAGTTGGCTTGCGCGTGTTTGGTCGACTTGAATTTGCACTTGATCCTCAAGTCCACCACCGATTCGCACAGATGCAACACCTTCAATCGATTCCAAGTGACGTTTGATTTGTTCTTCAGCATACAAACGCAACTGTTTTAAGGCGGTAACTGATGATTGCTGATTGCCTTCAGCAAAGCCCAAGCCCAAACGCATAATTGGATCGAGGGTTGGATTGAAGCGCAACAACCGCGGCTTATCGACATCTAGAGGTAAGAACAACACATCGAGTTTTTCTCGAACTTCAAGACTGGCAAAGTCCATATCTGTGCCCCAACTAAACTCTAGGACAATATCAGACTGTTCTGGACGTGATGTACTGGTGACTTTGCGGATCCCTTTTACAACCCCAATACTTTCTTCGATAGGCTTTGAGACTAACTGTTCGACTTCAACTGGAGCCGCTCCCGCGTAATCTGTGCGAATAGTGAGGGTAGGGTAGGATAGTTCCGGTAATAAACTGATCGATAAACGCGATAGTGAAACCATACCGAATAGCAAAATAGCAAAGGTAAACATGCTGATTGCTACTGGGCGTTTAACGGCTAAATCCACGATTTTCATAATTCAAATCCTTCTCGTGTAGAGTCGGCGTTAGCCGATCTTGTTAGCTGCAATGATTTCAACTGGTGATTGGTCTTTTAAATTGTGATGCCCAGCGGTAACTACCATTTCAGAGCCTGATAGACCAGACAAAATTTCTACATGCTGCGCGTCTTGGAAGCCCGTGGTTACACTGACTTTCTGGGCAACACCATCTGTGATAACAAAGACACTGTCGGTATTGTCTATTGATAACAATGCACGACGAGGTAACAAAGTAGCGTTCTGATGGGTTGCATATTCTAGGGCAACTTCTGCAAACATACCGGCGAGTAAAATGTTATCCGGATTTGGCACCCGTAGGGTTACTTTAAAAGTACCGGTTGCCGAATCAATAACAGGACTGATGCGTTCTACATAAGCGTTTACCGATTGATTGCCGATTGCGGCAATAGACAATGAAGCAACTTGGTCAGTGCGAATGTTGGTTAATTCTCTTTCTGGTAAGTGCACGATACCAAGTAGTTCTTTTTGTTGTACGATGTGGAACATTCTTTCGCGCTGGAAACTTTCTGTTAAATTACCCACTTTAGCGTTGCGTTCAGCAATGTAACCGCTGATGGGGGCAGTAATAGTCGCTTCTTCTAAATCTAACTCTGCAATGGCTAATGATGCTTTTGCCGCAGTATATTGCGCAGTTAACTTGTCAATTACATCGTCGCTAACAACATTTTGCTGATGGACTTGCTTAATTTTTGCCAATTCCTGTTCCAAGCCAACAAGTTCGGCACGCGCACGTTGAAGGTTCAGTTCGTAACGTTGGGCGTCTAACGTTGCCAAGACCTGACCCTTTTCAACATAATCACCTTCTTCAACGTAAATTCCATCGATGATTCCTGAAGCACGTGCAACAACAAATGCCTCTTCCTTGGCTTCTAAGACTGCAGTCGTGGCATAGTGACTGCTGATGTCACCTTGGTGAACACTTTGTGCTTCCACTGGGATAGCGACGACTTGCTCTTCCTGTCCTTCGACCTGTTCAGCTGCGTTGGCGTCGGCCTCTCCACAAGCGCTAAGTAGCGCAGTGCTGAGTAAAACTGTTGAAAGTAATAATGCGGTTTTAAAGCTGTTTGATGCGTTTGAGAATGTCATAGTGTTAGCCCTATTGTATGTATACGCGTCATAGAGCATCAGCTGTGCCAGTTTTTTATGAATATTAAAATTATTATAATAACAATTACTTAGGTGGGTTTTAGGGAGGGCGATGAATGCATGTGAATTATGTTGGTGGCGAATTTGACCATCTAGTGAATAAATTCGCCATCCAAAAGCAAGGATGTTGGTTAATTTGCAACTACGCTGTTTCGATTGTGTAACTGGTTGTTATTTCGACAGTTTCATGCAGCATAAGCATGACAGAGCAATATTTCTCTGCTGATAATTGAACTGCACGTGCTAAGTGTTTTTCCTTGATATCGCTACCTTTTGCCACGTAATGAGCGTGGATCTTAGTAAACACGCGTGGTGGTTCAGCCGCTCTCTCAGCTGAAAGTTCACAATAGCAGCCTTGCAAGTCTTGGCGCGCTTTACGCAAGATTTCAACAACATCTACTGAAGAGCAAGCGCCAACAGCAACTAACACAGATTCCATCGGAGAAATGCATTGGCCATCACCATCCATTGTTGCTTCATAACCACTGTCTGTTTTGCCGTAGAATGAGAGTCCACCACGCCATTCAACCTTTGCTTGCATTTCTACTTCTCCACTAATTTGATACTGGTTTTGCTAATTTCTATTTTCTTTTGTTTATATAGCGTTCCGATCGCTTTCTTATACGCGCCTTTACTCACCTTAAAATGTGCATATATTTCGTCAGGGCTACTTTTATCAGTAATCGATGACAAACCGCCATGGGCTTCTAAGTCATCTACGATCATCTCTTCAAGCGAGCGCCGCGCGGCATGACCGTCTTGATGCATGGTTATGTCTATCTTGCCGTCACTACGCAACTGCTTGACGGTGCCTTTAAAAACATCGCCGACTTTTAGTTTGGTTAATGCTTCAGAATGGAACAACAAACCGAGGTAATAGTCATCAATGATAACCTTAAAGCCGAGATCTGTTTTTGCATAAACTTTGGCAGCTACTTGCTGTTTGGCCTCTAATGGGCGTTCGGTTTTGACTTTTTCAGGATAAAAATAATGTAGTCTTGTAGTGCCTAGGATCCGTTGCGACTCTTGGTCGTGATAAACATGGACGAAGTATTCTAGGCCCTCAGCTATAGGACGTTCCTGATCGCGTTTGAGAACCAGCAGGTCGCGGTCTAAGCCCCAATCAAAAAATGCTCCAAATTCGGTAACTCCGACAGCTTTGAGCTTTTTCAACTCACCTACATTGGCTTTTGGCGTTTGCGTAGTAGCACTTAATTGACTATTTTCGTCATAACTGACAAACACGTCGATTTGCATGCCTAGTTTAATATTTTGTGGGGCTTTTACATTTGCTAAAAGGGCAGTTTGCTCACCTGAACTGTCTTGTAACTGCCAAGCAAAGGGCAATTCTTCAGCGACAGATAATCGATTGATTGCGCCAATTTTAATCATTGTTTGAGTTTTCTTTTGGTAACATCGTAATATCATACGCAACATGCGGGCAAACCTAAAACGGAATCAGAAATTTGAAGCAAAAAATGCAGCTTAATTGTGATTTAGGCGAGGATTTCGGTGCTTGGACAATGTCAGTCGAGCCAGCCATCATGGAAGTTATCGACCAAGCAAATATTGCTTGCGGATTTCATGCCGGCGATCCGTTGGCAATTGAAAATGCGTTAAAACATGCAATTGAGCACAAAGTCAGTATTGGCGCACATCCAAGTTATCCTGACTTGGTGGGTTTCGGTCGTCGACATATTGCCATGAGTGCGCCCGAATTAGAGGCATGCCTGCGTTATCAAATTGCAACTCTACGAGGTTTGTGCGAGCTGCATGGCGGTAAACTGGAGTACGTTAAGCCACACGGTGCGCTATACAATGATCTCGTCAAGGATAGCGGTATTCGCACAACTGTTATGAAGGTAGTTGCTGAATTCGGGGATTTACATTTAATGTTGCAAGCCGGGCTTTGGCAGCAGGACTTTGCACTAGAAGCTGAAAAATATGATTTGCAGCTTCAATTTGAAGCGTTCATCGATCGACGCTACACCGATAACGGGTACTTGACCAATCGCCGTGAAGCGGGTGCGGTATTACCTCCTGACCAAGCTATACAACAAGCCCAACAGCTTATTGTCAGTCAACAAGTTACTAGCCAATCGGGCAATGCGCTACCAATATCCGCGTCAACACTGTGTATCCACGGTGATAACAGTGTGGCATTAAGCCTTGCACAACAGGTGAGAGAACTGATCGATACGGGAGTATCTCATTGAATCAAGCGCTCGCGCGTTGGCAAATAGACCATTATTCTGAATGTGGGGAATCAGCATTGATTTTCTATTTCTCAGGGACTTCAATACTTGCCCAAAACCAGCATGTTGCCGCACTATATGCTGCGATGAGTGCCGGTCAGCCTGAATGGTTGTGTGATCTCGTCCCCGGTTTTGATACGTTAATGTTGAGTTTTGATGCACTTAGCATTGATGTTTACGGGGTCATTGGTTGGTTAAGCACTATTCCTCAAAATCAGAATCAAGCCGACCAAGGCATTTGTTATCAAATCGAGATTGATTATAAAACCGGGGATGATTTTGACTTAGGCACAGTGGGTTCAAGCCTGGGTTTAACGTTTGAGGAGGTGATTAGCTTACATCAGCAACACCCATTAAGAGTGTACGCGATAGGATTTGCTCCACAGTTTGGTTACCTAGGCATTTTGCCTCCGGCTCTTAATGTTGCGCGCTTAGCAAAGCCAAGAGTTGCAGTACCAGCTGGCTCAGTTGCAATTGCAGACAGCTATTCAGCTATCTATCCAATGTCTTCTCCTGGCGGTTGGCAACTGCTTGGCACTGTGGCAGACCTTGACGCGTTTCGCGCAATAGATTTACGCGTTGGAGATTCAGTCCAATTCACCACTCATTCGATTGCAAAGGCGTAATGCGAATGAGTTTACAGATCCAACACACATCACTACTGAGTATTATTGTTGATAGCGGACGCCCGCGAATGATGCACTGTGGGGTGACACCCAGTGGCCCCATGGACTGGTTTGCATTCAATATCAATAATCGCTTACTGTCGAATCCGTCCAACAGTGCTTGTATTGAAATACATCAGGGTAGCTTCAATATTGTTGCCAGCACACCATGCACAATGGCAATTAGCGGTGTTGGTGTCATAGCAAAGGTCAATGATCAAACTATAGATACGTGGCGTGCTTTCGCTGTTGAGCGCGGTGATACAATTTCTGTGGCTACAACCGAGAATGGCAAAATTGGGTATTTAGGCGTCAAAGGTGGCATTGATGCACCGGTTGCATGTGGAAGCCGCTCCACAGTAATGCGCGAACACTTAGGTGGTTTGGATAATCAAGGCAAGCCCCTTGCAGTTGGTGATATTTTAAAGGTGAAGCCAGCGGTTGCAGAGATGCATGGTATTGATGCCGCACAAGATGTTTTGAGTGAATTACTTGATAACGTATACCGGCCAAGACCAATACGTGTTAGTACCGGTAACCAACACCAATTGCTGGGGCGCAAAGCTTGGCTGACCTTTCTTAACGGCGAATATAAAATTACGGCTGAACATTCTCGTATGGGTACTAGACTGGCAGGACCAGTAATATCAAATAAATTGGTATCAATGCGCTCAGAAGGGTTAGTGCAAGGTACTATACAGGTGCCACCTAATGGGCAACCAATTATTATGAATGCCGACCATCAGACCATGGGGGGCTATCCCAAAATCGCGAATGTATGCCGTGTGGACTTACCCTTGTTGGCGAGTTTGCCTATCAGTGCAAACATCACATTTATTGAATGTGATACTGCTTGGGCTCGTTTTCTGATACAACACTTGGTTCGTCAAATAGACGACTGCTTTTACCTATAGCAAAGGACAAAAAATGACAATTGCATATTTAAATGGCGAGTTTAAGCCTCTTGAAGAGGCGCAAATTTCACCGATGGATAGGGGTTTTTTGTTCGGTGACGGTATTTATGAAGTAGTGCCCAGCTACAGAGGAAAAATAGTTGCTGGGAATTTGCACGCGCAGCGTATGAATAATGGTTTGAGTGAAATTGGTATCCGGGTACCTACAGTGGATGGCGATTGGGTCGCTATTGCTGAGCAGTTACTCGAAGGCAATATAGAATACTTTCCAGATGAAAATATCGGCATCTACATCCATGTTAGCCGCGGTGCTGATACTAAGCGGTTTCACGCGTTTCCAGACAACGTAAGGCCAACTGTATTCGCCTTCGCGTTTAATATTGCACCCTCTAATCAGCCAGATCGGTCGCAAATTACAGGCTTGAATGTTCAAACCCAAGAAGATCTGCGCTGGCGACGCTGTCACATCAAATCAACGTCACTGTTAGGTAATGTCATGCATTTCCAAGACAGCTATGGGAAAGGGGTTAACGAAACGATATTGTATAACCAAGATGAAATGGTAACCGAAGCGAGTGTTAGTAATGTCTTTGCCGTTATTGATGGCGAGGTTGTTACTCCGCCTTTGGATAATCAGTTATTACCTGGTATTACACGTCATATCTTAGTTAATAGCATTATCAAAGACAGCCAATTTAAATTAACAGAGCGGTCTATATCGTTAGCAGAACTGAAGAGAGCTGATGAAGTGTGGCTTACTAGCTCAAGTAAAGAAGTTGCACCCGTTGTCGTTATTGATGGTTTACCGGTTGGCGATGGCAATGTTGGTGAGGTGTGGGAGGCGGTAGCAAAGAGCTACCACACACATAAGTTTGCCTTTTAAGGCCGCTAGTCTTTAATGTTTTCGCAATCTTGAATCGTGCAGTCGCCATACAAGTACAAGCTGTGATGTGTCAGCGTCATATTGTTTTGTTTGGCGATTTGTTCTTGACGCTTTTCGATGATTTCGTCTTCAAATTCAACGACTTTGCCGCAACGTAAGCACACTAGGTGGTCGTGATGGGCCTTTTGGCTGATTTCAAATACTGACTTGCCGCCTTCGAAATGATGACGATTTAAGATACCCGCATCGTCGAATTGGTTAAGCACTCGATAAACCGTTGCCAGTCCGATCTCTTCACCTTGGTCGATTAAAATCTTATAAACATCTTCAGCACTAATGTGTTGATTGTCCGGTTCTTGCAGGATTTCAAGGATTTTAAGTCTAGGGAGCGTGACCTTGAGGCCAGCTTTTTTGAGCTCTTTGTTCTGATCCATCGGTTTTTCTATGTCAAAAGTTTGTTGTCTATTATAGGGCAACTATTAAGATTTAACAGCGTCAGACGATAAATAGTTCATCGATAATGCTAAATTTTAAATATTGGGCTAATCTTTAAACAGGGTAAAAGAAATCTGCCTCAAGCGTCTAATTTTATTGAGTTATACTGGTACGATGAGAATTGAAACGGTGTTAAAAATATGCAACGCTTTGCGGTATAAATCTGAAAATAATGTAGTGAATATATCAGTATGAAATTAACGGTCATTCAGAAAATAGTTCTAGGCTTTATGGCACTCGGATTATTGTTGCTGTTAACCAGCATTTTGAGTTGGTTAGGACTTAAAGATATCAGTCAATCAGCTGAGTCGGTCGTTAAGGAAAAAATGCCGGTACAGTCTAAAGTCATTGATATTCAAGCCGGTGCGTTGCGCCTAGCAAATATCACCACGAATGGATTTTACGAACGCGATAGCATCCAACTCGCAGCCAACAAACAGCAATTTGAAGCAAACCGCAATCAATTCAATCAAGTAATAAACGCGCTATCGCAATTAGTTGATGCTCAGCAACTGGAACAGTTACAACCGATGCAAGCGTTTTTGATTGCGAGTGAACAAATGTACATCGCAAGAGCTACACATCTTACACTGTATGCGGACGCTCAGGTTGTCGGTCAAGACGTTTTAGACTATGCCGACGAGGCTAGCGCATTAATGCTCGATTTATCATATTTAGATAACGACGAACCGGGATTACAAACGCTCATTGGTGCGGGTTCAAGCATTGATAATAAACTAGCACAAATGCTTAGTGCAGTTAAAGAACTGCTGACATCAGATGACGCTGAGCTAAGCACTACAATCATGGACGACTTGCAGTATTCAATCAGTAATCTTTCGGTAGATAAAGACTATGTTAATCGCTTAGCAGAAACGATTGATGATGAAGGCATTGTTGAACTCTTTAACGAACAATACGAAGCGCTAAAGTCATCTTTGGAAAGTAACGAAGGCTTGTTTGCTACACAACGTCAAAAGCTAGACGCGATTGCCAATGCGGAAACCAATTTCCAGAGTGCGAGACAACAACTTGAATTAGGGCTAACAAATATTGATACGTTATTTGCGGATATTAGCCAACAAACGCTTGAAGGCCAGAATGAAATTCTCGATAACGTTGATTCAAATCTGTTAATGAGCGGCGTTATCGCTATCGTTGGTTTAACGGCGGTTATTGGTTTGGCATTCCTTGCAACTCGAAGTATTGCTGTGCCGCTGGGACGCATAAATAAGGGTTTAAACAAGCTTATTGGTGGGGACTTAACCACGCGTTTAAATGAAGACGGCCATTGCGAGTTTGCAAACTTAGCGCGCAAAGTCAATGAATTGTCGGGCAGCTTGCGAACGGTAGTTGGTAATATTTTAGAACAAGAACATATTCTTGATGATGTGACTAAACGCAGTGGCGAAATGGCGCGTTTGAGCCTCGAGCAAGTAGATAAGCAACGTCAGCAAATTCAGCTTACAAGTGAAAATACCAACGAGGTTCGCGTTAAAAGTCAGAGTAACTTGCGACAGGTCGAAGACTCACTTCAACAACTGCATCAAGCTAATGAGCAAAGTGACAAAGTGGTCAAATTGCTGGAGCGCAGTCGCGAACAGGTAAATTCACAAGCACAGCAGGCTGAGCAATCTGAACAGATAGTTAGCCGTCTTTCAGAGAATAGTCGCAATATAGGCAGCATCTTGGATGTAATCAAGACTATTGCAGAACAAACCAACTTGTTAGCTCTGAACGCTGCTATTGAGGCCGCGCGAGCGGGCGAGCAAGGGAGAGGGTTCGCAGTTGTTGCTGATGAAGTTAGAACCTTGGCGAATCGGACTCACGATTCCACAGAAGAAATCGAGAAGATGATTGCTTCGCTACAGACCGATGCGAGCCAAGCCGTTAAAGCCATCGATGAAGGTAAACACAAAGCACAGGATAGCGTTGAGATAACTCAGCGAGTAGATGCACAGGTGAGTGAAATTACCCAAATCGTAAACGTAATTACCGAAATTAACGATCGCATCGTAGCCGATTCAAAAGAGCAAGATGTGTTGCTAGATCAAGCGGCGAACAGTTTAGATCAAATTGTTGAACTAGCCGAAAATACAGCCAGTAGTACACAAAAGTCATCTGAAGTTACGGCAGAAATCGAGCAACAAATGTCGAGCTTAAAACAAGCGGTTGATAAGTTTAA
>CAXRGW010000093.1:0-4772 GCA_964230255.1 Alteromonas sp.
GATTACTTTGACAAAATACAGCTGCAAAGTGTTATTCAAGCCTGCCAGCAATATTCTACTGCCGCTGAAGCAAGCCGTGCTTTGTTCGATAAAAGTAGATTGCGCAAACAAACGCAAAACGATTCACATCGATTGCGCATGTACTTACAAAAATTTGGACTGACCTTTAAACAAATAAAGAGTTGAAGTCAAAAACAGCGGTGTTCGTCTCTGATACGTCTTGTATTGACTCGACGCGCAAGGAAATCGCAAACAAGCGTAACAATTGCTCGTTCTGCTCGTACCTTTTGGCCATACCTGCATGTTTTGGCCATTGTCTGCGCCAGTAATACCCAATGATCCAACATTGCCTCGCGTACACCAATCCGCAGTGCAGACATCTGTTCCGCCGGTATCAAATCGACCGGAATCATTAACCAATGCGTAGAACGTCGCATTCCACTGAGCGGTTGGAAAACCACCAGCCATCTGCACTGTATCGCCACTGATCACCATCGGGCCATCGTCTATCCCTTCAATCTGTGCTTATGCCAGAGCCTGAGTCTCTATTCATTTTCTCATTGGGTATGATTAGCTCACTACTCATTTGCCGCAAGGGAGGCAAAGATGCAATTATGTATCTATAGCGGTAAGCGTAAATAGTAATCAAAAAAGCCTCGATTAACCGAGGCTTTTTTGTAGTTGGATTGGTTAATCTCCAAACTCTCGTATGATGTTGTTGAGCGTATCTTTGGCATCACCATAGATGAGGCGTGTGTTCTCTTTGAAGAATAACGGGTTGTCTACACCGGCAAATCCAGCAGAAGCGGAGCGCTTCATGACAAACACATTGCGCGCCCGATGCGCTTCGATGATTGGCATTCCATATATAGGGCTGTCCTCTACGTCTTTGGCCGCGGGATTAACCACGTCGTTAGCGCCAATTATGATCGCTACATCAAAGCTATCCATGCGTGGGTTGATCGCGTCCATTTCATATAGTTGTTCATAGGGAATGTCTGCCTCAGCCAATAATACGTTCATATGTCCGGGCATACGACCAGCTACCGGGTGGATAGCATAGGCAACGGTTGCATCATTGCCTTCCAATAATGACTGTAACTCTTTAACCGCATGCTGCGCTTGTGCTACTGCCATACCATAGCCAGGGATGACTACCACGCTTTTAGCTGCTTCAAGTACGTAATAGGCGTCGTCGGCAGTCATTGAGCGCACTTCACCTTCAATCTTCGCTGCGCGCGCTGCAGGCTTGGCGAAACCAGACAACAAAATATTCATTAATGACCGATTCATGGCCTTACACATAATTTGGGTCAGAATAAGGCCGCTCGCTCCAACTAATAAGCCAGCAACAATTAGAATATTGTTACTCACTGCTAAGCCAGCCAATGTAGCCGCTAAACCTGAGTAACTGTTGAGTAACGAGATAACCACTGGCATATCGGCGCCACCAATGGGTAAAGTAGCTAAGATACCAAAAGCTAATGCTAGACCAATGGCAACATAAAAGTATGGTAGATGACCGGGATTAAGCGCCGCAAATACTGCCAATACCACAACCGATAATATGATTACACCATACAACCAACGTTGCAGAGGAAACACAATCGCCCTAGTTGGCATATGCTCACCGAGCTTCAACCACGCGATAATGCTCCCGGTAAAGGTTACGCCACCTATGATGACCGCCATGTATGCTAGAACACTTAACGCGGCTGCAATTTGGCCCTCGGATTGAGTTAGCGATGATACCCCCAACAGCAAGCTTGCTAAACCGCCAAAACCGTTGAAAATTGATACAAGTTCAGGCATCGCGGTCATTTCAACCCGTTTAGCTAACCAGATCCCTGGAATAGTGCCGACTAAAACGCCTGTGGCAATCCATTCGTAACTTAAAATTTGTTTATCAATCAATGTGACCAGCACAGCTATCAGCATGCCGACTGCTGAAACGAGGTTGCCCTTGCGTGCACTGGAAGGATGGCTAAGTAACTTTAAACCAAAGATAAAGCAGGTGGCAGCCACTAAATATGAGGCGTTTACCATTAATGTGGATGACATAACTCCCCCTTATTTGTCGTTAGACTTAGATTTAAACATGGCAAGCATGCGATCGGTCACCATGTAACCGCCCACTACGTTCATAGTGGCAAAAATAATGGCCAAGGTTCCCAGAATTGTGGTTAACACATTCTGATCACTACCAGATGCAGCTAATGCGCCTATTAACGTGACCCCCGATATCGCGTTAGCCCCAGACATTAGTGGAGTGTGCAAAGTTGCTGGCACTTTTTTAATTAGCTCAAAGCCTAGGAAGCCAGCCAAAATTAGAATAAAGATAAGATTTATAGAATCCATGATTAAGCCACCTCACTTTGCTTAGCACTGGCTTCAGCGCTTGGATTAGATTGAGCAAATTGCTGTTGAAGTAAATCATTGCGCAGCACCTTGCCGTGGCAAAGAATGCAGGCATCGAGAATATCGTCGCTAAAGTCAACTTCAAATGTGTTATTCGCTTTGTCCCAATAATCTTCAATCAAGTTATACAGGTTATTCGCATATAAGTTGGTTGCATCGTTAGGCACCTGATTAACCCAGTTACCGGTTCCGACAATCTTAACGCCGTTAATAGTCCGGATTTCTCCGGCCACACTGCCTTCTACGTTACCGCCACTTTCAGCAGCCATATCGACCACCACACTTCCGGGCTTCATTGCGCGAATGTCTTCGGCCGTTACAATTTGAGGCGGTTTACGCCCGAACAATTGAGCGGTGGTAATAACAATATCTGCCGCAGCAATAGCTTTGTGCTGACCGGCTTTTTGTTTGGCTTGTTGCTCAGCAGTTAAGGCGTTCGCATAGCCTTGTTGAGATTGTCCAGTATCACCTAAATCGATATTGAGGAATTTTGCACCTAAAGATTTGACTTGCTCTTCAACCACAGGACGTGTGTCAAATGCGGTAACTTGCGCACCTAAACGTTTCGCCGTGGCTATCGCCTGAAGACCTGCAACACCAGCGCCAATGATAAATACTTTAGCGGGGTTTACCGTTCCCGCGGGTGTCATCATCATAGGTAAAACACTATCGAGCTCTGCCGCGGCGTTCATTACCATGACATAACCGGCTAAGTTACTCTGCGAGCTTAATGCATCCATTTTTTGCGAACGTGTAGAGCGCGGGATCATTTCCACACTTAAAGCAGTTGTACCTTTGGCGACTAGTTGCTCAATAGTCTCTTGCTCAAAGAATGGATCTAAATGGCCGATAACGATGGCGGTGGGCTTCATCACGTTGATGTCCGCCTGACTTGGACCATTAACGTACAACAAAATATCGCCTTGCGATAAAAGCTTGCTGCGATCGGCGATTATTAATGCACCCGCTTCGTTGTATTCAGTATCACTGAAACCAGCGAGAACTCCGGCCCCTTCTTCGACCAGTATTTCTGCTCCAAGGGCGTTATATTTGGCTACAGTTGCTGGTGTTGCGCTGCATCTACGCTCTATACCTGTAGGGTTGTCGGTTAAGTTTGCAGCGTCACTCTCTTTTAAAACAACAATCTTCATAGGTTATTCCCCCATTTTATTTTTACCCTACGCACCATCACCACTGTTAATGATGATTAGATACGTTGTGGCGAATGAACCCAGGAGTGCATTCGGCGGTAACTGTGGTTTGAAGCTTTATTCTTATTATTATGCGTCAAATCATTCCAAATTGCGCCACAACTTGTTTGACTGGGATAGAAATACACCACAAATGACTAATCGGCTAATACTCAATATATATACCGATAATTTATGATATTAATAGCATTCATTTTTTAGGGTTATTTCAATCGGTTATAAAACCAACAGGGTGAGTGTAAAAGACTAAATCGTCAGCCGTTAAGATTGAGATGAATAATTTGAATTGTTTGAAGCAATGAGTCGCTAGTTTATTTCCCACGAATTAATATCGTCAGAAGTATTGGCAATTTTATCAGGTCCCAGACTCTTAATTTCGAACGCTCGATTGACACCCGGTGAAGTATAAACACAATCATTTCCCTAGTGGGCTTGTTCAATGGGGTCTAGATATCCCTCAGAAGGATAACCGCGGGAAAGGCGCTATTTCTGGATACTCAAACAGTGCATTTAACCTCCAAAAATGCAATGGCTAAACCGGCAAATGCACCGATTAGTAAAAGACTCAGGTGTAATAGCAGTTTTGACAAATGCGTTCGACATCCGGCGCTGGTAATGGCTGCAAGCTTGCGTTTCCTAATGACGCCCCACACAGCAGTCACGATTAGGGCGATCACATACAAGCTAAACATTGCCACGAAAGCTATAACAATATTACGCACGTTACTCTCAGGGAAATCTGCAATAAAACCGACGGCAATCGCTAATGTGATGCCTTTTTACACCTGTATCCACGCCCATGCATGCTGTTTTATTTCTTGTTGCTTTGAGAATAGACAAAACCGGTTACCCGTAATGCTAGACATTTTATGCGCCGAAAGACATCAAGAGAACGCCAACAAGAGCATTGTTGGTGAGGCTATTTTTTCCCAAGCCAAACGGTTAAACGCAGTTAGAGATCACCAACGAACTAGCATTGGCTTATCCCAATACTCCTGATGACAAAAGAAATTTAGTCGCGAGAGGGATTTTATCTGCTTATATTAACGGTGAGTCATTTCTTCTTCTCGAGCTTTACCATGAAATAAAAGAGTTTAAGCAACTTTTTATGTTACTCATTGGTACAGTAGAAGAGTGAAGCAT
>CAXRGW010000094.1:0-14575 GCA_964230255.1 Alteromonas sp.
GGTTGATAGATATTGTTGGTAGTGAGTTATAACTTGATAACGCTGGTACTGTGCGTTTTCAGGCCATTCTGGTTGAATGTATTCACTGGCATCTAGACTTACGACAGCAATAGATAACCAATAAATTGTTTGGTTGATGTAGCCAAGTATAACCAAGTCGGTTGTTATTGGCCCTGGATAAGAACTTTTGGCGGTCGTAACCTCAGCATAGCTCTGCTTTTGCAGTGAATTGCCTTCAGTAAATACATGTGAGGCACCACTCCATAATGAAATTGCAAGGAGTAGTAGGCACAACAAATTGAGGTTACGAGGTCTCATAACGTAATTGTTGTGCCTTATTTTGATTTTACAAGATAGAACTACTCATATCGCAATGCGTTAATTCGATTAGCTCGAGCCACTCGTAATGCGTGGAATGCGATGATTAACCATACAAGTACAACCGCAAACACTCCGGCTAACAGAATCAACGGCGATTGAATACTGATTCGGTCGGCAAAGAAGTTTAAATGCATACCTGAGGCAACGTAAGCCAATGGCAATGCAACCGCGATAGACCAAATTACCGGATTAGAGGATTGCCAACTGATCAATTTAATGATTTGTGCCAGCGACGCACCCAATACGTTACGGATGCCAATTTCACGTGTTTTACCACGCGCCATAAAGGCGGCCATGCCGAATAGTCCAATCAAAGCGAGTAGCAGGGCTAGGCTTGCAAAGCCGGCTAAGACACCATTCATAGCTTCGTAGATGCTATATACATCGTCAAACATGTCGTCTAAGAAGCGATGCTCAATAGTGTAGTCCGGAATTACGCGCTGCCATACTTGCTCGATTTGCGACACAATTTTAGCGGGTGCACCTTTCGCGATGCGAACGGCACCATAGTTGTGACGGGCGCCTATATTTAAGAATACCCAAGACTTAACACTGTTGTAGGCCTTGCAGATTCAAGTCTTCCATTACACCGATAATGGTGTACTCAAATGGCTCAACCTCATCGCCGCGATCTTACCAGAAAGATTGACCAAGAGATTCTTGAGCAGATGTAAAGCCCAGGCGATTGATAAGTTGTTCATTGACAATTACGTTAACCTGATTGCGCTCATTGTCTAAATTCGCATCGGCATTAATGTTGTGGTCAAAGTCTCTACCAGCAATCAAAGGCACGTCGAACGTTCGGATAAAGTCATAATCGATAATGTTAAGGTTGATAGCAACTTCGTTTTCTTCATCACCTTTGACACGACTTACTGAACGGCCGTTATTACTTTGCTCGAAAGGTACTTGTGAAGAGAAGCTAACACTGCGAACCCCATTAATGGCGAGCAATTCGTTTTTCAACACTTCTTCGCGGTCTCGAATATCTTGTACACCAACTCGCTCAAGTAATAAGACTTGATCTTTTGGACAAATATTACTGCCTTCTTTCACTTTTTCGTTTTGGAAAAACACAATCATTACTAATGCCAGCATGAAAATCGATAGCATAAACTGCACGCCGATCATAATGGAGCGGAATACGTTGCCTTTGATCCCTTTGACATGAGCATCTTTAAGCGTATCAATGGGCGACTTTTTTGTGATTAGAAACGCTGGGATAGTCGCTTCTAAAATCGCTACAGCAATTAACATAGCAACCACAACTGTGGTTAAGCTTTCAATCAGGAACTGAGACATCAATTGACCACGGTTCGCGCTCTGTCGTTAACGTGCGCGATTTGACGTAATTCGGTAGGCATTTTTCGCAAAAATTGCCGGAAATGTTGCCTGGCAAGCGTCAGCTGCTTAACTTTGAAACAGACACCATAGAACGTATGTTGGCCGTACAAACCACTCAATTGATCCAATCAGGCCGGCAGGAAAAAATGATCAGTCTGCAAGATATTCAAAGCGAACTCGATCATACCCAAATTAAAGCGTGGCAAGATTTAGTCAGGGTACTTACTCACGAAGTAATGAATAGCATTACGCCCGTGACCTCGTTGGCGAAAACAGCGGCTGCACTAGCTGACTGCGCCCGCGGACAAAAAAGAAGTCTGTTTTAATGACTACTAACAGCATGTTGTTGCATTGATTGAAAATGACTGGCATGCGCAAGGTATCACCTTAAAGATAGCGATAGAGCCACAAGGACTGGGGGCTCAGATAGATAGTGCAATGGTAGAGCTGCTGCTAAATTTATTAAAAAATGCAGAACAAGCATTTGTGCCATTTTTCACCACGAAACGCGAAGGATCCGGCGTGGGGTTATCCTTGACACGTCAAGTGATGATTGCCCATGGCGGCAATGTCAGGTTGTCGCGCAGCACACTATGGCGGCGCAAAGTTTACGGTGACGTTTTAATTGACATTTATACGAAGAAAGACGTCATCCCGGCGAGGGCCGGGAACTCCTTGGAATTACTCGATGTTAGCTAGATGCACTCTTCGCACTTGGAGATTCCCGCCTACGTGGGAATGACGAAGAAAGACGTCATCCCGGCGAAGGCCGGGACCTAATTGGAAATGACTTCGTTACTGCGAAGACTTTTCCGAAGAGTTATGTGAAAAGTCTTCAAAATCTACATCTTCAGCCTTCTTGCCTGCGTCCGGATCGTGATAAACATCTAAATCCAGTTCTTTTTCAGACTTGGCCACAATCGTTGCGACAGTGCAATCGCCGGTGATATTGACCACAGTGCGGGTCATGTCCAGTAGGCGGTCAATACCAATGATCAATGCAATACCTTCAACCGGTAAACCAACTTGCTCGAGGACTAACGCAAGGGTAATCAACCCGACGCCGGGCACACCTGCTGTTCCAACAGAGGCAAGTGTAGCCGTAAGAATAACCATTAACATATCCATGGTGGATAATGGGATACCGTAAACTTGCGCGATAAATACCGTTGCGACACCTTGCATAATTGCAGTGCCGTCCATGTTAATGGTTGCCCCCAATGGGATCGTAAATGAGCTGACCGTCGGCTTAATACCCAGCTTATAGCGGGCCGTTTCTAATGTGACTGGTAGGGTCGCACTGCTGCTTGAGGTGCTTATTGCAAAGAGTGCGGCATCACGCATCTTGCGCAACAGAATCAACGGATTTAAACCAGTAAATACCTTTAATAATGCAGGATAGGTGATTAGCGCATGACCAACAAGTAAGAAGAATACTAAGAAGAAGTACTTCGCCAAACTATCGAGCATATCCGCACCTACGGTTGCAAACAGTTTTGCCATTAAGGCAAATACACCATAAGGCGCTAGGTTCATTATGATCGTTACAAGTCGCATAATAACGACATTAATATCTTCAAAGAAGTTACCAATGCGCTTGCCTGCGTCGCCAGACATCGCCATGGCAATACCGAATAACATTGCGAAAATAATAACTTGCAGCATGTTGCCTTCGGCCATCGCATTGATTGGATTAGATGGAACCATATTAATGATCACTTGCGTTAAAGGCGGCGCTTCTTTGGGAGTAAATGCCTGCTCAGTCGCTTTTTCTACACCGGTACCGGGTTCAAGTATCAAGGCAAACATCATCGCCAGCGTCACTGCGATACAAGTGGTAAAAATATACATACCAATCGATTTGCCGCTCAGCCGACCTAGTTTACTTGGATCAGATAGGCTACTTGTGCCACAGACCAGCGAGACAAATACCAGTGGAACCACTAACATTTTAAGGCTAGCTACAAAGATGGCACCGACAGTAAAAAATATACCGTCTACCAAAATTGTATACGCGGATACCTCGAGTCCAAATAGGCTAAAAACGAAATCTCCGCTATCATCAGCGATAAGTTGCAGCAAACCACCGATAACGATTCCGGCGATCATGCCGATAAAAATTCGTACGGTTAGGCTATATTTTTTAGAAGCGTCAGACATGCAATTTCCGTGTGTTATTGTTGTTGTGGTTGATAGCCTATCAAGTTTGCAGATCAACCTGAACCTTAATAAACACCAAACTGTGGTATTTCGACGAAAACCATAGCGAGGAAAACGGAATGAAACGTATGCTATCTGCAATACCTAGAGTGCTGCTTTTAATGTTGAGCTTAGTCCTCGTTGCCTGTGGTGGCGGTGGGGAAGTGTCTCGAGAGGGCACAACTGATCCAACGCCGACACCTACCCCTACACCTGACCCTACACCGGTTATGAGTATTGCATTGCAGATAGTTGACCAAGGCGGACAAGCCTCTAACCAGCTAACCTCGGGAGCGCCTTTAACGATCATTGCGACCGTAACCGAAGATGGTAATGCAGTTGGTGATGAATTAGTTACCTTTACTTTCAATACAGCGGGTTTGGCTGAATTTAGTAATGATACCGGCACTGCACTAACCAACACTGATGGCGTAGCAACGATTGATATTCTTGTTGGGCAAAGCTCCGGCGACGGTTTAGTGGTAGCGAATGCGGGCACTGCTGATGAAGCTCAGATTGGGTTTAGCTCTACAGGGCAAGTTGTGGTTGGTGAGCAACCTTCTTCACTGGAATTCTTTTCTTCTTCGATTCAGCTAGCGTCTAGTGGCTCGGATGAAGTCGAATTAATAGCTGTTATCAAAAATGATCAAAATATTTTAATGGAAGGCATAGAGGTTGATTTTTCGGCAGACCAAGGTGCTTCTTTACAAGTTACTCAGCGCACAACGCTAGCTGATGGTATAGCCCGAGCAATCTTAACGACTTCTGATAAGTCGTTGCGAACAATTACAGCTACTGCCACGGTATCAACCTCAACCGACACATTAGTAGAAACGGTAGCGGTAGATGTAGTGGGAACAGAGATAAACCTCAATGCGCCTTCAAGTGTTATCATTAACGATACTTCACCCATAACCATTATAGTAGCCGATTCAGACGGCGAGGGTATTGCCAATCAAGTGGTTACTTTGAGTTCGACTATTGGCTCTTTGAGCAATACCTCACCTGTAACCAATGAAAACGGTCAGGTTACTGTGGATTATACCTCGCCTAGTGCCGGTAACGATTCGATAACGGCGTCAGCATTAAACACCTCGGCGTCAATTGATGTAACGGTCCAAGAAGATGATTTTAGTTTCTCTAGCGTACCCTCTGGCGATGTTACGGTTGGTCAAGACGCTACAATTGAAATCCGTTGGTTTAAAAACAACAGCCCACTCGTTAATGGTAGCGTGACCGTAACTGCGTCTCGTGGAACGCTTAACACTGACACTCAGCAGACAGATGCAAACGGTATAGCTACCTTTATTATCAATTCAAACAACGCGGGCTTGTCGTCTTTGTCTGCGATTGGTTCTGATGGCTCTGGTAGCGAAGTAACGGCGCGCGCGGAAGTAGAATTTGTGGCAACTGATGCGCAAATCATTAACGTTGACGCATCACCTGATTTAATCGGCCCTGATGGGCAAACCAGCACCATCACTGCAGTCGTTCGCGACGGCACAGGTAATCTGGTTAAAGGTAAATTAATTAATTTCCGTCTTGATGATATTAGCGGCGGTTTTATTAGTCCGAATAGTGCGACGACCGACAGTAATGGGATCGCGTCAACCGTATATACCAGTAACTCGGTAAGCAGTGAAGATGCAGTTATCGTATACGCAGATGTAGCTGACGACGCATCGGTAACAGACTTTACTACGTTAACCGTGGGCGATCGTGCGTTTGATATATCAATTGGCACTGGCCGTGAGATTGAAACCCCAGATACTTCGACTTATTTAAAACGTTTTGCTGTATTTGTGAGTGACTCAGTCGGGCAACCCGTCGTTAATGCTGAACTGACGGTTTCATCAACCCCGGTTAAATTTGCCCAAGGTGGCACGTATCGCAAAGGGTTCTGGGTATGGAACGCCGATGTTGAGGTTTGGCAAACTACAGTTACCGCAGTCTGTAGTAATGAAGATATTGACGCTAATGGTCGCTTAGATTCTGGTGAAGATACTAATAACGATGGTGAATTAACACCAGGTATTATAGGTACAGTAAGTTTTGAAAATGATGTTTCTAGGACCGACGCTAACGGCCAAGCGAACATTGAGTTGCGCTACCCAAAACAGTTTGCACCATGGACAGATGTTGAAATAACTGTATTCGGTAGCTCGGCAGGAAGTGAAACTTCAGACAATCTGCGTATCACTCTACCAATAGCGGCAGCAGATGTTACTGAAGAAACGTCTCCTCCACCGCCAAATCCATTCGGTTCAAGCAGCTTGTGTACTGATGCAAACTAACATTACGGGAAAATTAAAAAAGGCGCGTTAAGCGCCTTTTTTATGGGTAAAACACATCCAAGCATTAAGCTTGTTGGAATGGATATACTGAGCCTAGCTTCATAATTTGCGTCAACTCGTCCAAGGCGGTGCGAGATTCAGTTAACAGCTGAGGATCGCACAAGTCCTTAACAGTCAAAACATCGCGGTAGTGTTTGTCGACCCATTGGTTAAGACGCTCAAACTGTGAATCGGTAATCAGTGCGTTCTGATTTACTGCCGCCAGCTCTTGATCATTCATCGCTACACGTAGGCGCAAACACGCTGGGCCACCACCATTTTGCATACTCTGTTTAACGTCAAAGTATTTAACCTGTTTTATGGGGGTGTCAGTAGTCACTAGGTTTGCTAAGTAACTGCAAACTGCCGGATTTTCTTCACACTCAGTGGGTGCAATTATCGCCATTTCGCCATTCGGTAATGTGATTATTTGAGTGTTGAACAAATAAGTTTTAACCGCGTCAGCGACACTCACAGACTGAGTGTCTACTTTAATAAAGTGTACTTGCTCTTCACCAAATTTTTGTTGGATTTCAGTGAATGCTTGCTCGGTGTGTAAAAACGCCTGTTCGTGGTAAAACAGTACGTTTTGGTTACCAACTGAAATCACATCGTTATGGAATACGCCCTGATCGATTACATCAGGGTTTTGTTGAATGTATACCACGCCATCATCATTCAAACCGTGTAATCGAGCTACGGCTTGGCACGCTTCAAAAGTATGTCGGGCAGGGTATTTCCGCGGAGCCGGCTTGGAAGAATCGAATGCATAGCGACCGTATACGAACAGTTCTACACCTGAGTGTCCATATTGAGAGCACAAGCGTGTGTGGTTGGCTGCGCCTTCGTCACCAAAATGATCGTTATCAGGGAGGTGTTGATGGTGTGCAAAGTATTTATCGTCATTGAAAATAGCTTGCAATACATTACCGGTAACTTGCGGCTCTAAGCTGCGATGGAACTTGTTAGTCAGGTTCGCAGGTGTAAAGTGTACGCGGCCGTCATTAGTATCTGCACTAGGCGATACAGTTGCAGCATTTGCCGTCCACATGCTTGATGCTGAGCAACAGGCTAGGAAGATTTGCGGTGCTTGTTGATAAGCTTGCTCCAACACACGCGCATCGCTGCCAGTAAAACCCAAACGACGCAATGCATCAATGTCGGGTCGTTCTTGCGGCGCTAGCACACCTTGAGTCATTCCCAAGTCAGACAGGGCTTTCATTTTTTGCAGTCCTTGCTTGGCTGCTTGTTTGGGGTTACTGCTAGCGTTCGCATTATTCAGTGATGCGACATTCCCGAAGGATAATCCGGCATAGTTGTGAGTAGGGCCAACTAAACCATCAAAATTGACTTCAAAGTGCTGCATAAGGGCTACAATCCTGCTAGTTGTTCTCGTTAATGTCAGGCATTATACGCATTTCAAATGGCAAGCCAATGTGAGCGATTAAAAATTAAACAGCAAAATACTGATCGAAATAACCAATTCTGCTTATCTATGAATAAGAACTTGTTTTCTATTCACTTTGCCGATATATGTTAAAAAAGAAAACGCTGTCGAATGCCTACATAAGCATTCATAGAAAGCACCTAAAACCAATATAAAACGTAGGTTTATACGAATTTAATGTCAAAATCACTGGTTATTGTGGAGTCTCCTGCCAAGGCGAAAACAATAAATAAATATTTAGGGAAAGATTTTATTGTAAAATCTAGCGTAGGCCATGTACGCGACCTTCCAACTAAGGCTTTGGGCAAAGTTGAGCCGAAAAAACCGGCCAAAGAGCTTAAGCAATTGCCTGAAAAAAAACAGCAGGCGTACCTACGTCGACATGAGTATCTCAAGCTCGTGGATCGCATGGGCGTGGATCCAGAAAAAAATTGGCACGCGCATTATCAAGTCCTGCAAGGCAAAGAAAAGGTCGTTAACGAGCTCAAGAAGCTGGCGAAGAATGCTGACACTATCTATCTCGCAACCGATTTGGATAGAGAAGGAGAAGCTATCGCGTGGCACTTGCAAGAGCTGCTTGGTAGCAAAGAAAAACAGTACAAGCGCGTGGTGTTTAATGAAATCACCAAGAATGCAATCCAAGAGGCGTTTGAGCATCCAGGTGATGTAAATACTGCTAGAGTAAATGCTCAACAGGCTCGCCGGTTCCTAGATCGCGTTGTGGGCTTTATGGTGTCTCCGCTATTGTGGAAGAAAATCGCCCGCGGTCTGTCAGCAGGTCGCGTTCAGTCGGTAGCCGTGCGCTTAGTGGTAGAACGTGAGCGCGAAATCAAAGCCTTTATTCCTGAAGAGTTTTGGGATGTTCACGCCGATTTGACTACTGCACAAACACCTATCCGCATGCTCGTCGCCAAACATATGGCAAAGGCCTTTAAGCCAAAGAACAAAACAGAAACTGATGCTGCATTGGCTGAGTTGGAGAAAGCACGCTATGAAGTGTTGCAGCGAGAGTCCAAACCAACCTCAAGTCGGCCATCCGCTCCATTTATTACATCAACTCTGCAGCAGGCAGCAAGCACGCGTTTAGGCTTTGGCGTGAAGAAAACCATGATGATGGCCCAGCGATTATATGAAGCCGGTCACATCACTTATATGCGTACCGATTCGACTAACTTGAGCGGTGAAGCCGTTGCCGCGTGTCGTGATTATATCGAGCAGTCATTTGGTCAACAGTATTTACCGGATTCACCCAATCGCTATGGTAGCAAAGACGGCGCCCAAGAAGCTCACGAAGCAATTCGCCCATCAAACGTCAATGTTAAGGCTGATTCGCTTAAAGATATGGAGCGCGATGCTCAGCGTTTGTATGAGCTAATTTGGCGTCAATTCGTAGCGTGTCAAATGCCACCGGCGAAATACGATGCCACAACTATCCGCGTAAAAGCGGGAGATTACGAGTTAACCGCTAAAGGCCGCGTGTTGAAGTTTGATGGTTGGACTAGAGTCCAAAACCAATTGCGCAAGAAAGGCGATGAAGATTTAAGTTTACCTGACGTTAAAGTCGGTGATGTGTTTGACCTTAAAGGGCTTGACCCGAAACAGCACTTTACCAAGCCAATTGCGCGTTTCAACGAAGCGTCTTTGGTTAAAGAGCTTGAAAAACGCGGTATTGGTAGACCATCTACTTACGCGAGTATCATTTCTACCATCCAAGATCGCGGTTATGTGAAGTTAGATAACAAACGTTTTTACGCCGAAAAAATGGGTGAAATCGTCAATGATCGCTTAATGGAGAATTTTGACGACCTAATTGGTTATGACTTTACTGCGAATATGGAACAACAGCTCGATGAGATAGCGGAAGGTCAGAAAGACTGGAAGGCGGTATTAGACGAGTTCTATGTAGATTTTTACCAGAAGCTACTGGATGCGGAAAAGGATTCCGACGATGGTGGCATGCGCCCCAATCAAGCTGTACCTTCTGGCATTGAATGTACTCGCTGTGGCCGTGAAATGAATATTCGCACCGCGAGCACTGGTGTATTTCTCGGTTGCTCAGGTTATAACTTGCCGCCCAAGGAACGTTGCACCAATACCATGAATCTGACACCTGGCGATGAAGTCGTGAAGGTTGATGATGAAGAGGAAATGGAAACTGAAGCGTTGCGTTCAAAGCGTCGCTGCGACATCTGTGGTACAGCGATGGATAGCTACCTAGTGGACGAAACGCGTAAATTGCATGTGTGCGGAAACAACCCAACATGCCCTGGTACTCACATCGAAAGTGGCACCTTCAAACTCAAAGGGTATGAAGGCCCGATTATCGAGTGCGATAAGTGCGGTTCTGATATGGAGTTGAAAAATGGTCGCTTTGGTAAGTACTTCGGTTGTACTAATGAAGAATGTAAAAATACCCGTAAGCTACTGCGCAACGGTGAGCCAGCGCCACCCAAAGAAGATCCGGTAAATTTACCCGAATTACCTTGTGAAAAATCAGATGCGCACTTTGTATTGCGTGACGGCGCCTCAGGCATTTTCTTGGCGGCCCATAACTTCCCGAAATCCCGAGAAACACGAGCGCCATTAGTCGCAGAGCTTGCACGCTTTAGAGATAGAATTTCACCGAAATTCCATTATCTAGCAGATGCGCCGCTACAAGATCCAGATGGCAACTCAACGTTAGTTCGCTACAGTCGTAAGACTAAGCAGCAATACGTCATGTCGGAAAACAAAGACGGCAAAGCAACGGGTTGGTCAGCGTGGCATACCGATGGGAAATGGTCGGTAGATGACAAGCGTAAGAAAAAGTAGTTACAGGTAGAGAGAATTATCATGACTTTATCACTACAAGAGCAGTTGCTTAAAGCAGGTGTTGCGGATAAGTCTAAAGCGAAACAAGCTCGGGCTGACAAGCGCAAACAGAGAAAGCGTAAGCAACCGGTAGATAATGCAGCACAGGCAGCTGCGCAAGAAGCGCTAGCTGCAAAACAAGCCAAAGATCGGGAACTCAATCAACATCAGAATGCTGTTAAACAAGAGCGTTCAATTGCGGCGCAAGTCAAGCAGCTGATTGATTTGAACAAACAACCGCGCAGCAAAGGTGAGACGCTGCTCAACTTCAGTCATGACAACAAAATTAAACGCATATATGTGACCGACGCGCAACACAAGGGAGTATTAGCGGCAAAATTGGCGGTTGTTCTATTAAATGATGAATATGAGTTAGTACCAATCGTTGTTGCGGAGAAAATTGCTGAACGCGCACCACAATCTGTGGTCTTTATCGCAGAGCTTGAGCAAGAAACGAAAACAGAGGTTGCTGATGAAAGTGAAGATTGGTACGCAGATTACGAGATCCCCGACGATTTAACTTGGTGAACTAGGCCCTATGCAAACCGATGTTTACTTGCGTGTTCGATTTGCCGAATGCGATCCGCAAAATGTAGTGTTTAATGCCCGTTATGCTGACTATGTAGATGTCGCAAGTACTGAGTATATGCGCTTCTTGTGTAATGGTTATGAACAACTAGACGCGCAAGGGTGGATGACACAAGTCGTCAATCTCAATATCAGCTGGTTTGCGTCAGCTCAATTTGATGATGTTCTGCATTTAGCGATGAAATGCGAGCGCGTAGGTAATACTTCATTTGTCCTCTCTTGCGATATTTCTCGAATCAGTGATAAACAAAAGATCGCCGAAGTCAGTGCTGTGTATGTAATGTTAGATACCAAGGCGCAGAGCAAATGCGGAGTACCGCAGTGGCTTAGAGATTTATTGCTTGAGGATAAGGTGTGCGGTCCCGTCAATTTAGCGGGTGATTTGCCGGTGAAGAGCGGATAAGGGGTGAGTGCCAATAGGCACTCAACCTAACAATTAGCGCGGTAAGATAGCGCCTGGATTGTCTGCTTGTATTTGAGCGTTATACGCCGCTTTAACAGAGAAAGTACTTTTCGCTTTAGGTTTGCTGGCTTTTTTCGCCGCAGGTTTTGCTGCTTTAGTCACGTTCTTCTCAGCTTTAGGTTTTGCTTCTGCCGCAGGTTTTTCAGCAGGTGCTTCTCCGCCCATTGAGTCTGCCAGTTCATCAAGTGCTGCTAGACGCATGTTTTTGCCGCCGTCAACACTATACCAGCCGCCTTTAGCCTCGATGGTAGGGGCTTTATCATTTTGTGCAGTATAGGCTTTGGTAAATTTTTCGATGACTTGGTCTTTATCTAACGCTGCCATAATGGATAGATTTCCTTTTAGTTGTTATTCATAGTAAAACTAGATGTGATTTATACCCATTATTGTTAGCAAAGTCTAATTTACATAGGTTTTACATGTCCGTTACAAATCTAGCGTTACTCCAGTACTTATCTGAATTACTTAAAACGAGCAAAATCAAAGATTATTGTCCAAATGGTTTGCAGGTTGAAGGTAAAAAAAATATTCAAAAAGTTGTTTCTGGCGTAACCGCTTCACAGGCTCTCATAGATGCTGCGATTGAGCATCAAGCAGACGCAATATTGGTCCATCATGGTTATTTTTGGAAAGGTGAAGACCCATGCCTGCGCGGCATGAAAAAGCGTCGTTTAGCTGCTTTGTTGGCGCATGATATCAATTTGTTCGCGTTTCATTTACCACTCGATGTTCACCCTGAGTTTGGCAATAATGTGCAACTGGCTAAGCGACTATCCATTGATGTTGGTCAGGGCCTAGATGCCAATGACCCATTCAGCGTCGCATTGCGCGGCCGCTTTAAAGCACCGATTACGCATCAGCAGTTAGTTGAAAGACTACGCTCAGAATTAGGGACTTCAGTGCTGAGCGAAGGCGATCCTGAACGCGTCATCAATACAGTTGCATGGTGCACAGGTGGTGGACAAGGCTATATTGATGCAGCTGCTGATTTGGGTATTGATGCGTTTATCAGTGGTGAAGTCTCGGAACAAACTATTCACACCGCGCGCGAAATGAATATTGATTTCTTTGCCGCAGGCCACCACGCAACGGAACGTTACGGAGCAAAGGCGTTAGGAGAACATATTGCGGATAAGTTTAAGCTTGATGTGAGTTTCGTTGATATTCCCAATCCCGCCTAGAAGACACATAGATGACAAGTAGCGATCAAAGCTTTGACGGTCTTGCGAATAAATTTCAGCGTAATATATATGGTTCCAGCAAAGGTAAAATCCGCGCAGCAGTGTTGGCCGATCATTTAACGCCTTATTTAGAGAATGAGACACCGTTATCAGTTATCGATATCGGTGGTGGTACCGGTGAAATGGCGGCATTAGCGTTAGACGCCGGACACCGTGTTTTGCTCAATGACGTGTCAGCAGATGCGGTGGCGTTAGCGAAACAAAAACACTGTGATTCTGAAAAAATTGCATTTGTGGTTGGAGACTTACACGACTTGGACGCTGAACCAGCCGACCGCGTGTTTTGTCATGCTGTCTTAGAATGGACCGCGAGGCCACTTGAAGTCATTGATAAGTGTGTAAATTTACTTAAACCTGGGGGAATAATTAGCCTCAGTTTCTTTAATCAAAATGCTGCGTTATTTAGCAATGCACTATATGGCAATTTTGATTTAATTGAGCAAGGATTAGTTACTAAGAATCGTGTACGCTTGAATCCTAATAATCCCCAAAAGCCCAAGGTTATTATTGAGTACCTGGAATCCCAAGGCCTGACAATTGAAATGAGTGCTGGCGTGCGTTGTTTCCACGATTATATGCGCGACCGCGACCACTGGGAGAATAAATATGATGATATTCTCGCTATGGAATTGGCCTATTCAAAACAAGAACCCTACAAGTGGTTGGGGCGTTACTTTCATATCATAGCGAGGCGGTAACAACTGAGGTTGAATGTCGAATAATATTGTTAATAAAGCGCGTTTAGACGGAGTTGAGTGGGTTGAAAAATCACACTGGGATCTTGTCGACATTGCAAATGTTAAGGAGATAGAGAAATGAACGGGGTGTTTAGTTCTACAGTGATTGTTGGATTGGGCTTTTTGCTCGCTGCTCTTTCGAGTAATGCTGAGCAGGAACAACCTGAATACCACGTGCTGGATAATGGCAATTTGGTTTATTTGCAAACAACTGAGGGCCTAGTAGTCATTGAAGTTAATAGGACCTTCGCCCCTAAACATGCGCAGCGCTTCAAAGACTTAGTAAAAAGCGGTTTCTATGATGGGTTAGATTTTTATCGGGTAATCGATGGTTTTGTTGCGCAAGGTGGCGATGAAACCGGTGAGAAAGTGTCGTCGTTTAAATCGCCATTGCCAGCGGAGTTTACTTTACCTGTGTCATCAACAACGGTTGCCTTTGATGTAGTGCAAAGTCCTGAGTTTTTAGCGGAACAGACCGGTTTTGTGGATGGTTTCCCTGCGGGTCGAAGTCTCAGTGATAAGCAGCAGTGGCTATTGCATTGCCCAGGTGCTGTTGCAATGGCTCGTGGTCTTGAGGCTGATTCTGCTACAACCGATTTCTACATAGTTGTTGGACAAGCACCGCGACATCTTGACCGCAACATGAGTGTTTTTGGGCAAGTGGTTTATGGTATGGCGAATGTGCAATCAATAATACGTGGCAACGCGTCTGTGAGTGGCGGTGTTATTGATACAGAGGCAGAACGGACGACTATTATAACTGCGTCATTGGGGAGTGATTTACCCAGCGAAGAGCGACTGTCATTTGAGCGTTTAAGTTACGCCTCTGAGGCGTTTCAATCGCGTCTTAAGTCGGCTCGAACGCTAGATAATGCATTCTTTCATTACAAAGGAACGGGGAATTTAGATGTGTGCTATTACCGGCCAACAACTAGGGTTCAAACCGATGAAGAATAAATTGAGATAGAACTAATGCATCATGTTTTAATCAG
>CAXRGW010000095.1:0-31296 GCA_964230255.1 Alteromonas sp.
TACTCCTACTCACTCTGATGGCAGCAAGACTGCACGGGTAGGTTGCAACTTTAACGCAAACTAAAAAAACCCGTGCACTGCACGGGTTTTTTTATGCACAAACGGAGGAACGGCAAGTCATGAGTCAGGTCAAAATTTTTGACACCACCTTACGCGATGGTGAACAAGCACTACCAGCGAGCTTGAGTGCACGCGAGAAACTGCAAATTGCCCTGACACTAGAACGACTTGGTGTAGATATTATTGAAGCAGGTTTCCCGGTGAGTTCCCCAGGAGATTTCGCTTCAGTCCAACAAATTGCACAACAACTTAAGACCTCAATCCCTTGCGGATTAAGTCGTGCCGTAGCAGCCGATATTGATGCGTGCGGCCAAGCCCTGCAAGTAGCGGAGCGCTTTCGGATCCATACGTTTATTGCAACATCTGACATACACGTGAATGCTAAGTTGCGCAAATCTCAAGACGATGTAGTCGAAATGGCGGTTGCAGCGATAAAGCATGCAAAACAATATACCGATGATGTGGAGTTTTCCTGTGAAGATGCTGGGCGCACGCATATTGACTATTTGTGTCGTATGGTCGAATCGGCAATTACTGCCGGAGCTACTACTGTCAATATTCCCGATACGGTTGGTTATACAATTCCCAGTGAATTTGGCGGCATTATCCAAACCTTGTTTAACCGCGTTCCGAATATCGACCAAGCAATAATATCGGTGCATTGTCACAACGATTTAGGTCTAGCCGTTGCTAACTCACTCAGCGCCGTTGAGCAAGGCGCTCGCCAGGTTGAATGTACAATTAACGGAATAGGTGAGCGTGCGGGTAACTGTTCGCTTGAAGAAATCGTTATGGCGTTGAAAACACGCTACGCGCTTTTGGGTTTAGATACCAATATAGATACTCAGGAAATCACTCGTGCTTCGCGTTTAGTTAGCCAGCTGTGCAATATGCCGGTACAGGCGAACAAAGCGATTGTCGGTGCCAATGCCTTTAGTCACTCTTCGGGGATTCATCAAGACGGCGTACTTAAAGCCCAAAATACCTACGAGATCATGACCCCAGAAAGCGTCGGGTTGAACAAGAACACCCTGAATATGACCTCGCGTTCAGGTCGACACGTAATCAAACACAGATTACATGAATTAGGTTATCAAGACAGCGATTATGATTTAGATACCTTATATGACGCATTCTTGCGCTTGGCCGACAAGAAAGGCCAGGTGTTTGACTACGACTTAGAAGCTTTACTGTTTTTTGATCAGCAACGGCAAGAGCATGCACAATACGAGTTGGTTTACTTACACGCCAATGCTGGCCGCAACATTATTCCAAGTGCAACCGTTACGTTAAATGTCGGCGGTGAACCGGTGACGGAATCAGCGACAGGTAATGGCCCTGTTGATGCCGCTTTTAATGCGATTATTAGGGTTCTGGGTCACGACCAAGTAGAAATTGTCGATTTTAAACTCGACTCTAAGGGCGAAGGTGCAGATGCATTGGCCCAAGTAAGTGTAGTAGCCGAATATAATCAGCGCCGTTTCCACGGCATCGGCTTGGCTACTGACATCGTTGAATCAGGGGTTAAAGCCTTGATCCACGTGTTAAATAATACTTATCTCGCCGACCAAATCGACGAGCAAAAACAACAAGTTAAAATTAAGGGCGTATAAATGAGCGAGTACACAATTGCCGTATTAGCAGGAGATGGAATTGGGCCAGAAGTTATGGCCGAAGCGGACAAAGTGTTAAACGCTATCGAGCAACGCTTTAACCTGACTATCAAACGCACGGCTTACCCAGTGGGCGGTTTTGCTATTGATAATCACGGTGAAGCATTACCTGCGGATACACTGCTAGGCTGCGAGCAATCAGATGCCATTTTATTTGGCTCAATAGGTGGGCCCAAATGGGATACCTTACCACTTGAGCAGCGCCCGGAGCGGGCAGCACTGTTAACCTTGCGTAGCCACTTTGATCTGTTCAGCAACCTGCGCCCTGCAAAAATTTATCCGGGTTTAGAGTCACTTTCACCATTGCGTGCCGATATTGCTGCAAGCGGCGTTGATGTTCTGGTTGTGCGCGAGCTTACCAGTGGGATTTACTTTGGTCAGCCCAAAGGCAAAGAAGGCGAAGGTGAAGAAACCGTTGCGTTCGACACAATGCGCTATACCCAAGCAGAAATTCGCCGCATCGCGCATAGTGCATTTAAAGCGGCACAGTACCGCGGCAAGAAAGTAACTTCCGTAGATAAAGCAAACGTATTGGTTTGTTCACGGTTGTGGCGTGAGGTCACAGAAGAAGTTGCGCAAGAATACCCCGATGTGGAGTTAGAGCACATCTATATCGATAACGCGACGATGCAGCTAATAAAAGACCCGGCGCAATTTGATGTAATACTGTGCTCCAACCTATTTGGCGACATTATCAGTGACGAATGCGCTATGCTCACCGGTTCGATGGGCTTACTAGCATCGGCTAGCATGAATGGTGATGGCTTCGGCTTATTCGAACCAGCAGGCGGCTCCGCGCCAGATATCGCCGGTCAAGGAATTGCTAACCCTGTCGCACAAATCCTCTCCGCGTCAATGATGCTGCGTTTTAGTCTACGCCAGGCAGCCGCGGCCGATGCAATTGATGCGGCGGTGGTGCAAACCCTAGCGGATGGCATTTTAACGGGCGAACTACTCGATGCAGAGAATCGCCATAAAGCAGCAACAACGGCGCAGGTCGGTGATGCTATAATTCAACGAATTTTAGCGGCGGAGTAAGATTGATGGGTCGCACACTTTTTGCAAAAATTTGGGATTCTCACGTTGTTCATCAGCAGCAAAACGAAGTGCTGTTATACATCGACCGACATTTGATTCACGAGGTTACTTCACCACAAGCGTTTGCAGGTCTGGCTGCCAAAGACCGCAAGGTAAGACGCCCTGACCTAACCTTCGGCACCATGGATCACTCAATTTCAACTCGCTCTTTGGCGATTGATGCTTGTGGACCAGAAAACCAACGTCAATTACAAACCTTGGCGCAAAATTGCACTGAACACGATATTACGCTTTACCCCGTAGGCCACCAAAAACAGGGTATTGTGCACGTTATGGGACCTGAATTGGGATTGATTCAGCCCGGTATGACTGTTGTTTGTGGTGATTCCCATACTGCAACTCACGGTGCCTTTGGCGCACTTGCATTTGGGATAGGAACGTCACAAGTTGAGCACGTGTTAGCCACTCAAACACTGAAACAGAATCAAGCAAAGACCATGTTGATTAAGGTCGATGGTAAATTACCCCTTGGTGTAACCGCGAAAGACATCATTCTTGCGATTATTGGTAAGATAGGTCATGCCGGTGCTACCGGTCACGTGATTGAATATGCTGGCAGTGCTATTTCTGGCTTGAGTATGGAAGAGCGCATGACCATCTGTAATATGAGTATTGAAGCAGGCGCTAAAGCCGGACTTATTGCACCGGACCAAACCACTTTCGATTACTTAGCTGATAAAGAGTTTGCGCCCAAGGGTGAATTGTTCGAACAAGCCAAAGCCTACTGGCAAAGTCTGCACAGTGACGCTGATGCGTCATTTGACACTGTCATTGAGCTACCCGCTGAAGATATAGAACCGCAAGTGACTTGGGGAACAAATCCTGGACAGGTTGTCGGAGTAAACGTGCCCATTCCAACACCTAACAGTGCCACTGATGATGTGGCGCGCGAATCAGCGCGCAAAGCACTAGCATATATGGGATTGTACGCCGGTGAGAAACTTACTGATACGGCAGTTTCCCATGTATTTATCGGTTCCTGTACCAATAGCCGTATTGAAGATTTGCGCTCAGCGGCGATGATTGCCAAACAAGGCAAGGTTGCCGATGGTGTAACCGCTATTGTTGTGCCAGGTTCTGTTGCAGTGAAGCAACAAGCAGAAGCAGAATTGTTGGATAAAGTTTTTCTCGAAGCAGGATTTGAATGGCGTTTACCCGGATGCTCAATGTGCTTGGGTATGAACGATGATATTCTTCAGCCTGGTGATCGCTGTGCATCCACCAGCAATCGCAATTTCGAAGGCCGCCAAGGCCGCGGGGCTCGCACGCACTTAGTTAGTCCAGCCATGGCCGCCGCCGCGGCACTGAGAGGAAAGTTTGCCGATGTTCGTGAATTTGACGGAGGAGATTGCTAATGAGTGACGCAGGATTTCAACATCACACTGGCACTGCGTGTCCGCTGGATCAAGCCAACGTCGACACTGACCAAATAATTCCAAAACAGTTTTTAACCGGCGTTTCACGCGACGGTTATGGCAAGCACTTGTTTCACGATTGGCGCTATCTCGATCAACACGAACAGGTTCTAAATCCGGAGTTCGTAATGAACTTTCCGGCTCACAAAGGTGCTTCAGTCCTATTGGCACGCGAAAACTTCGGCTGTGGTTCTAGCCGTGAGCACGCCCCCTGGTCTTTGCTCGATTATGGTTTTCAAGTCGTCATCGCAACCTCCTTTGCTGACATTTTTTATGGTAATGCCATCAACAACCAACTGCTTCCAATCGCATTGACAAACGACGCGATGAATCAGCTGTTTTCAGCAGTCAACGAGGCGTCTGACGCTGAAATTGCAGTTGACCTGCCAAGCCAAACCGTTAGCTGCGCCGGCGTTTCTCATCAGTTTGAGATTGATCCACAGCATAAACACAACTTGCTGTTAGGTTTGGATATGATTGGCCAAACACTCACGCTAGTTACGGATATTGCATCCTATGAAGCGAACCGACCTGCTTGGATCTGACCCACGCACAAAATTTGACCAAAATGACTCGCTAGCCCAATGGTTTTATTGGGTTTTTGCGATTCTTTGCTACACTATGAGTTCAGACGTTAGCAAGGATTCTCGATGTTAAAGCAAGTGCCAATTTCAGAATTAGTGCCTGGCATGTATGTGAATCAAGTACTCAAGCAAGCTGGGCGCTTAAAAGTGCGCTCGAAAGGCTTGGTAAACTCACAAGCCACCATTCAACAACTTAAAAACAAAGGCATTGAATTGTTGGAGGTTGATCTGGCAAAAAGTCATTTGCCCAATGAGGTCGAAAAGCCGACTGTAAAAGCACCAAGAGCTCATGAAGAAACGAAGTCTGAGCCCATAGCCCAGCCAAATCGATTGACCAAACTAACCACTGATGACTTGTCTGATGCCAACGATTTGTATCTCCAAGCAGTAATGATCCAAGGAGATTTTGTAAGCTCGTTGCAATCTGGCATCGCCGCAAATTTGGACGCAGTTACCGATCTCAGCCAAAACATCATTGACTCAGTGTTTGAAAACCCCAATGCGATTTCATGTTTAACTCTGATAAAAAATGTTGATGAATATTTGCTTGAACACAGTATCAGCTGCTCAATTTTGATGGGCGTGTTCGCTCGTCATATGGAATTTGACAAATCGTTGATTGAGGAGCTTAGCTTAGGTGCCATGTTAATGGATATTGGCATGGCTACAATTCCTAAAGACGTTTATGACAAACCGGGCAAGCTATCAGCGCAAGAGCGGCAAATTATGCAAGGTCATGTCGATGCTGGTGTAGAATTACTCGAACAGTGCGATGATGTCACTGACATTATTTGCGACATTATTCAAAACCACCATGAACGCTTGGATGGGTCGGGTTACCCATCAGCGAAGCAAGATAGTGAATTATCAACCTATGCACGTATGGCGGCTATTGTAGATTGTTACGATGCGATGATTTCCGATCGCGCTCATCAAAAAAGCCAAACACCCACCCAGGTATTGCGTAAATTAATGGCCGATAACACTTTAGACCAGGCCTTAGTGCAACAATTTATAAAATGTATCGGTGTGCACCCAATCGGTTCATTAGTAAAATTAAAAAGCGAGAAATTGGCCCTGGTTAGCTCTCCCGGAAAAACCGATCCACTCAGCCCTGTGGTTATGACTTTCTATAGCCTGAGAACCAATATGCATTCGGAAATCAAACGTATCGATTTAGCCAAGAGTGATGATGATATTGTTGCAGCAGTTAAACCGACCGAGTTTAAAATGAATTTGCCAAAATTTTTCCGCGAAGTTTTTATCCATCAAATGCCAGAGTAAGCTGGCATTTGCACTTACCAATCAGTTAATGCTGCCATGGTAAACAACTCATCGCGAAAGCTAAGCACTACCCGTTGAGGTTCAATGTTCACTAATTGCACCTCGTCACTGATCCACTCACCTTCGTATAACTGTTGGCCATTCACTCGGACCCAGCGATTGTTGCGTGTACTGGCATACATATGCGCTGAAAACTCCATAGCTGGCAGCTGTGTGAGCAGACGCGCGGGAAGCTGATCAACACGCGGAATATCATCGCGCACTGTAACTAACTGCTCTGGCTCTTCATCTGCCGGTGCCTTCTCCAAATCTTCTAATGCTCGATTAAATCGCTCCAATAGCTCAGGAGAAACTGCGGACAAATCATCATTGGTTGTTTCTGGTGTTTGTGTAATCACCTCGCCTTCATCCTCTGCGATAGGCTCTTCAATAGTGGTTGCAACTACAGGCTCTTCAACGGGTGGTATTGAATCGACAGTTTGAGGTATTGGCTCAGGTATAGGGTTTGCTTCAACGGGCGAACCTCGATCCGCGATCTCGGTAGTCACCTCAGGCTCAACCTGAGGTTGCCCCACGGTCGTCGGCGGCACCTTCGTTTCTGCTGGTGTTTCAGACACAGTGACTGCTTGATTGACGAACCAACTTGGGGCAATGGCCGCAGTAGCGCCAACAACTAAGCCAAGAAATACCACGCCAACAATAACGCCCGCATGCTTTATGTAAATCTGCCACATACTTGGCAGTTCATTTACCGATGGCAAAAACAAGCTGCGATTAAACTGTTCAGATAACTTAGTATCGACTTGACTGGCGTGATCATATTCGCCTTGTAAGAGCTTTTGCGTCATAGATGATGGCTTTTCTTGCGCGGGCTCTAGCTCCAATGATTGTTCAGTATCAATCTCAACAGTCAAAACCCCCATTTCGGCCAACCCAGTGATCATATCCTCACTGCGAACCAGGCCGACTTTACGAATCTTGACCGGACCATTTTGTTCGACAACCCGGGTGATCATCATCCCAGGCTGCAACTCTTTAATTGGGATAACCTTAAGCATACAGTCCTCCCAAGCCATAGCCAGCAGCTATAGCGACAATAAAAAGACCAGCCAACAGATAGTCAAACCGTCGGCTGCGACGCTGTGCCACTACGTCATCACCTAAAATTTGTTTAGCAGCGGCCAACAAAACGTGCTTTCGCACAACCGGCGCTTGAATGGTGAATGATAGTGTTAATGCGCGGTCACAGAGCAAGTTAATTACCCTTGGAATGCCGCCAGTGATCCGATATACCGCAGCGATTGAGCTGTTGTTAAATACACTGCGATCGCCACCTGCAACTTCTAACCGGTGAGCCATATAAGAGCCAACTTCAGATTCGGTTAAAGGTAATAAGTGATAGCGGGCGGTAATGCGCTGAGCTAGCTGCCGCAGCTCGTTACGCTTTAATAGTTGTTGCAGTTCTGGTTGACCAATAAGAACAACTTTCAACAACTTTTCACGATTCGTTTCTAAATTGGTCAACAGACGCAATTGTTCCAGCACTTCTGGCAGTAAATGCTGCGCTTCATCAACAATCAGTACGGTATTGGTACCCTTCTCATGGTTCTCAGCGAGCTTCTTCAAAATTGCGTCGGTATAATGCTTGAGACTCTCCTGACGGTCAGCCACTTCAATCCCAAGCTCGTCACAAATAGTGGCTAATAGCTCAAGCGCCGACAATGTTGGATTTAGAATCATCGCGACCTGAGTGTTATCGGGTAACTGCTGCAATAACTTACGTGAGACCGTTGTCTTACCCGTACCTACTTCACCGGTAAGCATTACAAATCCACCCGATTCGCGCAGACCAAAAGTAAGATGCGCTAAAGCCTCTTTATGACGTGGACTCATATACAAATAAGCCGGGTTTGGCGCAATTGAAAAAGGGTTGTCTTTTAAACCAAAATAATTGAGATACATGTGAGAAAAAATCGTTGAACGTCGAGGCCTAAACTAGCGGCTTGGTCAGCAGATGTCAAAGATCAAGGCACGCAAAATAAGATGCGTAACTTTGTCAATGCCAATGCTACAATATGTAGATAATTTACAAGGTATACACACACGATGTTTGATCAGCTCGATCTCGACGACGCCCTATGCGCCGCAATGATTAATATGGGGTTTACCGCTCCCACAACCATACAAAGTTTAGCCATCCCGACGGCTCTTGAAGGCAAGGATTTGATGGCGTCCGCGCCAACCGGGACTGGTAAAACATTAGCATTTCTATTGCCGGCTTGTCAGTATTTACTCGACTTTCCACGTTCAGAGCCCGGCACAGCAAGAATTTTAGTATTGTCCCCCACTCGCGAACTCGCACTGCAAACATACGAACAGGCCAGGGCTGCGACAGCTAACACGGCACTGACATGTGGTGTTATTACTGGGGGTATTAATTACGGTACAGACAAAGAAACCCTCAGTCAGAACTTAGATATTCTAGTTGCTACACCAGGACGCTTGTTTGAGCATATTGAAAAAGAAAGTGCAGATTGCCGTGATATTGAATGGTTAATCTTAGATGAAGCCGATCGCATGTTAGACATGGGCTTTAGTGGTATTGTCAATCAAATCGCAGCTGAAGCGCGTTGGCGCAAGCAAACGCTGTTGTTTTCGGCGACTTTGGAAGGCAAAGGCTTGCGTCAATTTGCCCGCGATATTATGGAAGACCCGGCAGAAATTAGCGCTGAAGTTTCGCGCAAAGAGAAGGCAAAAATTCTGCAATGGTTTCATCTTGCTGATGATGCAGCGCATAAGTACACATTGCTCAAACACATTCTTTCTGAGCAAATAACTACTGCTATTGTCTTCGTAAAAACTCGCGAGCGCTTGCAACAATTGAAAGATCAACTCATGCGAGATGGTTTTGATTTGTGTTATTTGCAAGGCGAGATGCCTCAGGACCGACGCAATGCTGCGATGACAAAATTCCGCTCGGGCGAGGCGCCGATACTAGTGGCTACCGACGTAGCGGCGCGCGGCATTGATGTGCAAAATGTCAGCCATGTTATCAACTATGATTTGCCGCGCACTGCTGATGTTTATTTGCATCGCATCGGTCGCACGGGTCGTGCTGGCGCAAAGGGCACCGCGATTTCATTAGTCGAAGCCCATGACTTCGCTATGATGGGAAGAATTGCTCGCTACACCAAAGAAGTCATCAAAGCCCGTGTAATCGATGGCTTACGACCTAAACACAAAGCACCAACTGTGAAGAAAAAGCCTAAGAAGAAAAAAGCTTCGGCAAAGCGTCCGAAAAAGTCCAGCGCAAAATCGAAAAGCACCAAACCTTAAATTTGTCATCCATAACGAGTAAGCAGATACCATGAAGCAAATAGTATTAGCGACTGGCAATCCCGGCAAAGTCGCAGAGTTTGAGCAACTCTTTGCGCAACACCAAATGGCTTTTGCGCCACAGTCTGAATACCAAGTGTCTGAAGTCGCCGAAACCGGTACTACATTTGTAGAGAATGCAATCATAAAAGCACGACATGCTGCGCAGCAAACAGGTCTGCCCGCTATTGCAGATGATTCAGGCCTTGTTGTAACTGCTTTACAGGGCCAACCCGGCATATATTCATCGCGCTTTGCTGGCGATGATGCCACAGATGACAAAAATATCGATAAACTTCTTGCTGCACTAGATGGACAAACCAACCGCCGCGCACACTTTTACTGTTGTTTAGTGTATATGCGTCACGCCGACGACCCTGTGCCCATTGTATGTGAAGGTTATTGGTGGGGCGAAATCGACTCTCATCGCAAGGGTGACGGTGGTTTTGGATATGACCCGGTATTCTATTTGCCGTCACTAGGAAAATCCGCTGCGCAACTGACTAAGCCCGAAAAAAGTGCCATTAGTCACCGTGGGCAAGCGTTAAAACTGCTGATTGAAAGAATGTGAGAAACTCTTGCGTAACCCAGAACTAGGTTTATATATTCACGTACCGTGGTGTGTGCAAAAGTGTCCCTATTGTGACTTTAACTCTCATACCCTCAAGCAATCACTACCCGAAACTGAATACGTCGCACATTTACTTGATGACTTAGCGGCAGATGCACATTTAGTTGGTGAGCGCACTGTAAATACAATCTTTATTGGTGGTGGCACACCGAGCTTGCTTTCAGCAGATGCTATCTACAGTTTACTTGACGGGGTTCAACAACGTATTTCGTTATCTCCAACGGCAGAGATAACTCTGGAGGCTAACCCCGGCACAGTTGAAAGCGAACGCTTTGTTGGTTATCAACAAGCCGGCGTGAACCGCATATCAATCGGCGTTCAAAGTTTTCAAAGCCACCATCTGAGCCGTTTGGGACGCATTCACGACGCCAATCAAGCTCAAGCTGCTGCAGGTTTCGCACGCAGTGCCGGACTACAGTCATTTAACTTGGATCTGATGCACGGATTGCCCGAACAGAGTTTAGACAATGCAATGGCGGACTTGCGTACCGCCATAAACCAACAGCCGCCGCACTTGTCTTGGTATCAATTAACACTTGAACCTAACACCCCTTTCTATTCCAGACCACCAGAGCTGCCTGCGGATGATTTGTTGTGGGAAATACAAGCTCAAGGTCATGCCTTACTTGAAGCCAGCGATTATAAGCAATACGAGATTTCTGGATACTCTAAAGCGCATCACCAATGTCAGCATAACCTTAATTATTGGAGGTTTGGAGATTACCTAGGGATTGGCTGTGGTGCGCATGGAAAAGTCACTGACGCGTCAACAGGCTCCATCACGCGAACCGTTAAAGTTAAGCATCCACGCGGTTACATGCAGTTAAATCGGGACTACTTAGACCAACAACACCCTGTTGCGATTGACGATCGTCCGTTTGAATATTTTATGAATCGTTTGCGACTAGTAGAGCCTTGCCCAAAAGAAGAGTTTGCCGTATTTACAGGAATTACAAATCAAAACCATATTGAAGCCGCATTGAACAGAGGGCTGGCGCAAGAGTTGTTGATTGAAACGCCCGACACTTGGCAAGTTACTGCCAAGGGTCGACGTTATTTGAACTCACTACTTGAGATGTTTGTTTGATTACACTGCGTAACGCTTAACTCGTTGTAGCATGTCGTTAGCAATTGACGACAACTGGTTGGCAGCTGTCGCTATATGCTCAACCCCTGTTGTGTTCTCTTGTGACATAACATCGATATTGCGCATTTCATCGGTCATTTGCCCGACGGCACTTTGTTGAGTTTGAGCCGATTGAGACACTAACTGAGCAATTTCATCGAGCGTAACCATATTCTCAGTCACACTGCTCAATGTCTTATTAATTAGTTCGGCCAAAGATACCGCTTCGGTAGCTTGCACGTTACCTTGCTCAACCGACTGTATCGCACGATTGGAACTGGTAGTAAGTTCATCTACCACGTTTGAAATCTGCTCGGTAGATTCTTGTGTGCGTTGTGCCAAAGCGCGAACTTCGTCGGCCACAACGGCAAAACCTCTACCCTGCTCGCCCGCACGAGCTGCCTCAATAGCAGCGTTTAATGCCAATAAATTGGTTTGATCAGCGACAGATCGAATGACATCAACCATACCTAAAATATCGTCAACCCGAGAATCTAACTCAGCAATAATATCGCCGACCTTTTGTACTTCTTCGGCCGTAGTTTTTATCCCCGCGACCGCAGTTGCAACCGTGGTTTCGCCATTAGACACTGTTTGACGTGCTTGACTTGCCGTTCTACTGACGCGGTCAATATTAACCAAATCATCGTCAATACTGCTGTTGAGTTCTTCGGTTGATTTTCGGCACGCACTGATACTTTCTCGCTCATTGGCGATATTGACATTTGTCTGCTCTGTCGTGGCAGCTGTCTCGGTACTTGCAGATGCAATTTCTTGGGAGTACTGCAAAATAGCCGCAAAATCGTTGCGTAACTCTGCCAAAGTCGTGTTCAGCGCAGTCGCCACTTGGCCGAGGTCGTCCTGAGTAATGATTTCAACCTGCTCAGATAAGTCTCGACGCTCAGCAACAGCGACCATTACTTTGGCAATGGCGGTTGATTGACTGCGACGCGCTTTAATTAAGGTATAAATTGCACCCGCTAACGCTAGCATACTAATGAGTAACAAAAGCTCTAAAAGCATAACCAGCCAAGCAGCTCGAATTTCTTCCTCGGCGTGAACTAGAATTTCAGCAAACAGTTCTTCTTCGGCATCTTTTAATTCGTTTATGCGCGCCGTAGAAGCTGCAAACCATTCGGTAGCTGAGCGGTCTAGCGGGTCTAAACCTTGCGCTTGTGCGTGATCACGGTAGCGCTGTACTTCTGCATTGGCATTGCCAACAATAAACTGGTCGAGAAAAGGCTTGAACTCATCAGGTGCAAGCGCTCTGGAGGCATCTAAATACGCAACTTGCTGAGCAGTATTCGACAACCAACGACTATACACCACAGTCGAGAATTTCCCGGCACTAAAGGCGTTACTTAACAACGCGCGCTCAATACCTGAAGCCTCTTTGGCAAAGCTAATCGTGTACAGAACAGTAAATTTTTGCTTGAACAAGGGTACCGGCGTGTTTTTAGCCATTACGCCGTTAAAATCGAGGATAAAGCGATTGATATCCGTGTAGTACTGTAATGCAGACGTTAGGCTCATGGATAAGTCGTCTACCGAACTGCGCATGCTGCTCAAGCGACGCAGCTGCCCAAATACCGGGTCGAATAACTCACTCTTAATCAACACGTCGTCATTTTCGTCCGCGGCTTTACTCAAAGCCTCAGCAGCGTTATCGACATTGCGTCGCTGACCAACAATCTCGGTCGCAAAGTTACGACCTTGTGAGCCGAGGAAACCCGCTGTAATACCGCGCTCTTTTTGCACTTCGTGCAACAGAGTATTCGACAATTGAAGGATTTGACTGCGATCCATTGTAGTGTCTAAGGTTCCTACGTTCCCTAGTGTATTGACAAATACAACACTAACAATAATAACAAGTAACAAAGGGCCAACTACAGTTAATGCAGCTAGATTTCGACTTAACCAAGCTTTCATAGTGCTGGAATTCCTGACTAAAAATAAACAGGGAATCATCCTTTAACTATCGACGATATTCGCAATGCCTTGAATTCGCCACCAGTTGCAGAGCGTGTTTAGCTCGATCTCACGCTGACTAGAACGGTTAAGAATTAGTATGTTATGGATAGAATTGAAATGGAAGGGCTACCTGATACTTATTCGTATGATGAATGCACAATGTTTAATAGGTTTCTACGATGATATCGTATGACTCGAATTGATTGATAGAGGCACGCAATTGTTCCTCCAGTTCATTTAAATTTTTGATTTTATAGCAGAACCACTTAGCCTTATCGCGCAAACTCTCTGCTCTTGAGCCCATTTCATCTTCGAGCTCTACCGACATTTTCTCGAGGCGCTCTTCCAACGCTCGCATACGCTCTTCGATATCTCCATCACCCGTATTTAAACCGCTAATGGCTGATAAAATACCGCCGAGAGAAGTACTAATCGCTTCACCTAATTGGGCCTCGATTTGCTGGTCAACGAAGTCGTCGACCTGTTCTAGCGAGCCAGGACCAATAAAGTAATGATTACTGGCATAACGGAACTTATCACGGATTTTGTCTTTCGCTCGTTGCATCGCTTTTTGCAACTTTTCATAACTGTCGTGATCGGTTCCAACAATGTTCTGATAAACTTGATCAATGGTGTCAATCGCCAACTCTACACCTTCGCTCGCTAGCACAACCATCTTCGGCACCACGTAGTGCATACCTTCAGCATAATTGTTTAACACCGCTTGTTGTTCGGGATTTAAATCGATCCACTCACCACCGATAAAAAGCTGACGCTTGTGATTGATTTGCAGAACGGTGCGCGACTCCTCCAAAACCCGTAAGTGGTTATTGTTGACCACCACACCATAGTTGAAGTCGATTTTACATTTCACTCCAGCATAGCTATCGCCGCTGATAAACAGCATACCTACTAGGCTTAAAAGACTGATTACACGTTTCAACATATCACTACAAATTTACTTTTACGGTGTGTAGTCTGACGGGTGTTTTTATCCATTGCAATAAAGATAAGACCAGAACAGGAATATCTTCGCTAATTGACAGTCGACCGCAAACTACCGCTCCTTTTTGTGCGTACAACGCGCCAACAGACAGAGCCACAGCCACAGCCACTGAAAATTAAGGCAAGCATTACGCTGAACAGCAGTGCTTCTGCAGTTAACGGTATGCCAGGTTTGAAGTTACGCCACACCGCGGGTAAATGCTCGGCGTTTACAGGGTTAGTCAGATACAACAATGCTTGAATGTAATTAGCATCCTGCAAATAAACTAAGTCTCGGCGCAACTGCTGTGTTTCAATTAGCATTAGTTGCTTGTTTTCAGCATCTGCTCGAATAACCGGATCGCTGTTGCTAAACCATCGTGTCAGTAATGCGTCAACTGAGCTATAGCCATTGTCGCTAGCTAGCGTTTGCAGCGCGTCAATCTGCTTCTGGTTGGCATCTGTGTAACCAGCGAGATATTGAATGTAGTGTTGGGTAAGAATTGGGACTTGAAACAGCGACAACAATATTGTCGCGAACAAGAGTTTACTCACAAGCTTTGCGATCATGATATCACTCGTTATCTGTAGCACTATCACGGTAGAGCTATTCGTTGGGTAATGCATCCCTAACGAGTCGCACAAAAACAAAACGATCTTTGTCTTTCACCGAGTTACTAGAATTAAAGAACGCGACTACCCAGGCGCGTTGTGGATCGGCGACTGAGGGTGTAGAAGTCCAAAAGTCATCCTCTGGTGTATCGGGAAAGAACGATGTGTTGATCGAAGGCCGCACACACTGTCGCTCGGTCAATGTGGCTAGTTCTTTTACATTTGGAACTCGCCAACCCAGTGTGCTTTCATGCTCGTACCCATGTGCCGTTTGCAGCGCTTGCTGCCAAGTCATTTGCTCCGCATCGCCCTCACAGGTGTTGCCATCCCATGTTTGCCCTATTGCACAGCGCATCCAGACGAGACCCGTGCGTTGGTGCTTGATTTGCTGAGTTGTCAGCTCAATAAATTGAGTCGTTGGCGTAGTTGGCGGAATATTGGGCAAACAGGTTTGCGCAGCCACAGCATTTGAAAGTACAAGTGTAATGAAGACCGTTAAGATTGTTTTAAATTTTGTCTGCATTTATGGTCTCCCCGCCCTAACTAAACGAATCCGTGCCGCATTGCGCTTGTTTAAAAAATTATCAACGCCACTGGCGAAATCTATCGCCCATGCAGCTTGGGCTTCTTCATCTTGCACACCATCAGCATTGGGTTGTGCAGTCCAATACCACAATGGGGCTTGGCTTAACTGACCAGTTTCGGGAAAGTAATTCTCATCGACGTAGGGCGAAGTTACCACTCCGTAGTGAACAATTGATAATAGTTCATCATGCGTGGGTAAACGCCAATCAAAAAAACCACATAAACCAGCGGCATTGATTGCAGTTACGTACGCCGATGTATTGCACTCGGTCAATGTACACGCAGTATCAGGGCCATTGCGTTCACCTTCAAAGCCGCCGTTACCCTCTTCCTGATACCAAGAATAAAGGTTGTCCGTAGCATTCAATCCGGCTGCCGCAGTTTTGATCTCCCAAACATAACCGGTCACATTATCGCGTACACATCGCCACGGTTGAGACTCATCATCAACTTCATCACCATTTTGGTTTAAGCGGGTAAAATCGAACCCTTCAAGTCCGCGTCCTGCTTTTTCCAGCAAACCACTTTCGGCAATTTTATCCTGTCCACGTTGACCATCTTGGCCGGGGAACTGGTTTTGATGTGCGGTAGTAATTTGATCTTCGGTAGCCTGCTGAATTACCCCGGTATCGTTTAACGCAGTTAAGGGCTGTTGCTGCACAGTTACGTTGATACTGTCCTCAACCTTATTGCCAAAGGCATCCGTTACGCTAAGGCTTATGATCAGTGTCGTAGGCGAATCTACTTCTGGTGCGATTGCAAAGGTATTTTCGTTATTCACTTGATCGATGTCTAACACTTCGCCGGTATCATTGCGCCACTCCACAGTTAATGGCATACCACGTGGTACAGAGGTAGAGGCTGAACCATTGAGAATAATCGATTCACCACTGAACACGGAATGGTCTAGACCCGCATTAACCAAAGGTAGTGTGTCACTCTCACTTTGAATATCTAAACTAATGTCAGTCGATGCAGTTGCCAGCTCAGTGTCAGTCACTGTTAATCGAAATCCCAAGGTTTGTGATTGAATCGATATTGGCGTTGTAATTGAAAGAGTCACTGCGTCAGTAACCACACCATTTAGCACATCTTCTCCGGCAATTTGTTGCCACTCATAGGCAACAATCGCATTGACGGTACTGTTATCAGGATCAACACTGCCGTTGCCATCGAGCAATAGTGTTTCACCAGCAGGAAACACACCGGGATCCAGTCCTGGCCAAGCGTCCAACTGAATGTCCGCAACTGGCGATTCATTAACAGGAGCGACGGTAATAACCACTTCATCACTGGCTGAATTTCCCGCCTCATCAGTCACTCTTAATGTAAAGGTATAGGGCAAGAGTTCTGTAGTGGCCGGGGCGGTTACTGTTGCATCGGAAAGAGAGCGATTCGGATGGTCAATAGTGATTACCGGAGAAGACGTCCAAACATAAGTCAATGAACTGGACGCAGTCTGGACTTGGCCACTTAATGTAAACGTTGTGAGCTCACTCACCTGACGATCCACACCAGCATTGACAAACAACGACTGTGGAGCTGGGTCATCACCACCCCCTCCGCCACAGGCAGACAAGGAGATTGCCAAGCAGGCATACACAAATTTCCGCCATTGGTGCATTAAACTACGCATTTTTCTCACGTACTGGAAACATCATGACTGAGAACTGAGCAAATCACACGCCAAAGTGACAAATATTATGCGTTTTGTGAGCGACGCTCATTATCTTCGGTGACTTTTACCTGCAGTGATTCATGTTGCTTTCTGCTTTCTGCAACATCAGTTACGTCGTAAATCATCATACTGATATTATCCACAGTTCCCTTCGCTGAAACCAAAGGTGCAAGCGTAATATTCTGGTACATATAATCTTCGCCACCGGTTATAGGGCGATAATTGGGAAATTTGAATAAATACGGGCGCTGTTCCCACGTCATAAAAGCACGAGTGCGCAATTCAAATACGGGTTTGCATTTTTGCGCGAACCAATATCGTTGAATACTGGGATACAGTTCAAACAGCGACTTATCCCGCACATCACTGGGTAGCATGCCGCTGTGGCTCTCCATAAAACCGTTCCACACTTTTATCTCAAAGGCGCGGTCTAACACTACAATGCCCACATCAACACTCTGCAGCATGTCCATCATCCAATGGAACTCTAGCAATTCATCTAAACTAGCGTCAGTCATATCATTAGTCCTCTAGCAAGTGAGCAAGTTTCGAGTTCATAGTTTCCATTGAATCTTCGGTAAACAATAAGATTAAATCGCACTGCACGTTATACCCTTCTATGCCGTAGCTCAACTCAATGGCCAAAGTGCGCTTCCACTTCATTTTATTTGCCCTAATCAAATCACCGACACTTTGGTGCTGCCCCAAAACTACTGGGTGTCCTTGACTAAAGGATAAGTCCATTTGACTTGCCAAGCCGGTTAAACAAGCTCCAATCAACAAACTAGCCGCATCCATTAGTACTTCTAGTTGCATTTGATCATCGACCTCACCTGAAATATTCAAGATTTTGGCTACGTCACCGAAGCTTGAATCACTCAGAATAAAAAGAGCTTCGCCGCTCACACCGGGCCCTAGAAATCCCTGACACACTGCTGAGACTCGTTCGTGCTGTTCAATATCAGACAGCATCATGTGCAGCTCGGACACTTCGATTAAGTTCACGTTAGGTATAGGTAACTGAACAAAAACATTCATGATCCGAGCAAGGTGATCACCGGCTTGCCCCATAGCAATATTGGTAATTTCTTGATAGCAATCGCGGATTTCAGAGTCGAGTTCTTGAGTATTTTCTATCTTGGCTTCCGGTTGAATAATGTTATTGGTAATTAAAACTTGCAGCAACACGGCTGAATTAACCGGTTTCTTGATAAAATCGATTGCCCCAAGCTTTTTCACGCGCTCGTGCGCTTCTGGCTGAATATCGCCCGATATCACCACAACTTTGGTATCGAGCTCTTTGCGCTCTATGGCTTGCAGAGTTTGGTAACCATCCATTACTGGCATATTTAAATCGAGCAACAACAATTGCCCTTTTCCGGCTTCTAAAGCTTCAACAGCTTCGCGACCGTGTTTAGCAAAATGAATGGCGACTTCCCAATCTTGCGGCAGACACTTAGCCACTTGTTTACGTGCAACCATCGAGTCATCGCAGATTAAAACTGAGTACATCTTGTGCTACTTCCTTACCGCTCGAGTGATTGTAGATTAGCGTCTAGTTTAAGTATTAGACTATCAGAACTAATTTGCCAGTCTCAGATCGTCAACGCTTGCATTGGTTAACGGCCGTTTGTGCTAATGCTTGATCGATGATAAGCCTATCAACCAAATAAAATCGGAACCAGTGTCGCGGTACCAATGCCATTTACACACAAAGCCAAGGTTGCAACAGCAGCCGTCACCTGCCCCATCTGTACAGCGCGAGCGGTGCCAATAGCATGCGCTACCGTACCCAGTGCCACTCCTTGGGCGATTGGACTAGTAATGTGTAGAAAACGAAACAACCAAGGTGCGAAGACTGCCCCCACAAGACCTGTAAGAATTACGATTACCGCGGCTAATGCTGGCACTCCATCAATGGCCCCTGCAACATCGATAGCCAAAGGCGTAGTAATTGATTTAGCCAGCAGTGTCATTTGTAAATCAACAGGTGCATCAATACTCCAGGCGAATAACCAAGCACTGACTGGCGCTGCGCTGCCGCCAACAATAATAGGTAACCACACACGCCAACCATATTGACGAATCACTTGGAGTTGTTGGTACATTGGAATTGCCAAAGCGACCGTGGCTAAACTTAGCAACCAAGAAAACCATTGAGTCGCCTGCAGATAATTTGACAAAGTTTCAGTACTTAACAGCAACAGAGAGATTGTAATGGCGCTAGTGACAATTGGATGTAGTAATGGCTGCAGACGACTGACTCGGTAGATCCACAGCGAACCGAGATAAATCGCTACGGTGATACCAGACCAAAATAGTACTGGAGATAGTTGCTCAGTGCTCATACTTGTCCTTGAGCAACACATCAACCCAAATAGCCAAAGCAATAATTAACACCAGTGATGTCACAACTATTGCCATAAATAACGTCAAGCTGTTGGCCACTATTACATCGGTAAACTGCCATACTGCGATCACCGCAGGGACGAAAAATAGTGGCATGTGAATTAACAGGGGTCGGGTTGTTAGTTGTAATGCTTGTGGGACTCTACCGACTATTCCAAGAAAGGCGAGCAAAACGAGCAATCCTAAAATAGCAGCGGGTAACTTAACGGGTAATAGTGCACTAAGCCAAGAACCTGCTAATAAGCTGGCAGCAACCGCAATCCCGCCTGTCAAAAAACGCCAAAAGTTGTTGAGCACTGATTCCCCTCATTGAGATAAAGTCGCAGTGTACCTTATCTATTTGTTTTGGGAATGTCTCTCACACTTCAGATTTACTGCTCAAAATGCGATCACTAGCTTCATCCATAAGCATTTTGTACTTGCGGCTGACACGCAATTCCTGTTTATTGTTCAACTGTACGTGGTAACTCCCATTTTTAGTGGGTTTGCACAGCACGACATTTTGCAAATTGACCAAACTTGAACGGTTAATTCGCACAAACCGATAAGGTTTAAGCTGTAGTTCCAGAGCCCGCAGGGTGGTGCGCAATATGTAGTTTTCATCTGGCGTGTGCACACACATATAGTCCCCGGCTGCTTCAATCCATAACACTTGATTGACCGGCAGTTGTAGCCAAGACGCGCCATTCTTGAGATTTAAAGTCGAGATAACAGGTCGTTCGTTTTTTATTGAATCGAGGTCATGCGACTTAGGTTGATGCTGTTGTAATCTGAGTTTATCCATTGCTCGCTGTAAATGAGCAGTATCGATAGGTTTGAGTAAATAGTCTAATACCGGGTAATCAAACGCCTTTAGGGCAAAATCGGTATGTCCGGTGGTAAAAATCACAGGTGGTATCCGTTGTTGTTTACGTTGCATGTCATCAAGCAATGCGAAGCCACTGATTCCGGGTAAATCAATATCCAAAAATATGGCATCAAAGTGCTGTTCAGAAAGCGCATCTTGCGCCGCATAGGAATCGCCACAACTAACAATATTCAGTTCAGCGGCGAGCTGTAATAAATGAATTTCAAGGCCTTGCCGTGCGAGGGCTTCATCATCGACAATGAGTAGCGAAGTCATAGATTATACGGTGTTCCTCATGTGGATAAAAAGGGGGGCTGAATATGATATTGCAGCCCAACTTACCAGGAATTAATACACACTTACTGCTATATGTATTTGCAAGGTTACTACTCCGATTCTTTGAGTGTAGTTAATCACACATCCGACACTAGGCCAGTGTGATGAACTCACCGACTACTGGGATAAAACGACAATTTCTGTATGCTACGGTTCAGCGCTTGTCGTTCCCGTTATTCTCCGGAACGACGCGCGGTTAATACGCCGTCGTTACTGCGCGCTTTTTCCGCCAACGTACTAGCCGTTAAGTTAGCGTTATGCATACGTGCAAAATCTTGGGCAGACTCGCCGTTACAAACTAAACCTTCATCGATTTGTTCATATGTTAGGCGACTTCTTTTTACCGCGCGATTAAGTGCTGTTCGGCTGTCACTTTTTAATGCTGCGCAAATTCGTACTAGGTCTTTTTCTAGCGCAGGATCAAAGATTGACGCGTTGACGCTAGGGGTGGCAAAGGCAATTGCCGTTACAGTTGTTAAAATCAAACAAACACGTTGGGTAGCTGCTTTCATAATATTTTCCTCATTAGGCACTATGGGAGATGTGCAACCCAAACGTTAGACATATAGTCGGATTAAATCATGCGATTTTCGTCGACTAGCACCTATTTGAGGTAAGGCGATTAACGCCAGAATACCCACGACAAATGGTCGAAAAAAACTGGGATTAAACGACTGAGCGAAACAATTTGTAACGTCGATAAGGGCTCGAGAAAAAATGATCACCCGCGATTAGGTCGGAAGGTAACCTGCTTAGTATGGCAAAGACGTGAATGTAGGCTTAAATAAGGAACGACTGGCAGCCTGAGTATACTGCCAGTCAGTTTGAAGAAATCTAAAACGCGTTGTCTTGGTGAATTCTAATAAACAACGAAGTGCCGACTTTAGAGTAATCAATTTTATACTCTTTGCCGTTTAACGTTTGCACAAAAATAAGGGTTTTCTCATCGCCGAAAACTTCACCAGTCGTAACATCGACCAGTTCCATATCCATCATTTTTGCTTCGCGCTTATTGTCAGGTATTTTACCGTCGTAAACTTTAATACCTCTATGGGTAACCACTACAGCTGGGTAGTCTTCACCATTGAGTACAAGTAGGTCCAACTTACGCATTTTATGGATCAAAGTGTTGCGTCCGCTGACTAAAAACGGCTTTTCTGTCATTATTATTATCTCCACACGACTTTTTCATCAGGCTATTGAGGAAGATAGCAAAGATATTTTATGGTTGCACGAGGAAAACCGCTCAATCATTGACTTTCGGTGGGTATATCAAGGCTTGATGAAGAGGGTCCTGCAAAAATTGGTGGTCGGTCAAACTAAGTAGAAAGGCTTTTAGATCGCCATGCTCTTCTTCAGTTAGGGTAAACCCCTTAATAAATTGACTTTTAATGGGACTGTCTGCGCCCGCACCCAAGCCACCCGCAGCATAAAAAGCAATGACGCTATCGAGATTGGGGAGTGACCCATCATGCATATATGGCGCAGTAACCCCTATATTGCGTAGAGTAGGCGCGCGAAAACGTCCCATATCAGTATCTTTTTGAGTAATTTCAATCAAGCCTTGGTCACTTTGTGGGAAAGCACCTTGCCCATCAACATTGTATAGACCGGTATTGTGGAATGGGCGCAAATCAAGCTGCTGAAACGCATGCTGACTAGACTGTGTAAAGTTAAAACCACCATGACAGTGAAAACACTCTAATCGCTCCGAGAAAAATAGCTCCATCCCGCGTAATTCAGCAGCATTTAATGCATTGTCGTCTTGTCTGTATGCATAGTCATCAAAGCGCGAATTAAATGAGGTTAAACTGCGAACATAACTGGCCAACGCTTTAACGATATGGTCCCATTCGGGCTCAGGTTGGTCAAACGCTTGGTCAAATAAATATCGATAGTCTACAGTGTTGAAGCGAGCCAATACGGTATGCTCATTACCCGTTATCCCCATTTCTACCGGATGTTCACCAAATAATGGGATCAACAGCTGTTGTTCAATCGTGTTTAAGCCATTGTGCGCCCACGTTAGTGAGCCATTGTAAGCAACGTTAACTAACGCCATCGCGTTGCGCTTAACCACTTCCCCGGTCGAGCCAGTGGAATGTTTACGCGGTTCGCTAAACCCTAATTCTGGTATATGACATGTAGAGCAGCTCATCGCGCCATTGCCCGATAATGCAGGCTCAAAAAACAGCGCCTTGCCCAACGTTACTTTAGCGTCTGACATTGGATTATCAGCCGGCACATTGGGTTGCGGAAACCCCATTGGAATGCCCCATTGATAAACATCTGTTTGCTTCTGATTAAACTGGAACCATGTGGTGGTCGCAATAGCGGCGGCAACAAGACCCCAAAGCACATATTTAATCACTCTGCCACCTAATCACTGAACCACTATTTATATTACTCCACAAAATCCCACAGCTATTTTCGTTATCACGATGAAACATACAACTGGCCATTGACGTAGGTTTAATACCGTCGAGCAGCGCGGCTATATCGAATACAAGCTGTTTACTGGCGCTTTGTTTCTCCAACGTAATTTGAATACGGTTAGGCCGATTGCAGGGCCGCTGTGGCGGGCGCATACTGGACGCGCTCTCACATCCAATACTCCCCAGATGATAAGACCAACCAACGCTGCCCAATTGTTCGCTTTGGGTGCGCATATCGAAGCGGATAAATTTAAACCCAGTCTGCCACGACCAAAACATTTCTGGCATGTTCAACGGTGAAGGTTGCGTAAGTGGATTTAGGTGGTTGTTCGCAAAGGGAACGGCAAGGGTGAAACGCACCTGACTGGCCTGCTGCCAACGCTCAGCCGGAATATCAAGGTCGATGTTCTGATTCTTGGGTAGCTCGCTCTCAGAGCCGCACTGTTGATCAAACCATAACAATGCAACATCTTGAGTTTGCCAGCCTGATTGCAATAAATCGATTGAATGCCAAGTATTGGTCTGTGAATCTAAAAATTGCCAATCAGAGCTAAATAAAGCAGCGCGCTCTAGTTGCCACTCATGCTCACCATGCACGAATGTATCTTCGCAATCTAATGACTTACTGGCATAGTGTAAACTCATCGATACACGCATATGTTGTTGTGCATTAAACGTCTGAAAGCCTTGTTGTTTGGAAGATTCAGTCTCCACCGGCTGACAACCAAGGAGGCTAATTAAACCAACATGCAGGCCTGTCAACGACAATAACCTCGTGAAGCCCTCTGTTTTTTTTAATCGCGCACTATTCATCCAATTGGTATTTCCTGTTAATTTGTAACGCTGCTTTTCAACATTTGTGCAAATACTTTGCGTTAACAAGGGTATGTTATGCAATTTTTAAAGCGCTGTAACTGCGTTCCTCTATTTTTTATGCTGACAGCGACGCTGTTCAGTCAAGTTAGTCTAGCCCATAGCGAAAAAGAAAAAGCCCGATTCGTTGCTGCAAGCGGTGCTGATGTCGGAGCCTGTAACAATCGCTTCCGCCCATGCAAGACTATCGCATATGCTGTTCAACAGGCCAATAAGGGCGATTCGATCTTGGTTGCTGAAGGAGAATATCCAATCGCCGATGAACAAGACTTGTTGTATTTAATTTCTGATATGCAACCAGTACTTGGCGGATTTAATACCGTTGACAATTACCAAGTACAACAACCCAGCGTATTCCGTTCAGTGCTGGTTGGTGTACCACTCGAATATGTAGAAACGCTCTATAACAAAGGGTTTGATGTTATTGTTGATAGTAAAGGAATCGATCAACAATCATTACAACTCAGCCTTGATGCAATTGAGTTAATGAACACCGCACAAGCGGCGACACCATGTGAGGCAGGGAACTCTGCAGGCTTCGCATGTAATGGTGTATCGTTGCTCGGCCGCGTACCGCTGAGCGCAATGCCAACCAGCAGCAGCTCAGCGAATGATATTTGGGGCCATGTTGATCTTAACACTATGGACGAATATGCAATTATTGGCTTACGCCGAGGAATTGCCGTTATCAATGTAACTGATCCAGAAAACCCTGAAGTTGTCGGCTCGGTAAGCGGACAATCAACCACCTGGCGTGATATCAAAGTGTATCAGTATTATTCAAGTGGCGAACAGCGTTGGAAGGCATATGCCTATGCTGGCGCTGACAGTGTAACTGAAGGCCTAACTATCATTGATTTATCCGGTTTACCTAACAGTATTCAATTAGTTACACGCACAACCGACGATACGCGCTCACATAACGTTTATATCAGTAACGTCGACTACACAACTAACACTGCGCTACCAGACCGCGCTGCTTGGTTGCATGTAACTGGCAGTGAGAATAATGGCGGCTCATGGCGCACCTTTGAATTGCGCAACGCCACGTCACCAAACCAGGTATACCAATTGGCAGGTGCATCGCGCAATGATTACACCCATGATGCATCTTCAGTAATCATCGATGACCCTCGTGCCGACCGTGATTGTGTGCACACACAAAATGGTATGTGTAATGTCATGATCGATTTCAACGAAAACGAATTGCGTCTTTGGGATCACACGTCGTCTCGTTCTGCCACAGAGCTTGGTAGTGAAACATACCCAAATGCAGAATACGTCCACTCAGGTTGGTGGAGCGAAGACAAACAGTACGTTATCTTGCATGACGAACTGGATGAGCAACGCGGTGGTCTTAATACCACAGTGCATTTCTTCGATATCAGCGACCTAAACTCGCCGCAGTTAGTCCAGTCATGGGTTGGCCCCACTCGCGCTATTGACCATAATGGCTTTACCAAAGGTAGCCGCTACTACATGTCTAATTACGAACGCGGTTTGACGATATTAGACATCAGTGATCCAACCTCACCCTCTGAGGCCGGTTTTTTTGACACCTATGGTTCTTCAAACAATGCATCATTTAACGGTGCATGGGGTGTATACCCTTATCTGCCAAGTGGCACCATTTTGGTCAGTGATATCCAAGGTGGCCTATATATATTGCGTGATGAAACCCTCAGTACTACTGATACCGCTGTAGAATTCTCGAATGCCCAATACTCTGGCGATGAGGGAACCGATGTAACGGTTACCGTAAATCGCACGGGTACCGATGCAATTAGTGTCGACTACAGCTTATTAGCCGGCTCAGCTCGCTCAAGTGACTTTGATGATACTGGCGGCACACTCAGTTGGGCAACAGGTGAATTGGGTAGTAAGACAATTTCCATCAGCCTTGACTTAGACAGCTCAGATGAGCCCAATGAATTATTCTTTGCGCGCCTTAGCAACCCTCGCGGCGGCGCTCTGCGATCACAGCACACGGCATTTGTCACCATTAATGGTGAAGGTGCCGTTCGCGGTGTTATTGGTTTTAACGAAGAAACACAGAGTGTTCGCGAGAATCAAGGCACAGCGTCATTTGCTGTGTCGCGCAACGGTGGTTCTGATACCTCTATTTCAGTGGACTATACCGTGACTGGTGGAGATGCTGCTGCTAATAGTGATTTCACCGCCATCAGCGGTACCCTTAATTGGGCCGGAGGTGATACTTCCGATAAATTTATCGACGTTGAGATTTTGGATGATAGCGATTCAGAGAGTTTGGAATCCTTTACTATTAACCTAAGTAGTAGTGATACCAGTATCTTGAGCAATGCCACAACGCTAACGGTTACCATCCGCGATGATGAGAATAACGTTGCGCCTATTGTTGATGCTGGAGAGGATATACAAGTCAATACGCGCCAAAGCTCTAGCTTGACAGCAACCGCTTCGGATCCTGAGGGTGGAGAAATTAGCATTGCTTGGTCACAAACCGCGGGTACCAGCGTATCGCTCAGCGGCGATGATACGCTCACGCCTTCGTTTACCGCACCAGATACGGCTGGCACATTAACATTTGAGTTACAAGTAACTGACGACTTTGGTGTTCAGTCTACAGATACTGTTAATGTGGTGGTAAATGCACCGATAGTAACCCCTACACCAAATACTAACTCAGACTCTGGCGGTGGCAGTTTATTATGGCCCGGCCTAACCGCATTGGCTTTATTGGCATTGCGTCGCCGGAAGCTCTATAACTACAATTGAGTTGCATTGCATAGGCAAATCTGTTTAATTTCTGCACAACTGAATTCCAGCTGTGCAGAGAACAGATGACAAGGCGAAAAAAACTGCTTATACTGCGCTCCGCTTGATTCAAGCGTCTTCTCAATGGCCCGATAGCTCAGTTGGTTAGAGCATCCGACTCATAATCGGCAGGTCCCCTGTTCAAGTCAGGGTCGGGCCACCATTTCTACTTATAAAACAGTACGATACAAACCTAACAAAATGATACTCTTTAATATTATCCCGTGGGTTACACATGGGTTACAAATCGGTTGCCTGAAAAAAATTTCGACCTACACATATTTATGTTTGTAATTGACTAATTTTGAGTGTCGCCACAAGTGCAACAGTAATCGAACTCTACACTGACTGCATTACCTAGGCACTCGTCGGAATTACAATCTATCCTCTCAACAGGATGAACTTTGTCACAAACAAAACAAAAAAGATTTTCAGAATCACTACATCAACCTGATACGACAGCTTTTCCTTACCACCAAGTAATGAACCTACTTCAGTATCTTTTAGAAAAACATTAATACGTTCTAACCACTGTTCAGCCAGTTGCCGGCTGTGAACTAATATCAATGTGTTTGCTTTACGTTTAGCAACCAACGCTAGAGCCGTGACAGTTTTGCCAAAGCCAGTAGAAGCTTCCAGTATGCCAACCGATGATTTTAATAACGCATTAACAGCCTTATTCTGCTGACTTTTCAGCTTTCCAGTAAACTTGTTACAGATTTTAGGTTTCTATTCATTCCAACACGCTGGCGAATAACCACTTCGCCCATTTTGCGATTTCCAACGAAACGGGTAAACGTCATTTCGACCTTTAAAATAAGAAATGAATAAATCGACTTTAGCTGCAGGTGAAACGTGTTGGTTAAAGTGTTTGGCTAGCTCGACCTCTTGTTGTGCAAGAATACTATTACGTTCATTTAACAGTGACTCTTTTTCTTCAGCGAGCTGCTGAAGCCGATTATCAATATCTAAGAGCCTATCTGATAACGAACTGGACACATTAATTACTCGAAAGCAGTGTTAAGGTTTTCTGCTCTTAGTATTCGCATGACATCAACGCAGTCATTAGAAACGACATAGTAAATAGCATGTTTTTCATACACGCTGCGTCTATACCCCTTACGAATGTGATCAACAGCCTGATAATGCAAAGGGTTTTCCGCAATGCTTTGAAACTGAATAATTAACCCATCAACATATGCTTTAGCCCGAGCTAAACCAAAGTTATCAATGCCATATTCAAATAGCTGCTCGAAATCCTGATCGGCAGCACTACTTAATCTATACTTCGCCATTAGTTTGTTTTCTAGCAATCACTGCATTAACAATATCTTCAGGAGAACGAGAGCTGAAACCGCTTTGCTCTGCTTTGATCAGTTCTTGCCTAATAACTTCAACTTGGCTAGTACGCATTTGCTCTTTTCTAATTAAATCTCGTAATAACTCGCTGTCACTAGCATAATTTCCTGTTGCAAGTTGAGCTTGCATCCATTGTGCTTGTTGATCAGTTACTGTGATACTTTTCTTTACCATTGCCATAATTTACCTCCAATGAAAGAAATCTCGTAAGGATATAATCCTACTTTATACTACCACATTAAAGTTTAGTTCAGAACTGGTAAGAATCAATTTGAGTTACACCATACAATTCATAGGTGGTAACAATATCGGTAAGTTGGTGGTCATAACCATGCTAAAACACGCACTTATAAAGGGATTATAAGCTTTCCAATGGGGCCTCATAATCGGCAGGTCCCCTGTTCAAGTCAGGGTCGGGCCACCATTTTCCAAAAATCTACATCTATATTTGTCACTGCCTTAATCTACTACTAAGATTTGAACTCATTTGCAGCAATCTCGTAGTAAATCAAGATTATTTTGGCTACCAAATGCTTAAATGGGTCTTAGGAGCTTTACCCAATGCGCAACACAGTTTCGGCGACAGTAACGCACGTTCATCATTGGAATGAAACGTTGTTTAGCTTTAAAACCACGCGCGAGCAATCGTTAACTTTTGAATGTGGCCAATTCGTAATGATTGGCCTTGAAGTAGATGGTCGCCCATTGATGCGCGCCTACAGTATCGCCAGTGCAAATTATGAAGATGAGCTAGAGTTTTTCAGCATCAAGGTCCCTGATGGTGCATTGACTTCGCGCTTGCAAAATATCAGCATAGGCGATGAGATCCTTGTTTCAACTCGCCCTACTGGCACTCTAGTGCCCGGTTATCTGATCCCAGGCAAGCATTTATATCTGTTGGCTACAGGTACTGGGCTAGCGCCATTTATGAGCATTATTCGCGATCCCAACATCTACGAGCAGTACGACAAAGTGATACTCGTACACGGTACTCGAACCGTTTCTGAACTTGCTTATCAAGACGAAATCGAAAACCAATTGCCGAACAATCCCTATTTTGGCGAGCTAGTGAAAGATAAATTACTTTACTACCCTACTGTGACCCGCGAGCAATACGAATATCACGGTAAAAATGATGGGCAAACGTTCAAGCAGCACACCGGCCGCATCACTGACTTATTAACAAGCGGTCAACTAACACAAAGACTCGGTCTACCCGATATCGACGTTGATCACGACCGTTTTATGCTGTGTGGTAATAACGACATGTTACAGGACTTGATGAATATCCTTAACGACAAAGGGTTCGACAAGGCCAACTCTCGAAGTATGGGGCACTACGTCATTGAACAAGCGTTTATAGAAAAATAATCGGCGAGAGAGTGCAACGAAACTTCGACTGGGAATACTAGGGCGTGTTGATCTTTACTGTACAAGTTTTGTTCAATCATAGCCTTAGGGCAGCGCTTGTGCTGCAAAATTGTACAGTAAAGACCAATACGCCCTAGCTAGTGCACTTTATCTTGTAATCTTGTACACTCGTCTACGGCTTAAGGGTTGCAAACGCAGCCTAGCGGACTTTATTCGCTCCCTCTCCCGTAGGAAGTTGTTTTACAAGGATTCACATGAAAAAACCCATTATCATTGGCGCAGCACTTGGCGCCGCTTTCGTATTAGCATCGCCTTTAATTACAAGTCATTACGGCCAATCGCAATTGACTGAAATGGCGGCAAGTATCGATGCATTACCCTTTTATTCAGTCTCTGTTGAACACAAAAGTAAGGGCTATCTATCTAGTCAGTCAGAAGTGACCTTTGCGATAGATTTTTCAGAGTTTGCGGCACAACAAAATTTAGATGCTGCTGACTTTGAAGCAATTCCCTTATCGGTAACCATTAACGTTGAAATGACTCATGGCCTAGTGCTATTGGGCGACAATCCGGGCATTGGACTACTTAACTGGAAAAGTGAATTAGCCGATAATGAATTGCGAGACGTTTTTACGTGGCAAGATGACCAATCCTTCTGGGTACAAAATGGTCGCGTGTCGCTATTCGGGGATGTAAGCCTTGAGGAAATAATCCAACCTTTTACGTTCACTCACACAGAGTTTGGCGATGAATTTGAATTGAAATTCTCGGGGCTGAAGGGCTCGGGCACCTATATCGACGAAAAGTTAGAGTATTCCGCAATGATTGAATCAGTCGCAGCGGGTGATGGTGAACTTGACCTATCCATGCAAACATTTGCAGTAAATGCTGAGAGCACAGGCTCAATTACCTCTATGTTGGAAGGTAATATGACGCCCTCAGAAATGATTGTGAAAATTGCTTCTATTACAGCTAACACGAGTGCCGAAGAGCAGGTATTTAGTAGCGATAATGTGGCGATGCAGGTAGCTACCACTATAGATGAAGCCAAAAGTTTAGCCCATGTTAATTTAGGCTATTCAATTGAAGTACTAAATGTTGTCGATTATGCAATCAGTAATTTCGACATCAAAATGGCGTTTAACAATATCGACGTAAAATTTATCGAAGCCTACAATGAGCTTACTCGAAGCGCTATTTCATTACCTCCTGAGGAGTTTAGTGAACAAGCGATGGCATTTTTTGAAGAGGAATCTTTATCACTGTTTCAAGCTGAGCCTGAATTTGAAATTCAATCATTTCAAGCTGAATTACCCGAAGGACAATTTACCGCAAACGCAGTTGCCAGTTTAAAAGGCATAGAGGCGTTACCTACTGATGTCAATGATCAAAATTTCTGGCTGCAGCACGCTTACATGGACGCAACGGTGAACGTTGATGCCGTTTTGGCAAATGCGCTTGCTATCCAATACATGACAAGCCAAATTTCAGCCGATCCTCAAGCAGCTGAATTAACGCCAGAACAAATCAGCGAAATTGCTGCACAACAAGCACCGCAAGTTCTCGACATGTTCGCTCAACAGGGTTTGATCGTATTAGATGGCGAGCAATACACCGGTCACGTTCACATGGAAGAAGGCGTGCTTAAACTCAATGGCAATGAGATCCCGTTGCCAGTTAACTAAGTTCGCATGGCGAAGGTGCTTCCACCTTCGCCAATTATCACGTTTTGATTACAATACAGCGTTAATTCTCACAGAAATGTGATCAATTATTCACTTCGTTCCCTCGCCT
>CAXRGW010000096.1:0-4607 GCA_964230255.1 Alteromonas sp.
TCAATGACAGGATAACCTAACAATTAGCCGTGTAGAATGCTGCCAGCAAAAATTCACACTCATCCAAAACGCGCAAAAACCGTTTAGCTATTCTACACTTATTTTGCGTCACCCATTTGTTAGTTTGATAGGGAGAATCACTGTGTATAAGTCTTTACTTTGGATGCGTTTGCCAGCCTTATGCCTTGGTCTGATCCTCGTATTTGGTGTTCAGGCTAATGAACCGAAGGAGTTTGTTATTGGCCTTGATGCAGACATGTCGTCTGTGGCTGCTGAGGGTGGGATAGCTATTTATCGCGGCGCTTCATTAGCAATAGACGAAATCAATAACAATGGTGGCGTACTGGGGCGAAACCTGAGTCTAGTCGTTAAAGACCATCGTGGAAACCCGGCGAGAGGATTGCATAACTTATCGCAATTGCAGGAAACGCCAAACCTTTTAGCCGTTGTTGGTGGTGTACATACGCCAGTTGTGTTGAAGGAGTTAGCGTTCATCCATCAAAACAAGATGGTGTTTTTAGTACCATGGGCTGCTGGTACTGCAATTATCGATAATGGCTTCGAGCCTAATTATGTTTTTAGAGTGTCTGTGCGTGATTCAGAGGCTGCATCGGTGATCTTAAATGATGTGCATCAACGTGGTATTCAACGCGTCGCATTAATTCTCGAACGAACCGGTTGGGGGCGTTCGAATGAATCTTCTATGGGACTGGTAGCATCACAGTTAGGGTTAGAAATCGTAGCCACTGAATGGATAAACTGGCGTCAACAGGAGTTTGATGATGCAATAAGTCGAGTTGCCGCATCCGGAGCGCAAGCAGTGGTTATGGTGGCTAATGCGCCTGAGGGCGCGGTTGTTGCCCAAAGTTTATATAACAACACACAAACCCGTGTGCTGCCAATCGTGTCACATTGGGGCATTGCGGGTGGAAAATTCGTTGAACTGTTGGGTTTGGAAAAGCTTGTCAAACTTGATCTTAGCGTGTTGCAAACGTTCCATTTTGATCAAGCCAATAACCCACAATTAGCTGCCGACCTTTTTGCTCGTTATAGCAAAACGTTCGACTCAGAGGTTCAGCCTAAAAACATAAAAGGGCAAGTCGGCTTTGCACATGCGTATGATCTTATTCATATGCTTGCCAGCGCGGTAAATAATGCGCAAAGCGCTGAATCGGAGGCAGTAAGAAAAGCCCTGTGTCGTCTTCAGGTACACGAAGGATTAATCAAGCAGTACGAGCATCCGTTTACAGAAAGCCAGGATGCGTTGTGGGCGTCGGATTATATTTTGACGTCATATGACGCCCAGGGCGACTTAGTGCCGCGGACAAGGACTATATCTGAATGAGTCAGGATTTTAGCCTTAAGCAGTATCTGTTTAGACGGGCGTTACCCGGCCAGCTGGCGATTTTAATCTTACTTTCAGTGCTGCTTACAGTACTGTTTTACGTTTATTCAAAACCGCAGATCAGTGAAAGGCACCAATACAATGTCGATCGATTGGTTGCCGCTGTTGATAGTGGTATCGGCGATATCATTGAGCAGATGAACAACTTAGCAGCGAATGATTTCGTGATTAATAGCTTAGTGGATGAAAGTCAGCAGCAATATTACTTACCTTTGTTTTTCCAATCACTAAGAGTTAACAGTGACGACAATGCATCAATTGGTTTATTCAGTTTTGATGCACAGATCATTTCGGGTAAAAACCTTTCGCCAATGACGCTCATTTTAGACTCGCATCCATGGCAGCAGAGAGTTTTGGATGAAGGCCAGGTTTACACTGCAATTCGCGCCGATGGTGTTGTCATTGCCGTACCGGTTATTTTCTCAGCAGGATTTGTGGAAGGCGCTATCGTGTTCTATTCACAGTCTTTGAATACCCTTGTTCAATATACTTCAACCAGTTCAAATCAGCTGATTTTTGATAATGAGCGCAGAGTGTTATTTGCCACTAGTGGTTCGCCATTTAAGGTATCCCAATCTTTAGGTGACCCCGAATTTAATGGCTGGTTTACGGAATCTTCAGTCGCTAGGGACTTAGTTTTTATCAGTTTTGAGTCATACCGTGATGCCTATGCGACCGTGTTATATCTGCTCCCGTTTATTGTTCTAACCCTTATTTTGACCTTTGCGGCACTTTTTATCAGCACGGGCTTAACAGCTAACCGAGGTTCTGAGACCTTGTCGCAGTTGGCAGTGCAATTGCGCACTGGTTTTACTAAAGTTTCCGCCGGTCAACAAACGGATTCAATCAAAGAGCTCAAAGATATCAGGCATGCATTCAATACCTTGCGAAATCAGGTTGAATTTTTGTCTTTGTCCAATGCTCGGGTTAACAACGTACTTAATGCGCTTTATGAGTATCTGATCGTTGTTGATATCAATCATGAAACACTGATTGCTAATCAGGCAAGCAGAGATTTTATGAATAGGGCGAGGCTCGATAATGATTCGCTCAAGTTATTAGTCGATGATTTAAAACGTTTTGCATCTAGTGAAACAGAAAAGGAACGTTTTGAGGCAAAGTATACTGATTCAGAAACTAGTGATTCGCTTTTCGTTTCTTGGTATGCAACGCCATTGATTGACAACACGGGTACGAAGATTGGCTTAGTCATCGTCGGTGAAGATCAGACACGGCGAAAATATTTAGAGTCGCAATTGTTACTGAAAACTCAAGCGGTTGATCGGGCTAGCACATCCATACTCATTTCGGATATTACGCAACCCGATGAACCTATCATCTACACCAATAAAGCCTGTGAAGAATTAACCGGTTACAAAGTTGAAGATTTTGTCGGTAAAAATTGTCGATTCTTACAGGGACCAGATACGGATATGGAGGAAATTCGCAAGATCCGGGAGGCAATTAACAATCGCAAACCTGTCGACGTTACATTGCTCAACTACAAAAAAGATGGTTCCACTTTTTATAATCGCTTAACGCTTACGCCAATAATCAGTGACGGCGAGGAAGTAACGCACTATTTGGGTATCCAACAAGATGTGACTGCGGTGAGAGAAGCCGCTGAATACCTGGAACAAGCAAAGATAAAGGCTGAAGAGTCGTCGCGAATGAAGACCGACTTTTTGGCCAATATGAGCCATGAAATACGAACGCCTATAAATGGTATCTATGGGTTTTTGCAATTGCTCAACACTACTGAACTGAATGACAAACAGCAGCAATATGCCGAAATGGCGTCTACCAGTACGCAAAATCTACTCCACATCATCAACGATATTTTGGACTTATCGAAAATCGAGGCGGGTAAGCTGACAATTGAACATATTGTTTTTGACCCACTGGCTTTCTTCGCTGAGGTCAACGCCGTGTATAGCTTGCATGCAAAAAACAAAGGATTGGAGTATGAATCGGCAATTGATATTGGCGATGACATACTGCTCAGTAGTGACCCAACGCGGATTCGACAAGTGATTGTTAATTTAATCAGTAATGCGATCAAATTTACCGAACGCGGTAAGGTTAGGCTCGCCGCCACATTGAAAAAATCGAATTCAGATACGGTGTTAACTGTCTCGGTTAAGGATACTGGAGTCGGAATTTCCACTGAAAAGCAAGCGCTCATCTTCGACCAATTCTCTCAAGAAGATGTTTCAACTACGCGTCAATTTGGTGGGACAGGTTTAGGTCTCTCTATCTCGCAGCAGTTAAGTCAATTGCTGGGCGGCGATATTAAGGTAGCTAGTCAGAAAGCCCAAGGTAGCCAGTTTAGGGCAACCTTTACTATTGAAACCTTGCTGCGCAGTGAACACCGGCTTCAAGAGTCAGTCGAGCATGAAACGATCGATCTCAACACCCATCGAGAATGCACAATATTACTTGTCGAAGACAATGATATAAACCAGGTTGTGGCACAGCAGCAGCTCAATGGGCACATTGTAGACACTGCCGAAAATGGTCAAATTGCCCTTGAACACTTACGCGTCAGCCCGGGTCGTTATGACGTAATTCTCATGGACTGTCAGATGCCCGTTATGGATGGCTTCGAGGCCACTAAGCGAATACGAGCTGGTGAAGTGGGTGATGAAAACCTTAGTATTCCTATCATTGCACTGACAGCTAACGCAATGAAAGGCGACAAAGAGCGTTGCCTGGCGGCTGGCATGAATGACTATATCAGCAAGCCTTTTGACGCTTCGGTGTTGAATCAAAAAGTTCGGATGTGGGCAGAGAAAAAGTAAATGGGGTCAGAGTCTGAGGTATCCCTACGAATAAATTCGCTTAATCAGGGAGATAGTTAATAAGTTAGGGAGCATTCATGGCATTTGGTGATCAGATCTTTCGCCCAAAAAACTTAAGCGAGAAACGCCATGAATGCTCTGACTATCTTGAATAGAACCCTATCTCTTGTCACCCCTAATATGCATGCAAGCGGAAAAAAATGCTTGATTGCTAAAACTGAACTTCTATCATTCTAAAGACGATAACTGGCAGTGTATTCCCCCTTTATCCTGAAGCAACAAGCACTCCAAGAACGTTTACAGTGCAGCTGTGTCGTTATGCTCCTCTTGATACGTCGTTTGTACGTTATCGACAACCTGCAAAAGGGCGACATAAAGTTAATCGGTCAGGAAAACCTTGT
>CAXRGW010000097.1:0-3902 GCA_964230255.1 Alteromonas sp.
CAAATTACGAGAGAACAGTAATCAGACTGGACGAGGAGCACAAAGCAAGAAATAATCACTCTGTTTGAGGACAAAAAAGACGGTTTTAAGTGGATCCAATACGCCGCAAATGGGTGGATCTATTAGGGTGCCAATCGACAACACTATTAGGAGATATTGAAGAATGTATAAACAACTAACTTGTTAGCACTGGAAATCATTCGTACACCGACACATCAATCGTATTCCGTTTTCCGCGATCTCTTACATAAAAAACCACCCAGGAAACATGGATGGTTTTATAACAAGAGACGTAAAGTGTTTTACAATTTTTTAAAAATACTCTTAGAAACTTTTGTTAAAGCTCAGGCGGAAATACCGACCTCGGTTGCTATGCAATGCACCAAAATAACCGTGAGCTAGCTCATCGGCAAGAGGTGGCTCTTCGTCAGTAAAGTTTCGTACGGTGAAGCGAACTTTACTACCGTCTAAGAAACCTTCCTGTTCAAAACGATAATCAACATATGCGTCCAGTGTAGTCATACTGTCTACTGGTAATGGGATAACTTCACCATCAATTGTTGCCGTTGTACTGGTATCAACAACTTCGCTTATGTATTGCACCGCTACACCAGCACTCCATACATCTTGATTCCAATCGATAGAAACTCTAGATCTCCATTCTGGTCGCCCATTTTGCTTCATCAGATCACCAGCTCCTGCCACCGTACGATCTGCAGGTACTGCTGGGTTGCCTTCTGCTTGAGCTTGTAACAAGATACTAGCGATATTGCTTGGCTCCTGGTCAAACTTAGTTAAATGGGCCGCATTAGCGGTGAATTGGAACTCACCGACGCTGGTTTCCAAGTCGTATACAACACTAACGTCAATACCAGAAATAACTCTGTTGTCCAAGTTTTGATAAGCGTTATCGATACGAATCACGTCCAAAGTAGCTTCATCACGAATGACGGCAGGGTTGCTCGAACCTTGGCTTCTTAGTAATGAATCATAAAGTAAGTGTGACGCGCCTGGTAATATACCAACTAAGTTTTCTTGTTTGATTTTCCACCAGTCAGCTGTGATAGTAAGACCGTCTATAGGTTCAATAACTACGCCAAATGATGTGTTTTCATCGTCTTCCGGTTCAAGTTCTGTACTACCGAAACGAACATCAATGATACCTTCCGTAACGTCACGAACAGGATCATACAAGTTATTGGACCTTGGAACACCTTCAGCAGTTACCTGAGGCAATCCAGGAGCTCTAAAACCACCTGCATATGACGCTCTCATGCTTATCCATTCAGCCGCATCCCAAAATAAGGCTACTTTAGGCTTAAGTGCACTGCCTACGTCTGAGAAGTTTTCGTAACGAGCCGCGAGTTGAAGCTCCAAATACTGATCTCCACTATCTAATAACGGTGCAATGAATTCAACATAAGCAGATGTAACGTTGCGGCTACCTTTTGAATCTGGTGTCGGGCTACTACCTATCGCGTTGCTGTCGCTGAGCGTTACGCCAGTCACTTGGTCAACAAATGGAACACTGGTATCAAGAAGCGGATCTCGATCATCCTCAAAGGTCTCGCGGCGAAATTCCACACCAACAGCCACACCAACATCACCAGCCGGTAACTCAAATATAGAGTAGTTGCTTGCTTTAAAATCGATTGAAGCAAGGTCTGTTTCAGAATCACGACGAACAATTTGCGAAAATGAGTCAATTACAGCTTGTGAATTTGGCGCTGAATCACCTATATTTGGATTGGAAAGATTACCACCCGCAAAGATATTATAGGCGGTTGATTGATTAGTGCTGTTAACCGCTTGTTGGAATAGCGTAGCATTTACACGGTTAGCGGAATCGTTTGTTTCAGCGGCTGTGTAGAAACCGGCAGTTTCCCACTCCCAGTCTTTCCAGTCTCCACGGAACCCAAGTAGGAAACGATAACTTGTATCAACTACGTTGATCTCTCGAGGACCAGCATCGAGTGGTCTATAACTTCGAACTGTAACATTTTCACCAAATGGATTATAGAAGGCATCGGCAGAAACGGTAAATCGTTGTGCGCTAAGCGTAAATGCCTGCTCTCGGATACGGTCAGCTTCTGCGCGGTAATAAATTGTCTCACCGAACATCTCTACTCCGCTCCCCAAATCATGAGTGAGGTATGCATAAAAGTTTACGCGGTCAACGTCTGAAACTAGAGAGCGAGTAGTACCCCGGTCAAATCTTAATTCGCGAGGGAAGCTGCCACTGTCGGCACAAATGCCACTTCCTAAATCAAAATCACAACCATCCATTGTGCTAGGTTGTAAGTGAAAACGACCTAATGAATCAGAAACGAAATCGCCCCAAGGGGTAGAGGTAGATCGGTTGTCAAGTTGTGTATCACCAACAAATGCTTCGGGCAAGCCCGGAAAATTGCGCAGGTCGTGACTTGCAGAATATGGTCTTTCACTTGCCATCATTCCATCACGAGTGTAGTAGCTTAGAGATGCTGTTAAGTGACTTTTCCCTTGGTTTAAATCAAAACCTGTTAGATAGTTAAAAGAAGTCTCTTTGAGTGGAGTACCTTCCGAGAAACCATGTGAAATACTGACGCTATTGCCTTCGTAATCATCTTTTAAAGCATAGTTGACAACACCGGCAACAGCATCTGAACCATATATTGCAGCAGCGCCATCACGCAAAATTTCTAATGAACGCAATCCAGCAACTGGCAGAGTATTCGAGTTAACTGTTGATACAGGCACAAAGTTTTCTGACTGAGTTCCTGGGTGTGTTACTAAGCGACGACCGTTTAGTAACGTAAGTGTATTGCCTGTTCCTACACCACGTAAATTGATAGATGCCACATCTCCACGCGCGTCATTTACACCTCCGTTACCAGTCGAAGCGCCAAAATTCACTTCGCCAATTTGTGGGATCGAACGTAATAATTCATCACCGGTAACTGCTGAGGTGTTTTCGATATCTTGTTCATACAAAGCGGTAACAGGCAAAGCACCAACGTCAGTTGCGCGTTTAATGTTCGAACCAACAACGGCAATACGTTCGACGTCGGATTCCTCTTCATTGGATGTTTCTTGCGCATTTACAATTGTGCTCGATACCGCAACGCCTGCAAAAGCTATCAGAAGTGATTCTGTTACTTTTTTTAATTTAAACATTTCATGGTTCCTAGTGATTTTTCTTCTTACACTTAAAAGACTGGTTGTTTAGTTCTTTGTTTAAAAGTTATGACATTGGAGTCTCGCTTACTACTCAAAATATTGACATCACCCATTACCTTTGGTTATGGCCATTAACTTAAAAACAGCATGTAAGCTTATATTTGTATTATAAATACAAACAGTTACAGAATTTGATTAAGCTGTTGAGAGTTTTTGTTTTTGTTTGCTTTATTGTTAAAAATAATACAATTTAGACATAAATTTGTAACAAACAGTCTCATCTCAGCCATTAAAGAGAGGTAAAGTACTTACATAAGTTTTCATGGAGTGACAGGCGGGTAAAACTGGTAAACAGACCAAAGTCGTTACAAGATAATATTCTATTGGGCAGAACTAGTTTGGTGCTAAGTCATGTTTAAAACAGTATTTAATTGAACGCAATACCCAGGGCAAGAGCATTTTAATTCGCCCCTATAAGCAATTTTGCCCTGAAGTCATCTTCTAGGGCGGCCATTTTCAACTTTCGCTTCATGCTAGCCTTTCTCGATTTGTCTTGTTTAACAATATTCAATGCGATTTTGCGGAACGCATTCATGACCTCTGCTGCATTGCCTCGTCGGATGCGAGAATCATCTTCGTTAAACGTCATGTCTAATGTCCAATGCAAGCTATTCTCCACGCCCCAATGGTTGCGGATGATACTGTTGAGACGCTCAGCATTAAGACTCAATGAACTGATATAG
>CAXRGW010000098.1:0-50039 GCA_964230255.1 Alteromonas sp.
AGGGTGTTCGGCTTATCTTTGCCCTTTATGCACAAGACAAACAAAGCAGCTGACATCAGCACTCGACATTTCGCGGGTTAAAAGCCGGTCAGTCTTGCGTTTATGACCCCAAACAAATAACGATTTATTATTTGCTTAAGTTGAGATCGTTAAATTTCAGCACGAGTTAGGCTTGAGGCTAATTCGAGTAATCTGGCTCTTGCTCTTCTTTTATCAATCGGTCAAATTGCCTGCCGGTCATCGGTTTATGTAAAAAAAATCCTTGGGCAGTTTCACAGCGCTCTCTAATGACATAATCCAAAGTCTCCTGATCCTCAATACCTTCGGCAATAACGTTAAGTTCTAGGTTATGGGCAATGTCTATTATGGTGCGGGCAATAGCAGCGCTTTGTTTGTTGTTGGCAACGCCGCGTAAGAAAGACTTGTCTATTTTTAGATGGTCGATGGGCAACAATTGTAAATAGCTAAAGGAGGAGTAACCTTTGCCAAAATCATCCATCGCAAAAGAAATGCCACGAGTTCTTAGTTGTTCCATGATACGGCTGACATTGTCTTTGTTTTCCATGTAAATCGATTCTGTTAACTCAATAATCAGGTTCGAACCTGGTGCATCGGAGGCATCGATACTATCAACGATGAATTGAATGACGTCCGGATCTTGAAATTCTATTATAGAAAGGTTGACCGCTAATTTTAATTGGTTAATCCCTTGCTTTTGCCATTTTTCGAGGTAATCAATGGCTGTTCTAATTGCTATTTTACCAATTTTGCATATCAATCCAGAAGACTCTGCTACGGGAATAAATATGTCTGGTGGAACACTGCTACCATCTGTTTTGAACCAACGCATCAGTAGCTCAGCGCCAACTATTTTCTTGGTTTTTAAATCTATTTTGGGTTGGAAGTAGACCTTAAGTTCATCGTTTTCTAACGCGTCTCTTAATTCACGCTCAACCTTTACTCTTAGAAAGGCCTGCTTTTCTAGTTTAGCATTGTAGTATTGAAAGTTATTTTTCCCTTGCTCCTTCGCGTAATACATAGCCATATCAGATTTCAGTATTAATTCTTCGGCGGTTTGCGCATCATTTGGAAACCGGGCAATACCGATACTGGATGTAACAAAGTGTTGCCTATCGTTTACGACAAAAGGTTTACTAAGAAGCTTTAGCAACGCATCACACAACACAGTTACACTATCTTTTTTTTCGATGGATTCTAACAACAATACGAATTCGTCACCGCCAAGGCGAGCAAGCGTGTCTTGCTCTCTGAGTCGGGTTCTAATGCGATCTACCAGTTGTATCAATAACGCGTCGCCCGCTTTGTGTCCTTCAGTGTCATTGACTCGCTTAAAATTGTCTAAATCAATAAATAGAACGCTTAACTCGGTATGCATTCTCTTTGCAATAGTCACAGCGTGTTCAACCCTGTCTAATAACAAACTTCTATTTGGAAGGCCCGTGAGTGAGTCATGATAGGCTTGATGTTGGATCATTTCTTCACTAGCTCTCTGCTGAGTCACATCTCGGAAACACCATACACGGCCAATTAATTCACCATCGATTACTTGTGGAAATGACCTGTATTCATAAAAAAAGTTGTTGGTTAATTCGCTGACACCCGAGAGCTGCTGCAAAGGATCATCCTGCAACTTTTCTTTTATTTTAAGCGCTTGGTTTGGGTATTTGAATACGGACAGAAAGGCTGACCAATGCTTATAATCCGCTATTCCGTGATTGGTGAAAAAAGACCTACCCATGGTATTTATCATCGCCAAATTGCCATTGACATCATAGACCAGAATATTTTCACCTGTGGCATCGAAAGTTGCGCTAAGTACACTGATTGAAGTTTGAAGTTTGTCCTTTGTTTTGGTGAGTTCCAGCAATTGCTCTTTTAAAAGTGTATTTCTTTCATTCAGCTCATTGGAAATGATATAAAGCGAACGCTCGAGTAACTCAATTTCTTGCTCGTGCTCATTATAGGCATCAGAAATCGAAGACAAAAATTGACCCATGATACTAATTTGATTTTCATCAATATTAAAACGACGCAGCTGGCGTTTTAGAAATTTGTGGAATTCGGTCAAGTTAACATCTCTGAGAACAAGGTTATTGTCATAGTTTGATTGTGCAAACTACAGCGCCCCATCGGCCCGACAGGTGAGATCTCTCCATAGGAATAAAAACCGGTAATCGCGCAATGTTCGGGTAATGATTCTTGGACAATCTCCAACTCTTCCTCGACACGCTGACTCAGTACTAAACGACGACCTACACAACTTATCAGAAGAGCTAAGTCTGGCTCAAATGCATTAACGTGAGCTAACGCATTGGTGGCTGCGCCATGAGCACCATCTACCAGGTTTTCGTAATTGGCGCGCATCAATTGACAATCAGCACCTTCGGGCATGTTACCGGCAAAGATAAGACTTTGGTGCTCCTCGTCGATATTCAAAATAGTCCTAATTACGCTTTCTCGTTCATTTTTTTTTCTCATTGCCAACGGAAACAACAATCCAGAAGCAGGTAAATTTTGTGCATGCTGACCTAAGAAATCTTTATACAGTTCTAGGGCGGGTTTTCCGTCCAGCTCATAAAGAATGTTTTCATGTGAGCGAGTGATTTCCCGCAGCGGGCCAAATTCTTTCCAACCGCTCAATTGGCCGTGGCCAATTTGTAATGATCCGCCATACAGGCCAACAAGTGCAACTAACCCTGGTTTTACCTTGTCATCATGCCATACTATCGTTTCTTCAAAATACGAACCATCACCTGCCAAGCCGCCAGTGACAACCACATCTTGTGGGAGTTCATTCGCTATACCATCCACTAATTCAGAGCCATTAACTAATTGACCATCAGAAAAAACTAGAACGTGTTGTAATCCTTCTACTGATAAATCTTTCACTAGGTTTTTGCCTAGTTCAGACGCGTTTGAGAACTCCTGTATAGACTGGCTGCATACCGAAACATGAACAGAATCAAATGCTATAGCAGTAAGGCATAGTGAATCATCATAAATCGTTGCGCCAAGAATTTCGCCACTTGTAGTGCACCCTACTATGGCAGCGTTTGGGTAAGCTTTATTAATTTGCTGTCGAATTGACTTGTCTGCGATCAGTAACCGACTACCAAATAAAAGTACGAGTTGGACTTCATCGCTCAGTTGGAGCACATTACTCCAATCACCTTGTTTATACACAGACTGAAAAACTTTCATCGCACCCCGACTCAATTAACGTTGGAGCCAGTGATTCCATTTGTGGCTAAAAATATCATTTATTTATAGTGTAGTCTCAATTTGCTTTAATGAAAACGAACAAATTGCGACTTACCACGATGCGCTTTTCAAATAAGCTTATCGTCCAGCATTGAAGAGAAAATTATATCCATTTGCATTGCTCAACCACCGGTTTTGCAAAATACCGAAAAAGGTGAAGTGAATTTACAGCTACGCGATAGCATAGCGGGCCATTTAAATCCTCCTCACAAATCTTTAATCTGATCATGACAACGCCTCACATATTTGTTGCGTCTCTCATTATTTTTCTAGTTGCAAATAATGACGTTGATTTGCCATTCAATACTAGATAACAAAATTACCAGATATCTCAGGGCCGGGAACCGAAAGACGCGGGACATTTTTATTCCGCAAAGTGGATGCCTATCTCCAACTAATTGGCAAATGAAGAGCGGATAGACAGAGCCAGCATAGCAGTCAGACAGAGTAGTTTTACATATAAAAATATTACACAGAAAAACATTACCAAGGCAGTGGAGAGATTGCGCCTGTGGTTTGCCAGTAAAGACCAACTCGGTGTGAGCATGGATAATTGGAAGGCAATGGAACCATTTTAAATGGGGGCGTTCTAGAGCTATGGTGTTTTCTCCTGCTGATAGCGACATCATTTACTCGGCAGGCATATCAGGTCGGGTGTTGGAGCGGCTAGTGTACGACATCGCATTCAGTTTGCTTTTCAAATGATGTTAACGAAGCGTTGGCCTGGATTGAAAAAATCAGTTTACTTAGATTCGAATAGTGGACGTGATTGTACTACAGTCATAATTGATAAGAGCATTGCTCTTTTACAAGTGTAGACAGAGCTGCAGATAGGCCTTGATGCCCAGTAGATACTGACTTTATTGTTACACCGTATAGGAATTGAAGATGAACATCAAAACTATGGCCTTAATAGCAGGAATATGCCTTTTATATGGTTGTGAAAAATCAACACAAACGTCTCTAGACGATACAGTTAAGCCAGTTGAGATGGCTATTCAAGGGCAGGTAATCTATCGCGAACGTAAATTGCTGCCGCCTGGTGCAGAACTTATAGTAACACTTGAGGATGTTTCAAAGATGGATGTTGCTTCTAAAGTTATTGCCAGTAGCCGAGAAAACATAGAGGACGCCCCACCATATGACTTTTCATTGGTCTTTGCTGAGTCAGCAATTGACCAACGCATGCAATACAGTCTGCGTGCTGAAATACGTATTTCGGGAGCATTGCAGTTTATCACTACTGAGCGATTTGATCCCTTCAGAGCAGATAAGCAACCAATCGAGCTCATCCTCTCAATGGTCACCAATGAAGCAGTACAGAATGACTCGTTAGTTAGAGCCGAAAGCGAAACTGAGAGGCAGGTGGGAGCACAAACCCATGTGGCAATTATTTCAGTCGATCCATTGTCTGACTTGGTTAATACCTATTGGAAACTTATAAGTATTGATGGGACACTCATATCGATGGAAGATTCACAAGAGCGGGAAGCTTTTTTAAAGCTGGCGAATGAAGGTAGTGCTATAACTGGGTTTGCCGGCTGTAATAACTACTGGGGCACTTTCCAACTCGATGGCAATACATTGAATTTCGGAGCAATAGCCATGACCCGTAAAGCATGTGTATCTGGGATGGAATCGGAAACTAAATTAATGCATGTGTTAGCAAATACTGCGCATTACTCTATTAACCAGCATCAATTGACCTTATACAACAAACAGGCACAAGCCATCGCCACTTTCGATGCGATATATTTTTAATAGGTGCAACGACATTCTTATCTGCTATACCTGTATTAGGTCAGCGGTATAAGGCCAGAACCCAGAAAAAAAGAGCTTACAAGATGCGCATTACACTGTTTAGTCTAATCATACTGATAATATTTTTCGGTTGTACGCCCGTAGAACCAACGCTGGTTGAACCTGAATCAACACCCACGCTTTATTTTAACGGGCCCATAATAACCATGTGTGGTGATGAAGTTACGATTGAGGAGGCATTGGTCGAAGATGCTGGGCAAATTGTATATGTTGGCAGTCTATCCGAAGCTCGAGAAAAAGCAGGGTTAAATGCAACGGAGTACAATTTAGAGGGTGATACGTTGTTACCTGGTTTTATAGAACCACATCTTCATCCTTCACTCGCCGCAATCATGTTACAAAATGAAATTATTGCGCCATATGACTGGGAACTTCCCTCTGGGGTGAAAAAAGGTGTATCAGGGCAAGATAATTATCGCAACCGTATCAGCGACTCAATAAATCAAAATGCCAAGACAGATGAAATTTATTTCATTTGGGGTTTTCATCAATTATGGCATGGTGAACTTTCGCGGGAGATACTTAATCAAATCGCCGGTGATAAACCCGTTGGCGTCATCCATCGCTCTTTTCATGAGATCTACCTGAATGATGCGGGTATTGAATTTTTAAAACTAGCCGAAGAAGATTTTGCCAATAACCCTCAAGTGAATTGGGAAAAGGGACATTTCTATGAAGGCGGTTGGTTAGCTGTAGTGCCAGCAATGGCGCCAGTATTACTGGAACCAACAAAATACAGGCAAGGCCTCGCGGTAATGACGCAAATTTTACGGCTAAACGGTATTACGACTATCGCCGAGCCGGGTTTTCCCAGTTCGGATTTCGACGCAGAATTAGCGCTCCTACAAGCCGAAATGGCAAATGACCCACCATATGATGTATATCTTATTCCCAGTGGTACACAACTATTCAGCATGAAGGGAGGTAATGAGGAGGCTATGGCCTTTATTGAAGGCTTAGCCACAAACGAGCAATATAATACGCACAATGTTAAGTTCTTGCCCAAACAAGTAAAACTATTTGCGGATGGTGCAATCTACTCGCAGCTGATGCAAATGCAAGATGATTATACAGATGGGCACAAAGGTGAATGGATGACGCCGTTGCCACTGTTTGGCGAGCAAGTATCGCAGTATTGGAATAACGACTACAAAATCCACGTGCATGCCAACGGTGACATGGGTCAACTTATGGTGATACACAATGTGATGCAATTGCAAAATAAATATCCCAGAGACGATCACCGTTTCACGCTTCACCATATGGGGTATTTTACTGAAAGCATGGTTCAGAAAATGGATGACCTGGGAATTGAAGCCTCTGTAAATCCGTACTATTTGTGGGCACTTGCGGATAAATATGCTGAATATGGACTCGGTCAAAAACGCGCGCACAACCTGGTTGCCCTCAAATTATTGATAGATCGCAACATTCCTCTGTCTTTTCATTCTGATTTTTCCATGGCTCCAGTTGAGCCTCTAACGCTTGCGTGGACCGCAGTTAATCGCGTTACATCAGAAGGTAACCGAGTGTCTCAAGCGCAAAGAATTTCGACATATGCGGCATTAAAAGCCATCACAGTGGACGCTGCAAGAGCACTTAATTTGGAGACACAAATAGGCACACTAGAGGCTGGAAAATCCGCTAATTTTACCATTCTTGGAGCAAATCCATTTGACGTAGCGCCAATGCAACTGAGGGACATTGATGTAAACGGTGTTGTATTTAGAGGCAAAATTCACCTCAATTGAGCATTGATATGCCTGTTAACAACGCGCGTAAATCAGCTAATTCAACTTTCTTCCCTTGTATTGCAACGGCATAGGTTTTTATTTGTTTTATTAAAATAAGAGTGCATTTTATGGGAACTTAATTTTTCACCGAGGTCCGAACGGTAATATCAATCATCGACAATACTGTATAATTTAATTAAGCCATCTTAGTTATGACAAAATCATTTACATAGGCCTCGCACTGAATAAACTTTAAATTTTTAAACTCCGGCTCCCAATTAACAAAATTATTCAATAGGATACTTACAACTGATTTTTTTCAAAAAAAATTATTAGCTAATATTTGGCGCTAATAAAATTTGACACAATTGCTTGTCTTATAGGTCTTCTATCACTTCGTAAATATATCGTTTGTTATTAACGTAAAAACTAGACACGATATTACTTTAATACAAAGATGATTCAGTCAACTCACAGGAGGTTGCTCGCCAAAATTTTCGGCTTCCAATTGGCGCGATAAATTGCCTTGATACTATTTATTCACTGTTTTTCGTTGATTGAGATTGATCGTGTCTTAAAATTTTGGTTTAGAAAATGGTTCGATGATCTGTTCATTCAGTAACACGACATAATGAATCTAAATAAATAACGATATCTCTGTATTTACAGACGCAAAATAGCTAACGCAATGCGGTATAGATATACGAGACTTCTCTTTGCACGTTAATATTAGATAATTAGCGGTCGGCAATTTAATACGATGCTTTTGAAAAGCTCCCCATAATACCGTGAATATTCCCTAACTGATTCAATATACATGACTTTAAGCAGTGGTTCTGACTGCGAGCCCACGATTAGATGTCCAATATGTATGTCAATTATTTTTACATTAAGTAGTTTTCAGATTCAATGTTTTTAATAACCTATTGATTTTAATGGAAATATAAAATTGGCCTATTGTTTGCATAAGATGAATTGAAGTATTTTGAAGTTAGGTAGTGATAATGAAAAATTTAATGCGATTTGCTTTTCTGTTAGTAGTGAGTGCGAGCTTTCACGTTAACGCTAATTTAATAAAAATAGAACATTTCGATGTGAATTCTAACCCGATAGATCTCAAATCATTTTGGGATTCTTACAGCGGAACAAAACATACATATACGCTTAATGGTGATGCAACTCTACTTTTTAATGGCAGCGGTAACAACAATACAATATATAAAATGACGTTAGACCTTAGCTCTGACTCTGCGAAAAACATCAGTATTTTTGCTGGTTTGGATGCGGGATGGGGAGCAGAAGTATATTATAACGGGGCAAAGTCATTTGATAAAGATACTGGTATATGGTGGCAACGCAATTGGCAACATAGTTCTATCATATCTTTGACAGCTCTTGGTGCTACTGCAGGCCAAAATATCTTAGAGATATTTTGGTCTGAAAAAAGTAATAGTGGCGGTAATAGCTTCGAAATTATGGAGGCACGAATCGGTCGCGTTGCATTGTCAGAGTCTTCAGTTGCAGCGGCTGTACCTGAACCATCGCTTGTAGCCTTGTTTTCTCTCGCTATCTTAAGTTTAGTCCGCTTTCGAAAGCCGCTCTAAGTTGCATTCAGCAAAAGATATATAAAAGTCCTCGCATTAGCGGGGATTTTTGTTATTGCTTCGACAAAAGCTGTACAATGGTAACAGTCGAAAAAACCTGCTTATGAAAATTTATCCTTCCCAGCGCTAAACATTACCTCTGTTTTACAAGCAGTTTTTTTGCTCTGTAATTTCTTAAGTGGTTCCGAAATTTAACATAAACCCTTGAGCTAACAGTCTTCATTAATCAGCCATTTTTCCAAAGCTGGCCGTGAACAAAAAACGAACGCACATTCACCAGAAGTTAGAGCAGACATCGCGTTGCCTATGCGTGAAGTAACTTTATTGTGATAGTTTCTACTTGATGAATAGTTGGCAAACATACTTACTTTTAACGCTTAATATTGGCGCTAAAAGCCGATAGTGGTCTATTAACTAACGACTACCGTACTCCTTTTACACGTGTTGTTGCCAGGTATTAGTGGTTTCTTTGCGGTTATGATTGACGGTGACAAAAACACCGAGGTGGAAATATGACATCAATTTCGATTCTTGCAAAAAATGTTCATAGATGCGTGCTCTGCGCCATATTGTTTATTACCGCTTGTTCGGGTGACAATAATAATCCCATTGAAGCTACACCACCCGTAATTTACTCAGTCTCTTTTTCAGCGGAGGAAGGTGGTTCTGTTGATAATCTGGGGGGAGATTTTAAAGAAGGTACCCAGCTTACTGTCACGGCTACCGCTGACGAGGGCTTTTTATTTACTCAATGGTCTGACGGTAGTGTAGAAAATCCTAGGGAAATAACGGTAGATTCTTATCTGTCACTGACTGCCGAATTTTTATATGCGTTAAACTTGAATTTACGGGTGCATATAATGCAAAGCGAACCTTGGGTTCACCGTTCAGGCACTTCTATGGCACCTTGGGTAAGCACTGATGATGTCATCAACAATATTATACCCGAACTCAACGATATCTGGCAGGTTGCTGGCATCGTATGGCAAGTCGAAAATATTATAGAAGAACCAATAGCAACTTATGAAGGCTACGAAGAGGACATTAAATATATTGTTGATTCCGAGCGTGATGGCTCGGGTCGGTCTGATCCTGCCAGGTTACCTTTGTTATATAATTTAATGCAACCAGACTATAAAAGTACGAATGACGAACTGGGTCGAAACTTATTTCATATTTATCTATTTCCATTTATAGGGAATACCTCTCAAGGTAATGCTATGCGTAATTTTGGCTGGCACTCAGTGGTTGGAACTTGGAGTAACAAACACAATTACGGAGGAACACCAGAGGTCACGCTGTTAACAGAGGATAAAACTAATTTCGTTCGTGGTTCATTATCACGAACAATCGCACACGAGCTTGGACATGTACTGTCTCTCCGACACGATTGTGAGAACTGCTTGATGTACAGTAGTGGTTACTCAATGCTGCAATATCAAATTGATGGTTCTAGGGATGCGGCAATTGAACGTCTAAGTGGCGCGACCAGTCAACTGACCGTTGTCAGCCACGTGTGTGCGTTTGAGCATTGAAAAAATTGACGGGTTCAATGTAAGAAACCTTAAAACCCTTTGTTTGCTGTTGATGAGACAGAACACGGCTCTAAAACACTTAACTCTGATATGTGTAGAAAACCATAATGAATTGAGATGCTAAAACAATGACCAAAAAAAATTTTAAACTTGGTAGCGCATATGTCTACAGGGTTTCTTTTTATACGATAGTTGTTGCAGGTCTCTCTGCTTGTTTAGGTTCTGATGATGGATCAAGTGCCTCACCAGCGGCTCCTATTGTTAATATCTCAGCCTCAGCCACAGAAGTTGAAACCTCTGAGCCGTTCGAGCTTAGCTGGTCGGCCAGTGGCGCTACCAGCTGCTCAGCCTCAGGCGATTGGAGTGGTGATAAGCCACTGACAGGGACTTTAATTGTTGAGGAAAGTGTCGCCGGCAACAAGACTTATACCCTGGCTTGCAACGGAGAAGGCGGGGGAACATCTGTTTCTCAGAATGTGCTTGTTATGGAATCACAACCCACTGAAATTAGTCTTGATGCTGTTTACATAGCACAGACGCACGTCAACAAAATCGATGCGCCTTATTTCAATTTAACTGCCGATCGCGAGGCGCTGTTACACGTTCATCTTGTGTCAAACCGCAGCGATACTGAAGCACCTATGCTAACAGCTGTAATTACGCTCGAAGATGGGTCTCTCGTGCAATTAGAACGCAATATGGCCGCGCCAGTTATATTACCAAATCAATCTGTATTTTCTTCTGAGCTTGGCGAAGAAGAGCATAGTTTAGAAACGAGTTACAATACACGTATCCCGGCTGATTACGTTAGGCCCGGCTTAAATATTGAAATCTCGCAAAACGGTCAAACCATATGGCAGGAAATTGTCAAGGTTAATGCCCCTAATCCAATACTGTTGACGATGTTCGATGTTCATTATTTTTCTGCGGAAAAATTGCGAGACTATCCTAATGGAACGTTTTCTGAACTAGAACAAAAAATACCGGTTTCGGCGTTGGACGTACAACGCGTTGAAAATATAAAGTTCGATGAAATGGTCATCCCAGCAAGGCCCGACGTTGGAGCACCCAATGTGCGAGTGACTTCAAGGGAAGAATATAGGGAGAAGACAGGGCTAGTTTTCGATGGTGAACAGGCCGCAGCTCTGCAATGGGTTGACGCCCTAGGCAACGCAGGAGGGACACAGGACATTTCGATGGTCTACATTAATATTATTGGTGTGCCTTCAGGTGGGCAGGCCGGCGGATTTCGGGGTGTAGGACAAATAGCAGATGTACGTGTTCTGCATCATGAACTCGGCCACGCCATGGGTCTGCCACATTGGGAGCAAAATTTCCAGTATCCTTACCGAGGTGACATGTATGGTATTGAGAGTCGTAAATCAACGAGTATTCACGCTGGGCCGGTCTGGGGGGTTGATCTGTCTCAGAATCGCTTTCTACCCCCTACAGTACGAGAGGGTTTTGTCAACAAATATAATGTCAATCCCTCTGATGTGCTTGGGAAATACACACTAGACCCTATGGATTTGGGGGGCGGCGGCACCGGTGAACAGCCTGAAGGGTTTATTCTGCGTCATTTTTCTGATTATTCGGTACAGAGGATGCAGCAATATATATCCAATCGACTGCATGTTTTGCGAGATGGCAATTATTTTCGCTGGTCAGCGGTGACTCAAAATTACAGCACTGCCGCCGACGCCAACCTTATTGGCATTCGTTTTCCTGTGCCAGAAACCATCGGTCAGCCAATCGTCAGCGTCATGGTTGCGGCCTCATTGGCTGATCTTGATCTTAACATGATTTATCCGCCTATCGGGCCTTACATAGGAAATCGCGTGCTAACGTTCGATCCAACTCTACCGGACGATATTATGGCTGCGGATGAAGTGTCTTTTTGTCAGGCTGAAGGGTGTGATTTCACCATTGAAGTCACGCAAGGAAGGGTCTTGAAACGCTTTATGCTGAATGCCTCTGCGAGCTATTCCGATGATCGTTTTGACAAGAATGCGTTGAATACAATGGCGGTGAATCTAGATGCAAGCCAAGGAGAAATCAGTGCTATTTCGCTCTACCACACACCAGATGTTAATATCCAAGGCTTTTCAGATCCTGAATTATTGGCGAGCTGGACGCTGGAATAAATCCCATTTAAAACCTGAAAGGCAGCATGTCTTTTAGGCGTCATGTTTTGTATGGAATTTACCGAGTTCCAAAAAGTAATGCGCGAATAGATGGTAACTTCAACACTCTTCAAGTGTTCGGTATACGCAAAATTTACTCTTGACCCAATAATATTTGAATCTGATTTCTGTTCTGTTTGATGTGTTTAATAAACAAGGTTGATTTCAAAGGCATATTGTCTCTATGGTTAAACACCAGGTAAAGAATTTTATCGTTGGGCATCCAATCTTTAAGTACTTCTATCAATGTTCCGTCTTTAATCTGATTTTTTACTAACATATAAGGCACAAAGGCAGCGCCTAAGCCTTGTGCTGCCATCTGAGTCGCAAAAAATAAATCATCGCATTCTAAGCATTTATTCACGTTTAAATCTATCGATTGGTTTCCTTTCTTGAAAATCCAAGGAAGTATATATCCGTCGATCGAATTTCTTATGCAAGGTATTTTTTCTAGCTGAGACGGATGGTTAATGTCCTTTACGTCAGATAACCATTTGTTATGAATAACAAGTGCATAGCGTATGGGTGAAATAGTTATAGCGACTTGAGAAGAATCGTTTAATGGCCCGACTCTAAAAGCGAAGTCGTAACCAGATCTAACTATGTCTACATTCCTATTTGAGCTGTTGAGCATAAAGCGAATAGTTGGATAGGCCATAGCAAAGTTAGCAATCACGGGACTAATAAATTGAAGAATTGCAGATGGGCAAGTTAGGCGAATTACTCCGCGAGGATTCATCGCGGTTGTGGAAACTTCATCACGCAGCTCATCTAAACTCTCAATTACTTGTTCCGCTTTCGGTAACAACCTTTCGCCAACTTCCGTTAGAGAAACAGACCGAGTATTGCGATTAAAAAGCTTTGCTGAAAGCTCTTTTTCCAGCAGCTGAATTTTTCGGCTTACCGACGTTGTAGGTATGCCCACTCTGCGAGCAGCTTCGGCAAAGCTTTTCCACTTTGCAACCTCTACGAAAAGAATCAATTCTTGAGAGCGCTTCATAATTCACTGTCCCAAAATACGGGATTATAAATCTTAAAATAAAATATATCGATAAAAAATGGGATTGGGTATTGTCGAATAGTCGAAATAACATCAACTCTTCAAAAACAGGAACATTTTAATGAAAATTTTAGTGTTAGGCGCAACAGGTACCACGGGCTCTTTAGTGATAAATAACTTGAAATCAAATAATGCAGATTTTGCTATTTTGGCAAAAAGTAAAGCGGTAGCTCGTAGTTCTGTTTTAGCGGATGAGCAAGTTAGGGAGGGAGATTTTAACGACCCTGAGTCGTTAGTACGAGCTATGGAGGGAGTTAAAAAAGTGTATTTGGTGATGCCAATGCATCAAGACGTTATCAAGTGGGTTAATAATGTGATAGAAGCGGCTAAACAAGCTGGCGTTGAACATATCGTAAAGCAATCTGGTCTTGATGCCTCTTTGGACGCAGAGTCTCAGATTATCAGAGATCATGCGGAGTCTGACCTATTAATAAAAAACTCTGGAATTGATTACACTTTGATTCAACCAAATTCATTTTTCCAGAATTTTTATGGAAATCTAACAACAATTAATGCAGTGAGTCAGTTCTATTCACCTTTGTCAGATTCAAAGCAGAGTGTGGTTGACATTAATGATGTGGCTGAGGTGGTGTCTCTCGTACTTACTCAGCCTGGTCATGAAGGCAAAATATACCGTTTAACGGGCGCTCAAGCATTAACAAGTGCAGAGCAAGCAAAGATTATATCTAAGGCGAGTGCGAAAACTATTTCGTTTGTTAATGTATCACAGCAAGATTTTGAGTCAGCGTTAAAAGAAGCGGGAATGGGTGATTGGCTAGCTGGAAACCTTGCGGAAATGATCGAGTGGTTTGCCAAGGGGCAGCAGTATGGTGAAACCTCCGCTGACATTGAAATGCTATTGGGGCGACCCCCTCGAACCTTTGGCGACTTTGCAAAGGAGTTGGCAACCGCAATAGAAGGCTAATTGCCTCGAAAAAAGAGTGAGTTACCAACGGGTGGTAGCTCCGACTTGACTATAGAGAGTAGGATATAAGGGCAATCCACTACAATAAAAAAGCCCTAATGGCTGGTGAGGGCTATTTACAAGATAGTGGAGCTGGCGAGATTTGAACCCGCGCCAGAGTCTCTATTTTATTGGCTTGTAGGTAAGGGGGGCAGAAATTCTGCTGTCAACTTTACTTAAACGTGCAGAAGCTCGATATTTATTTGCAAAGTTTTATCTGGCAAATCACTTATGCTAACAGCCAGAAAAGAATCACAGCGCACACTTCATTGTAGCTATCTAGCTGAAGGCGTCATTTCACTATCATTAAATAGTCTCTTAGAGTTTCGAACAAAACAAGGCGCATTTCTGCCTAAAGTACAAATGTCAGTGGACAACCAAAACGCACGTTCATGTGAGGTAGCTATCATAATGCGACGACTCGAGCAGTTTTCTTTAAACCGCAAAGTAATCCATATATCGCCTTTAAAATATGCGCTTGTTAGCCATCGCTTTATCAAGTTCAACCAAATAAAAACTCGCCATTAATGGGCTAAGCAGACAACCGGCAGATATCCCCTTGTTTATATGTTCAAAGTTTCTACCGCGCTCTATCGTGTTCACCTCTGTGAGTTAGTTTACCCACTTAATGAGGTGTCCAAAACGACTGTATCAGATCAACCGACCATGTAGATGATGAGCTGTCATAGTGGTTACGACAGGCATACGAACAAGCTTGCTAAGTAACACGAGAAAAAACGTTAAAAAGATGTCAAGATCTGTTGCGGATCAATGGTAACCATTACCTAAATGGGCTAAAGTTTACCCAACGGTTAAATGGAATCAGCGGCGCTAATAAGAAGCGCTAAGTATATATCTGCAACAATGAAATCTGTCATCGAAGTACAAAACCCTAGTCGGTATATGACATTGAACTACATTGTTTCGTTATCGATCATTGCTTTGCTATCAGTAGCAGTGCACATCATGCTCGACAATGTAATAGCACAACAAAAAGACTCAGGGCAATACATTAACGTTAGTGGTCAGCAGCGTATGCTGTCACAACGGGCCAGTTTGTTTGCGCTCGAATATCTATACACCGGTGATCCAAACGCAAAATCGATCACTGAACGCGCACTGCAAAAGATGCAAATGAACCATCACTGGTTGTTAGCTAAGCATAACGCCAGTGTGATAACTGAAAAAGCGTCACCGCTAAGCAATGAAATGCAAGCTTTGTATTTTACTCCACCACATTTTGTTGATAATCAAATTCAAGTATTTGCCGGCGCGATTGAACAAGCGATTAGTCAAACTAGCCTGTTCGTTCCTGCGCAAATCAACGAGCGCTCACGTGACTTTATGCAACTCGCACGCGAACCTCTACTCGAATCATTTGATACTATAGTGCAACAGTATGAATTAGAAGCTCGAGAAGAAATTGCCAATATTCGGCGTATTCAGAACATTGTATTAGGCATTATTATTTTAACGATAGTTGTTGAAGCGCTATTTATCTTCCGACCGATTGTGGGCAAAGTTGGCGAGTACGCTCAGCGCTTGCAAAAAGAAGCATTTCACGACGAACTCAGCGGTTTACTGAATCGACGCGCCTATAATGCGCTTTCCGAGCAATATTTTGCTAATCATCAACGTTATCAGACCCCGTTATCGGTGCTTATAGTTGATATTGATGACACTCATTTACTCAATGATAAATACGGCTATGGTGGTGGCGATGCTGCATTAAACCTTGTCGCTACAGAGGCTAAAACCTGTTCTCGAGCAAGTGATTTGTTGGCTCGAATAGGTGGTGATGAATTGGCGCTACTACTGCCCAATACAGATGTTGATGGCGCTATTCAATTAGCCGAAAAAATCCGTATGCGCGTTGAAAACCAGATGTTTGATATTGCCGATACAACCGACAGCGTTACTGTAAGTATCGGTATTAGTGCCGGCACACGATTAGACGCTAGTTTTAAGCAATTATTCCGCCGCAGCGAACAAGCGCTTAGAGATGCGAAATCAAAAGGTGGTAACAACGTTAGCGTACTCGAACAGAACTTATTATCCAGTGAGCAATACCATAGTCATGAACAACTTTAAGTTCAGCAAACTCGGTCAAACGCGATGAGTAATAAGTTTCCCGGTTATCGCGATAAGGACGCTGGATTTACTTTCGAGGCTTGAGGGCTTATTGCTGTTGTAAGACTCCAAGGTGCCTGTGGTATTAATGCCTGAAAGGCAGTGCGGCAGCATCTGATCGACTTTGCTGGTATGTGTCAGCCTAAATTGTGGGGCTATTTTAGTATTGCGCTAGATGCTGAAGATATTCTTGTTGAGGTCGGGCGGTTAGCAGTTAAGTTATGCTGTTGTGTCGATGCGCATTGTCCTAATCATCTTTTGATTTTAGAGCAAACTCGGCTTGTTAGGGAAGACGCTGAATTCCGCACCGATATTTAAGATTCATTATTTGCCTCTGAAGAAAAGGCAAAGGACTATATCCAAGCTGTGCTGACCCAAAATAAGTCGCAATCGCTGATTGTGATCCTCTTGTGTTTGGTCAGTCTCATTGTTTTTAAGCGATAAAATAATGTGTTAGCGTTAATCAAGATGATTCAATTTAGGTTCTTCATAGATGTCTAGCCCCCTTGCAAAATCAATAACGTTACCCTGCGGTGCTGTGCTACAAAATCGCCTCGGCAAAAGTGCGATGACAGAAGGTTTGGCCGATCCACAGGATAGACCGACTACAAGACACGAACAGCTTTACCGAACTTGGTCGGCCGGTGGCACAGGATTGCATATCACCGGTAATGTGATGATTGATCGACGTTACTTGGAGCGGGCAGGCAATGTAGTGCTTGAGGATGATAGTCAATTGGCAGCTTTTCGCTCGTGGGCTAGGGCCGGTATGCATGATGGTAATCATCTGTGGGTGCAGCTAAATCATCCAGGCCGGCAATGTCCGCGGATGGTTAATACAAAACCACTTTCTCCTTCAGACGTGCAGCTTAATATGGTGGGGAATTTTGGTAAGCCTAAGCCAATGAGCAAAGACGATATTAAAGACGTCGTAGCTAGGTTTGCTCGCACTGCTTCTTTGGTTAAGCAGGCCGGTTTTAGCGGTGTGCAAATTCACTGTGCGCATGGCTATCTACTCAGTCAGTTTTTGTCGCCAAAAATTAATCAGCGCAGTGACGAATATGGTGGTAGTTTGGCGAATCGCGCACGCATCATTCGTGAAATCATTGCGGCAGTGCGGGAGTCCGTTGGTGCTGAATATCCAGTCGGCGTAAAACTCAATTCTTCCGACTTTCAGAAGGGTGGCTTTAGCCTTGAAGACTGTGAGCAAGTGGCGCAGTGGTTAGCTGAAGACTCAGTCGATTTACTAGAAATCTCCGGTGGCACCTACGAACAGTTGAGTTTGATTGGCGTGGAGCCAACAGAAGTACGCGAGAGTACCCGCAAACGGGAAGCCTATTTTATTGAATACGCTGATAGAATTAAGGCTGCAGCTAAAATTCCACTAATGATCACCGGTGGTTTCCGCAGTCGTGACGTGATGGAGCGTGTGATTAACGAAGGTGAAGTTGATGTGATCGGGTTGGCTCGTCCCTTGTGCACCCAACCCAATTGTTCAAGCCAATTAATTGCTGGCGACATAGACACGCTTGATGATTATGAGCATTCATTAGTGCTTGGCAGCGGATTTTGGGGCAATAACAGTCCGCTTAATCTTATCAAGGCGATTAACAGTTTTGGCCAAGTGGGTTTTTATTATTATCAAATGATTCGTTTGGCTGCTGGTCAAAAGCCAGATACGGGATTAGGTGTATTTCGTTCCTTTGTAAAACATATGCTCAACGACACGCGGTTAAATATCAAACGCAAGCGCCGCACATAAGCTTATGCTGTGATGCGCCGCTATGGCTGCGGCGCTTAACCTGACAAATATCGGCGCTATTCGTTCGCACCAACAATTGCGAAGGGTAAATTTAGATAGCCACAAGGTTTATTGTCGCTTGGCTGCGGCACGTTAGTATGTTCACTTGGCTGGAGTAAAACATCGTTCTAAAAATTATTTTAAATTTTTTTTTGTATTTAGTATGCGCTTTCTAATTTACATCCGTAACATGCGCGGCATCACAGAGAAACACACTGTTTTTTTAAAACTTACGGAGTAATATTATGAACAACATCGAAACTTTGAAACAAACTGCTGCAAACGCTGAAGAAATGGCTCGCAACATCTGGTTAGCAGGCCTTGGTGCTTACGGTAAGGGCTACGAAGAAGTTAAAGGTCGTCTTGAGACTTTGTCTACTGACTCAAACAAATTGTTTGGTGAGTTAGTTGCTAAAGGCGAAAAAATCGAAGCTGAAGGCAAAGCAAAAGTAGCTGAAGTTAAAACTCAAGTTACTGCTAAAGCTGACGTTGAAGCACGTGTTGAATCAGTTCGCGCTAAGCTTGGTTTGAACGCTGACGATACTGATCAGAAAATCGAAGAGCTAAATGCAAAAATCGACGCGCTAACTGCTGCTGTTGCAGCACTAGCTAAGCCTGCAACTAAGACTGCAGCGAAAAAAGCTTAATTAACTTAGGTTAATTACATATTCAAGAAAGGGTGCCACTTGGCACCCTTTTTTATTGCTTGAGAGCGCTCTTTCATGAGTGAGCGATAATCGGCACCTTATCCAAAAATACGGTCTAAGCTCAACGTTAGTTCTGACTCTTTACACTCATTGGTATGAACCAATAGCCATTTTTAATTTTTCCATCCAATGCTGTGAGTACCACTCTGTCAACGATGCTCAAGCCTACTTCAGCCATAGACTCAAATGTATCTATACCACCATTAGGAAAGTTTCCTCGTGTGCGGTGAATGTCAAACTTGTTTGAGAATTGTTGATCGAACGCTTTTTCAAGTGCTCGTTTACCGTGTATAAATCCAAGTAAACCACCCCATGTGGCCGCTGGATTATCCGAATCCCATCCAGCTAAAACCGCAATTTTCACCGTGTTTTTATAATCTCCTTCACCGTAAAGAAGACTTACAATGCTCGCAGCAAAATTAATACCTGAAGCAAAGCAACCATTGCAATATAAGTTTCTAGCGGTGATGTCGTATCCATCTTGCTGCTCCACTTGATAGCGCTGATACAAGCTATCGCGCAAAGTTTCCCAAGGGATCCCTTGTTCATAATGGGCAGCCACATAATCATACATTTTTGCCGAGTATGACGAATCTGGTAACTGTTTCCTCGCTTGATTTGCCAACCACAATATTTGCTCTTTAGGTGTAAGGTTGTGATCAATAGATGAAGCAAGTGAGTGCATTACAACATAGAATTCCGCAGCCCAAGCCGCATTTTCTCTGGCTGTGGTGCGAATGGGTAGATACGCCATTTGTAATGCAACACCTGGTTTTGTGGGGGCGTATAAACCAAAGACTTCCGTAGTAAGTTGAGCATCAATCATGTCCATGTGTTGATTTTGATGCTGAGCGCTAGTTTCGGGGGGAAGAACACCTTGCATCATCAAGTCATGAGCAGTCTGATTCGAGACCCATAAAAAGTTTTCAGGTTCTCCTTCCTGTGTTTTAAAGGGGGTAGTTTCATCAGTATAGATATGAGTTAACCAGCCATCGCGTATTTGTTCGGGGGTTAAGATTGTTGTTTGATATTGATCGAGCAGGTATTGATACATGTATTCGATGTCGGTGTCATCATCCGCCCCCCAAATCTGACTTTTGTCCCGAATAACCCAATCGATGGTGTCTGACAGATCACTCGGAACTCCTTGTCCCCATATGCTCGGCAAATCAGGTTTGCCCCAATCATATCGGGTATAAAATTGACCATGAATACCTTCACCGCCAATTTTATCCATTTCGGTTATCAAACCTGTCCAATTTGCTAGGCTTTGACCCAACCAGAAACCTTCGAGCTTATCCTTATATTCGGTTTTTGATATTTTGAAATATTCAACATCGTTATCCTGTGCCAACGCAGGCTGTGCGGCAATGGTGCATGATATTAGGGCGAGACTGACGAAGGTTGCTATTAGTTTCATTGCTGTGCCTTGGAACACGAGGACAGTACTTTAGCTGCTTTCCCCAATTTCCGCACTTACTTTTTCTGTGTACGCCGCGATATTCTTAACGTCGCGGTGGCAACACTCACTTCGACTAAAAAAGTGATAAGGCCACCGGTTAACAACACCAAACTAAATATAAATGTGCCGAGAATCAATGTATCGAGTTTCACTGATACCAATCCGTTAGCAACCAAAAGAATGACCGCTATACAGATGGTCACTGCCGCTCCAGTTAAAAACGTAATTGACCAATTGGCAAAGCGCATGCGTTTGCGCAATGATTCTATTTCGCGTTCCGCACGACTCGTTATTCGTTCAGGGTTTTGTTCCTCAAACTCTTCAAACCAGCGTGCGCGATCTATGATACGTGCTAGACGACCGGTCATGACATTTAACATTTGACCAATGCCAACCAGTAAGAAAACTGGCGCAAGGGCAAGTTGAATCAACTCGACGGCATTGCCACTGAAATTAATATCCATTAAAAAGCCTTGAGAACAATGTGTTATCTGCATTCTGCCTAATGTCGGCAGGACTGTAAAATCTAGATGTGATTTCGTTCGTACTCATTATCCCGTATAATGGGTGTCTCGTTAGCACCTATGGTCAGGTGCCTCCTCGCGTTTAATTCATTAAGGTTGTGTTGTTCATGCAACGTTTGTCGGTGTCAACAATTGCGCTCATCGCCGTTTGTTGTGGCTATTTAATTGGTCCAATGGGAATGGCCGCAGTAAATGTTGCCATTCCTGCACTGGCGGCAGATCTCAATGCCAGTGCTGAAAAAGTCGGTTGGTTACCTACTCTGTATCTATTGAGCAACGTGGCATTTATGTTGCCCTGCGGGAAATTAGCTGACAATTATGGTCGCAAGCGTGTTTACTTTTGGGGCATGGCGCTCAATGCATTAGCTGCATTGATGTGTAGCTTAGTTAACCACATCGATACATTGCTGTTTTGGCGTTTTGTCCAAGGCATGGCGGGCGCTATGATCTTCGGTACCGGCGTTGCAATTATTACCTCTGTGGTACCGCAACAGAAGCGAGGAACTGCACTCGGTATCGTCGCCGCTTGTGTTTATGTGGGCCTAACCGTAGCGCCTGCTGTGGGCGGGTACCTCACTGAATGGTTGGGGTGGCGCGCAGTATTCTACTTTCAAGTGCCTTTGGTCGTTGTACTGCTTATTTTTATGGCAATCAAACTACCCGGAGATTGGAAAAACACAGAAAAAGACCGGTTTGATTGGATGGGGACCGCGATATTTATCGGTTTCACCATTTGTCTTGTATACGGATTGAGCCTATTGCCGGATAGTATTGGTGTGACGCTATTTATATCAGCGTTGCTGTTGCTCTTAGTCTTTATTTGGCACCAAAGCAATCGCGAACACCCTTTAATCCGGGTTCAAATGTTTCGCGAAAGTCGAGTGTTTAGCTTGTCGCTTACTGCGTCATTTTTAATGTATGGTAGCAATTTTGCGATTGTGTTCTTGATGAGTTTGTATTTGCAGTATGTACAAGGTTATGGCCCCGCGGAATCGGGCAAAATATTGATGCTGCAAGCACTGATGATGGCCATTGTGGCACCATTTGCAGGACGTCTTGCCGACCGATTCCAAGCACGGGTACTAGCAACTCTCGGCTGCTGTATAGTTGCCAGTGGGTTTGCTTGTTTAACTCAACTCAATACTGACACAAGTACAGGTTATATCAGTATGGCGCTAATCCTTGTAGGACTTGGCTTTGGGTTGTTTTCTACACCGAATAACAATGCGATTATGGGGGCAGTGGATCTGCGAGAAGTTGGCGTTGCGTCTGCATCGATGAATTTAGCGCGGACCATAGGCAACTTGTTCGGCATGAGCTTGGTTAACTTGATGGTACAATATTACTTAGGTGATATTGCTTTATCAGCGGAGCAAACCGTTGCCATTATGGATACCACATCGTCGGCGTTGATTATGTCGTTGAGTTTTGTGTTGATTGGTTGCGTAACCTCTGTGTTAAGGGGTCGACAAACATTATCTAGGAGCAAGAGTATTGAAGATTAACACGCCCTAGTTGCCAAGCAGCGTTTATCGATTTTAGCCCATTGGTTGAACGGGTATTTTAAGGGCGGTGGCCCGCCTTGGCTAGAAGACACGCAATTGATGTTTGTTCGTTCTGTTTACGCTCAGCCTATTGTGGTTAGAGACTCAGAAACTCATCCAGCTGTCGCTGCTCAATATGAAATCATGACGCTCAAATATTAGTCCACCGGATCACACCTCGACCTTCATTTGATGCGGTGTTACGCGTAAATGACTGTTCGAAACCGACAGCGCCTCGTCGAAGATAATACTGGCGTGATGAGTGCCGATAGCAATTCACATGCGTTTGACGATTGCAATACGCGCCAGTTGCTGTGCTAAGAGACTAGGTATTTCGCACACTAGAAATAATTGCCAATATTTGGCGAGGGTCGTTATAGTCTACAGGTAAATGAGCGAATTGTTGGTCTACTTCCAGTACCACACTGGGGTAGGTATTAGCATTCATGGCTTGTGCGTACGCAATTTCTTGCTGCAACACTTTATCCGTCGCCTGTGATGTTAAATCCTCGACAAATTCTGCTTTAGACAGTCCAATTTCAACACCCAGTTCAATTAACGTTTCGCGTTCAGACGGGTTACGAGCTTGCTGGTAATAAGCGCGCTGTATCGCTGTATTCATTAAGTCAGCGTAGTCTTTACCTTGGTTACGCGCGGCGATGATGGCGCGACATGCTGGGTAAGTTGAGCGCTTGGGTTTACATTGTTGCCAAAATTGATAGTTAAACCGAATACCAGTAATTGTCTGCTCAATTCTTTGCCAATTTTGTTGAATATATTGTTGCGTATCTAATGGCATTGGTTGATCGTTGTCGGGCGCTAAGCCTCCTAGCAATTTAACTACAGATACATCTGTTGGGAGGTTTTCTAGCAATACTCTTAAAGTGGGCTGGAAACCATAACACCATGCGCACATAGGGTCATAAACATAGTAAATTGTTATTGATTTCAATTCATGGACTCCACTTTCAGCTTAGAGGTAACCTTCTCGCTTTTTCCTTTCTATCGACCCAGTTTGGTCTTTATCTAACAGTAACAAGGGCGGTTTTGAGCATCCAACCTGATAATTGATAACTCTCACTTAGGATTGTTTAAATAGCAGAATTTGCTGATTAATATTTCTACCACAAATGCAATGGCATACACGCGAAATTATTGCACAAAGCTGCAGAATAAATAATAGGCTCTTTAACTCTGCCTCTACAACCACGCTGTAATCTGAGAAGTTTTGGAGCAGGAATTCCATATAGATGCTCTGTCGATGATTGCAAAAACAATCTCAATCGATTCGTCACCAATTATTTGGATATAAACGGAAAAAGTACAAGTGTTTGTTTAGAGGGGATTAAAGGCGAGGCTTAACCTCGCCTTTGATGTTTTTAGTGTTAACTGGAGCTACATCCATAGCTAATTAACGCTGTGCGACTAAATACGCGTGAACGTCAGTAGCATTTTTCTCTAGAGAGAATTGAACCAAGTTTTTACCGTTACAAGTCACACCGTTATCGCTTGATACCAAACGAATCACACCGCGACGACTGCCAGCCACTTCACCAACACTGCGATTAGCAACCTGGCGGATAGCACTTACGTTATCTTCCAAAATCGCTTTGCAGTAACCTGCGTAACGAACGTCACCGGTGAATTTTACGTTTTCAAGTGCTGCGGTTTGAATTTCCGCATGCACTAGACCAGTAACAGCTAACCCAGCTGAGAGGGCTGCAACTTTTGCACTAGTTGTTAATGCTTTCATGAGATTATCCTCAGTAATAATAGTTTCGCTGGAGCCTGATTGCCGCCAGCCACTACGTTATGCCCGAGCTAAAAATACAATGTTGTTGTTTGTTTGTAGAAAGTCAGTAAATCTAGCGTAAATTCATTTGTTATTTTTTGGTTAATATTGTAAGTAATTGAAATTAATAAATAAGTTCTTTTTTGTTATTTCCTTTTAGAATTACAGAGTTTTTTTTATAATTAAAAAATACTAAAAATTGCGAACAAAGCGCAGAAATGTTGTTGATTTTTGTCTTGCTAACAAAAATTAACAAAATCACTTAGGATAGCTATCCTAATTGGCCGATTTTATAAAGCTCATGTCCTGCCATTCATGGCTCTCAGGAGGTGTTAATCGATATGGCGATATTGAGAACTGTCGGATTTCGCCAGCTGCATTCTCGGTGAAATGGATGAACACGACGCTGGCAGCATTTTCATTATCCCAACGGATCACCCAAGTGTTATCTTCAAAAGGTTCGAGATTACCGCTGAGCATCGGCATCCGTTCGGAATTGATACGCAATTGCTGGTCTACTTTTGACACGGCCATTTTTCCAAACCACTTATCGACATAATCGCCAATATAGTGATCCTCATTATGAGTCATAATGCCATTACCATGCGGAGCGGTGTAGTTTGTCAAATAGTCTTGCAGGCGCTGCTGCAGATGGTCGCTATACACTTGTTTCCAATCACGTTGACTTTGCGGCGCTAATAAATGGTGCAAAATTGTATACAACAGTGAATTTCTAACCGCATAGTTCGAACCATTATTCAGGATAACAATACCAATTCCGTTATCAGGTAAAAGTGCGACTTGCGCTTGATAACCCGACAGAGTGCCGGTATGCGACAACATTTTATGTTCGCCAAACTGGCTTAATCGCCACCCCAGCGCATAGGATTTTAATGCAGTGTTATGCCATTCTTGCTCGAAATCAGTCACCGGCATTACCGTTTGGGCGCGCCACAATTGATTGAGTTGAGTAATCGAAATCACTCCGTTAACGGTTGCTTGATCACCTGTGACGTGTTCTTGACCAAGATAAATTTGCAACAAATGCTGTAGCCACTTAACCATTCCGTCGCTATTGCAAACAACGCCGCCAGCAGCAACAGAGTGAACCGCTTGAGGCAGAACAGCATTGCGCGGGATCAGAAAGATACCGCGCTCTTCGCTGTAACCATAGGGCAGGGCTGCAGCGTCTAATGCGGTTACAGGAACATCCCCAGCAAAGCAGTGCATCTGTAGAGGTTGAAAAATATTGGTATCGACAAAGTCTGCCCAGGGCATCTTGCTAACCGCCTTAACAACTTCTGCGGCAGTTATATAGAGTGCGTTGCTGTAACTAAAACCGCTTCGAAAATCGGATTGTGGCGTGAGATAGCGCAAATTATGTACAATTTCTTGTGGTGTAAAACTCGCCGGTTCCGGCCACAACATACTGTCGCCAGCGCCGCCACGCAAGCCACTGTTGTGACTGAGCAAATCGATTATGCGCATTTGTGCCGTAAGGTGATCGGTGGCCATTCGAAAGTCGGGCAGATAATCAGTTACCCGATCATTCCAATCGAGCCGACCGTTTTTTACTAAGATCGCGATAGAAGCTGCTGTTATCGCTTTGGTAGTTGAAGCGATGCGAAAATAAGTATCGGTGGTTACCGGTAGTTGACGCTCAGCGTCCCTAAAACCATAACCTTGGTGAAACAAAATCTGGTGTTGGTCGAAAACCGCGATAGTGACACCGGGCGTATGAAACTCGGCTAAAACTTGCGGAGTGACGCGGTTGAGCAATTCGCTCAAATCCGTGCTATTTGCAGTTTTACCCTGCGCGGGACCTAACCATAGTAACAGGTACAAATACAAACATCGTTTTTTCAAGCCTATTACCACCTCTTTTACTTGTGTGCAGCAGCTATTTGCTCGTTGAGGCAAGATCGCGCTTGGTCTTCATCATCAAAAAAACGATAGGGTAGAGTAGTTTCTTCGTACACTGAAGTCCAAAAGTGCCGGATGGTTTTAATATATGGCAAATCCTGCATCACCACGCCAGTGGCTATCACGTTTTGGGTAGATGCGTAGCGAATAATCTCAATCAATTTGCTTTTTGCTTCAGGCGACAATAACGGTTCGCCCTTTAACAACACCAAACTGGCCCAGGGACCTTCATTGAGCATATCGCGAAAACGTTGGGCGTTCTCTTGGTAGACTTGCACCGCTTCGATATTTGCTGGGCCTGTGCCTTCTATGATCATTAAACGATCATCAACACTGACCCTTATATCTCCATGGATAGGAAAGCTTGGATTGTTCATTGGTCTTGGGGCCTAAAACTTGTTTAGCATTGAGTAAAAGCTGTTGAACTTATTAATCTTTGTATACTATCAAGATTAGCACTAGGTGTGCCGCTTCTCAATAATGGATAAAGCCAATGTCATTACTACCTTCTGTACTGGTATTTCTCGCCGCCACAGTAATTGCCGTACCTTTGTTTAAGCGTCTGAAATTAGGTGCAATTTTAGGTTACTTGATCGCTGGTATTATAATAGGTCCCAACGTTTTTAACGCGGTAAATGATCCGGGAACTATTCTCCATTTCGCGGAAATGGGGGTGGTATTTTTGCTGTTTGTCATTGGCTTGGAACTAGAGCCTAAAACGCTATGGCGTATGCGGAATCAAATCATTTTCACGGGTGGCTCACAATTGCTTGGAACCGCGGCTATTTTAGGTGGCTTATTGCTGCTATTGGGTTTTAGTTTAACGGTAGCCATTGTCGTTGGTTTAGCTGTGGCACTGTCGTCAACTGCGTTTGCGATCCAACTAATGAGTGAGCAGCGCATTTTACACACCCCGCCGGGTCAACAGGGCTTTAGTATTCTGCTGATGCAAGATGTGGCGGTTATCCCAATTTTATTATTAGTGGCGAGCTTTTCACCACAGGTATTGGGTGATGAAACGCCTTGGTGGATGGCTGCTGGCGCCGTAGTGGGCATCCTAGTAGTTGGACGATTCTTGATTAATCCATTCTTGCGCGTGGTGTCTCGCTACGGCTCAACCGAGGTCATGACCGCTGCGGCTTTATTAATAGTGTTAATCACTGCACTGGCTATGGAACATGTGGGTATGTCCATGGGGATGGGTGCTTTTATTGCTGGTATTTTACTCGCAGACTCAACCTTTAAGCATCAACTAGAGACTGAAATAGAGCCTTTTAAGGGACTGCTACTAGGTTTGTTTTTCATCGCCATCGGTATGAATTTGGATTTGCAATTACTAGTCGATAAACCCGCACAAGTTGCGACTGCGAGTCTATTGTTAGTGGCTATCAAAGCAGGGCTAATCTTTGCTTTGCTGCGATTCAATAAGCAGTCCAATACTGATTCAACTCGGGTTGCTTTGATGTTGTCCCAAGGCGGAGAATTTGCATTTGTGGTGATGACCCTAGCAGTGAGCTCGCAAGTGCTTGAAGCCGATTTGGCCGCCATGGTCAACCTAGTAGTGGGTATTTCAATGGCGTTAACCTCACCGTTAGTCATCCTCTATAGTTTGCTGTACAGCAGTAAAAACTGTCCGCCAGTCTACGACACTGAAAGAGAGTCACCAGAGCCGCAAGTGATCATTGCGGGATTTGGACGCTTTGGCCAAATAACTGCACGGATCCTAGCGGCCAATGGAGTAGCGTTTACCGCTATGGATAAGGATGCTGAACACATCGAGTTTGTGCGTAAATTTGGCAATAAAGTATTTTTCGGTGACGCTACTCGCCTGGATTTGCTGCGCACTGCTGGCATCCAACATGCGCGTATATTGTTGATTGCGATTGACGATCCAGAACAGATTACCGAGTTAGCCACCATGGTGAAACACGATTTTCCCGACATTCAGGTGATTGCACGAGCACGAGACCGGATGCACGCTGCTCAGCTCGCGCGTTTGGGGGTTGAACACATCACGCGGGAAATGTTTAGTGGGGCTCTAGATGCCTCCAAACAAGTGTTGACGACCTATGGCTATACACCAGGACAGGTTGATTACATGACTAAAGTGTTCACTGAACACGATACCAATATGCTGACCAAAACCATCGAACAAGATATGTCGCTGCCAGATTTAATTGCCAATAGCGAGCAGGGACGAGAAGAGCTCAAGCAGTTATTTGACGATGACAAACGTGAAATATCAGCAAACCACTAGGGCGTGTTGATCTTCGTGGTACCGCGAAGATCAACACGACCTATACTTGCTCTGGTTGAGCTTCGCGTTTACTCCAAAGTACGAGTGCGCTAGCGCCTAGATACATGGTAACGCCATATACACCACAAGCGATTGAATACGTGGGGTCGTCTAAAAACGTCAGGCTGATAATGATAGCCATGGTGGCGTTTTGTGTACCGATTTCAATACCAAGTGTTATGGCATCGCGCTTGGATAACATGGCGAGTTTTGCAATTGCAACGCCCATTAATGTTGCCAGTGCATTGAGGGCAATAGTCAGCACAAACACATTGGGGAAACTTTGTACGAGCATGTCCCGTTCTTGCCAACTGATGCCAGCGATCATCAGCAGCATAAATATCACCGCCAACTTGCGAAACAGATTCTCCTGACGCAGGGCAAACATCGGTGCCTTGTGACGCACAAATAGACCAATTAGCACAGGTACTAGCAATAGCACTATCATCTTCAGCGTCATTTCCAAGACCGAAAAGCTTTGGTTTTCCGCTTCGAAATAACGCAAGCTAAATTCAACAATAAAGGGGGTAGTAAATACACATATTACCGTTGCAATAGCGGTTAACGTGATTGATAAGGCTAGGTTTGCACGAGCGACATGACTAAATAAGTTAGACGTGGTTCCGCCAGGACACGCTGCCAGGACCATAATCCCGATAGCTAAATAGGCGGGTAAATCCAGTATTAATACCAAGCCGAAGGCAAGTAATGGCAGAAGTATAATTTGGCCGGCAAGACCAGCGACTACTGCTAGTGGCATGCGCAATAAACGCGCAAAATCGTCGCGTGTAAGGCTCATGCCCATGCCAAACATGATAAATGATAGCACTAGTGGCAATAACACCTGAGATAGTACAGAGCCTTCCATTTCTTAACTCATTTTTGCCAGCATTGATAACGGTGCGATGCGCATTAAGCGGTACAATATTGACCATGGCCAACTAGGCACATAGCTGTTTGCGCCTTCTTTCTCAATGGCTTTAACGATTGCTTTGCAGCCCGTTTCGGTATCAACCATAAAGGGAGCCGTTTCAACTTTTTCATTGATTTCACTGCGGATAAAGCCAGGATGTACGGTAGATACTTTTATTGGCGTTTTCATCAAGTCGATGCGAATACCTTCAGTCATTGATGTAATGGCTGCTTTGGTCGCTGCATATACGGTTAATGCGCGGCGAAAACCTCGTGATGCACTGATTGACGAGATTGTGACGAGGTGCCCAGCGTTTTGCTCACGGAAAATACCCACCGCAGCTTCGCACTGGGCAAGCGCAGAGACGAAATTAGTGACAGCCGTTTGTTTGTTGGCATAGAAATAACCACTGCCTACTGACGCACCTTTACCCATACCAGCATTAACGATAATGCGGTCTAAACCACCTAGTTCGTTGCGAAATTCTTCAAAACACGTAAACACCGCATCGTGGTCATCGACATCCAATGACTTAATCACAATGTTAATATCGGGGTTAATTGCTAGTAGTTCTTGTTTCAGTTTTTCTAAGCGCTCAACACGGCGAGCGCAAAGACCGAGATTACGGCCCATTTTTGCGAACTCAATCGCCATGCCCTTGCCCAAACCTGAGCTGGCGCCAGTGATTACTATATTATTTCTCGTCATTTTTATTAGCCTGCGGTTTTAATTATTTTTTTACAACGCCTAATGAGATAGTTCACGAAGAACCAATAATTTTTATAGGCAGGGTTACGCGTTTGTTTGTGATGATAGCGGTAATAGATTTGTTGTGCGATAGCAGCCAAGCGAAATAATCCATATACCTCATAAAAAGCAAAATCACTTGCGTTAAGGCCGGTTTTCTCACAGTAATAATCAACAACCTCGCTACGTGTCATCATGCCATCTAAATGCGTCGGTTGCTTGCGCGTGCTTTGCATGAGTTTATCATCGTCAGCTTGAACCCAATACGCCAGCGTGTTACCCAAATCCATAAGAGGATCGCCAATTGTCGCTAACTCCCAATCGAGTACACTGATAATTCGGGTCGGTTGTTGAACATCAAGCACCAAGTTGTCAAAGCGAAAATCGTTGTGGGTGATACAGAGGTTTTCGGTTGCGGGAATACTCGCTTGCAACCATTGAGTAACCTTTTTCGCCCGAGGGATATTCCAGGTCTTGGCGCGATTATAGCGATTGATCCAGCCATCAATTTGTCGCTGAGTGTAGCCTGCACCTATACCGATATGGCCAAGTCCTGCACTTTGGTAATCCACGTGGTGCAAATCAATAAGCGTATCTATTGCATTGGTACATAGATTGCGTACCTCATCCCGACTGAGTTGCAGCGACTTCGGCAAGTTTTTGCGCGGAATAATGCCATCGAGCTTTTCCATGACATAAAAGTCACTACCAATTACTGTTTCGTCTTCGCAGTAACCATAGACTTGTGGAACGGCGGCAAATACTCGCTTGAGGTCGCGCTGTAAATCGTGCTCGCGCTGCATATCGTGAGCACCTTTAGCTTTTGTACCATCGGGGCCGCGGCGCAATATCAACGAACGATTGTTGAACGCCAAACAATAGGTCCAATTTGATACACCGCCACTGTATTGGGTTACTTGCGGTGTACCGTGCAGATCACCGATATGTTCGTTGAGCCAAGGTTGTAACTGGGCGATGTTTAACTCTTCGCCCGGTCTTACAGCTTCGGCTTGGTCTAGAAGCTGCTCAGACATAACGCTTGAGCTCCAAGCGCGTTACCATGCCTTTGTGTACTTCATCCGGACCATCGGCCAAACGCAACGCACGAGCTCCGGCGGCAAAACGCGCGAGTGGGAAGTCGTTACACATGCCAGCGCCACCATGCATTTGTATTGCCATATCGACGACTTGCTGAAGCATGTTTGGCACTACCACTTTGATTGCCGAGATATCGACCATCGCGTGTTTAACACCTAAATTGTCAATTTTCCAAGCCGCATTGAGAGTCAATAAACGCGCCTGCTCAATCAACATCCGCGCTTCAGCGATGCGCTCACCATTGCCGCCTAATTTCACCAAGGGCTTGCCGAACGCAACGCGAGACAAACCACGTTTTATTGTGAGTGCTAGTGCTTTTTCAGCCATACCGATGGCGCGCATACAATGGTGAATACGACCTGGCCCTAAACGTCCTTGGGCGATTGCAAAGCCCTTACCCGGACCCACCAGTAAATTCTCTCGAGGCACTCGAACGTTGTCGAATGTCATCTCACCGTGACCATAAGGTGCGTCAAAGTCACCATAGGCGGTTAGCATTCGGTTAATAGTAATGCCAGGCGTGTCTAATGGCACGATGACCATACTATGTTGACTGTGACGGTCATTTTCAGGGTTCGAGAGGCCCATGAAGATAGTCACTTTGGCATTCGGGTGGCCCAGTCCGGTAGACCACCATTTGCAGCCGTTGACTATTATTTCATCGTCATTAATATCGATTTTCGCTTGCATATTGGTAGCATCTGAAGAGGCTACCTCGGGCTCTGTCATACCAAAAACAGAGCGTATTTCGCCTGCTAATAGCGGCGTAAGCCATTGGGCTTTTTGCGCGTCGGTGCCGAAGTGGTAAAGCACTTCCATATTGCCAGTGTCTGGCGCATTACAGTTAAAAATTTCTGGTGCAAACAAGCAGCGACCCATTTCTTCAGCCAGTGGTGCATATTCGAGGCAAGTAAGCCCTTTGCCCAGGGTGTCATCGGGTAAGAACAGGTTTTCCAACCCTTGGTCGCGAGCTAGCGTTTTTAGTGCTTCAACACGTGGATGCAGTTGCCATGTGCGCCAATTACCGTGGTTGTTCTCGGCGTGCATAAATTCATACACCTCTTGCTCAATAGGCTCGACGTGTTGCTGCATAAACTGTTTGATCTGGGCCAAGTAATCTTGGCAACGTTGACTGTAACTGAAATCCATAGCTATTCTCGGCGACTCGATTAATTAAAATTAGTCTAATCAATAGTTATCACGAGGTTAAATTAACTTTAATGATGAATGGTTATGTTATTCGTTTGGGGAATCCAAGTCAGCGAGAAGGGGGCGACATTCGTTGTTGACTGTTAACTCGCAGCTTTAACTTATGAAAGGGGCTATTTTTTTGGCTGATAATTTCGGTAAGCTATTGATATAAATGATAAAAAATCCTATAAATGCTGTGGGCGTTTTGGCTGGCGTGCATTTATGGCAAGTGTCTGTGTATTAACATAGAAACATAGATATCAAGCAACTGTCGTAAAAGCGACAGTTGCATGAATCCTCTACGATGACTCGTCCTGATCCCAAATGAGCTCTTTAAAGTGTTTGCGACACATGGATTCATAGCGGTCGTTGCCGCCGATTTGCACTTGCTCACCGGCCTTGGTTGCCTTACCGTTTTCATCCCAACGGACAACAAAGTTAGCTTTGCGACCACAGAAGCAAACAGTCTTAAGCTCAAAAAACTTATCTGCCCAGGCGAGCAAATAGTGACTGCCTTCAAAGGTTTCACCGGTAAAGTCTGTGCGCAATCCATACGCTAAAACTGGAATGTTGAGTTCATCGACAACGTAGGTCAATGCTTTGACTTGTTTACGGGATAAGAATTGTGCTTCATCAATAAATATACAGTCGATATCGTTCTGTTGCTGAAGCGCTTTTACCTCTTCGAACATCGCCGTATCTGAGTTAAAAAGGTGCGCTTTAGATTCAAGACCTATGCGGCTAGTCACTTTACCGACGCCGTACCGATCATCCAAGGCGGCGGTAAATATCAATGTGCGCATGCCTCGCTCTTGGTAGTTGTAGGCCGACTGTAGTAAAGACGTTGATTTACCTGCATTCATTGCAGAGTAGTAGAAGTAGAGTTGCGCCATTTGGATAGTTTTATGTTGTTATTGTAAAAAGCGATTATACGGAATTTGAAGCAAAAAAAACGGCCCTTTTGAGAGCCGTTTTTTCAAATCGTTTTGTTTACGCTTAAGCAGCAGATGCAGTTGATGTTGCTGACGTTGCTGACTCATCAATAAGATTGAGATCAAAGTCAAACTCATCAACGCGAACAGCAAGTTTGCGTTTCGCATCATAGCTTAGCAAATCTGCGTGCTCTGCAGCAGTAAGTTCACCTTTCTCAAGTAACTTGTTACATGCGTTTTCAAACGACACAAATGGTACAACCGGTTCCTTGCGCAGCGCTTTTTGCACTTTGCCTAGTAGCGGCATAACAGCATGCTTAGCTTTAAACGCTTGCTCGTTAATATCGTTACCATCGCCTGGCTCAACAGTTACAAGGTGCGTCAATTGATCTTTAATGCTGTTGTCCTGAAGCGCTGCTGTTGCCAACTCACGTACTAAGTCATCAGAGATTTGTGATACCGATGAAGTATAAGTATTTGTCAAAACGCGCATTAGATAACGTGTTGCAGTGTTCGGGAAGTTAGACACGAAATCGACCAAGGCTTTTTCAGCTTGCTGCAGTGACCATTGAATCGCATACTCAAAATACGGTTGCGCCAATTTACGATCTGTCACGCGTTGCTCGTAGTAGCGAATAGTGGCCATCGCTGCGTACAAGTAGCTCATCATGTCACCCAAACGTGCAGACAACAATTCGGCTTTCTTCAAGTCACCGCCAAGAACCAACAGTGATAGGTCAGCAAGAGGTGCGAGTTTCGCAGATAATGCGTTCAAGCGCTTCTCGTATGGACGAACTTCTGGCAATGCTGATTCTGTGCCACGCAAGAATGGTAGATATGCATTCACTTTACTGCGGAACGCGTTCTTAACACTGAACTTAACCGTTTTGCCCAAGACTTTGTTGAACTCAGCATCAGCAGACTTATCGTTGCTGTGAATAAGGTCAACCATTTCTTTCAAGTGCGGGTGACAACGCATTGCACCTTGACCAAAGATCATCAAGCTACGCGTAAGAATGTTTGCACCTTCCACCGTAATAGCAATTGGCAATGCAGAATAACCATTAGCAAGCGTATTTTGCGGACCACGTTGAATCGCTTTACCTGCCTGAACGTCCATAGCAGAGTTAAGCACGTCGCGACCAAGCTCAGTCATGTGATACTTAGCCATCGCTGTAATAACTGATGGTTTAAGCCCAAGACCTAGTGCTTCGGTTGTAAGCACTCGCATTGCTTCAAGTACGAATGTTTTACCTGCAATATCCGCTAGTTTATCTTGAATACCTTCGAAACGACCGATTGGTACACCGAACTGTTCACGCACAAAAGAGTATTCGGCGGTTGATTTAAACGCAGACTGCGCAGAAGCAACCCCCATAGCTGGTAATGAAATACCGCGACCGGCTCCTAAACAGCTAACAAGCATTTGCCAACCGCGGCCGATGTTCTTCTGGCCACCAATGATAAAGTCCATTGGGATAAATACGTTTGTACCGCGAGTCGTACCATTATAGAAACGCACGCCCATAGGGTCATGACGGTTGCCAAGTTCCACCCCCGGGTGGTCTTTTGGCAATAATGCGCAAGTAATACCCAGTTCAACTTCGCCGCCAAGTAAACCTTCTGGATCGAATACTTTAAACGCTAACCCCAGCACCGTAGCAATTGGGGCAAGTGTGATATAGCGCTTGTCCCAAGTAACTGAAAGACCGATCACTTCTTCGCCGTTGTATTCGCCTTTAGTAACAATCGCTGCATCTGGGATTGAGCCGGCATCTGAACCAGCTTCTGGACTAGTTAGTGCAAAGCAAGGAATGTCTTGGCCAACTGCAAGGCGTGGCAACCAATAGTTTTGTTGCTCTTGCGTACCGTAGTGCATTAGCAACTCACCTGGACCTAATGAATTAGGTACCATAACTGTTACCGCAACTGCACCGCTTTTCGCTGCAATCGTCGCTACGATAGTCGAGTTTGCATAAGGGCTGAACTCAAGACCACCAAATTTCTTTGGAATGATCATTGAGAAGAATTTGTTCTCACCCAAGAAAGTAAGCACTTCTTGAGGGATATGGTTACCGTTTTGCAATTCAAAATCGTCAACCAGTTGTAATAGGGTCTTCACCGGACCATCTAGGAAGGCTTGTTCGTCAGCACTTAATGTCGCTTTAGGAATATTGCGCAACACCTGCATATCAGGCTTACCGCGATAAATTGACGATTCGATCCAGACATCACCCGCGTCCAAAGCTTCTTGCTCTGTGATTGAAATCGGGGGTAATACTTTTTTCAGACTTTTTCTAATACTCATAATGTTCACTCATCCGCTCATCTGACCAGTTGGCGATATATACTACGCGAAATCTCTGGAAGATCAAATTTTGCTAAAAAAATGATCACAGAGTGTTACGGGTTTTTGATTGAAATTTTTCTAACTCTTTGTTTTTGTTGTATTCAAATGGTATGTGTAATTATACGTTTAGATAAAACCGAATACGTTACAGAGGTTAAAAACGCAACGGATGGAGAAAAAATGCTCACTTAGGTCTTTAAGGAAACACGCACACAAGGTTAGATATACCTTTATTTTCGATTATTGCTCAGCATCACGCGCTTTTAGCCGTTATTATTAAAGTCCGACGTCATCAACTTGATGAATATTTACAAGGAGCGAGTTATGTCAGCGTCACATCGATTCAACTTTGGCTTGCGTCAAGTACTTCTGACTATTTTGATTGTCAGTTGTAGTGCATTTACTGGTGTTATGGCCAATGAGCAACGGGGTATGGAAATCGCCGAGTTGCGAAAGGCTGCGGACACGGGCTGGGGTGATACAGAAGCTGCTATGCTAATGATCCTCCGCAACGCGCAAGGGCAGGAGTCGGTTCGAGAAATTCGTTTTCGCTCACTCGAAGTTATTGATGATGGCGATAAAGCGCTAACCATATTTGATCGGCCGCGCGATGTCAGTGGTACGGCATTTTTAAGCTTCTCTAAAGCGCTTGAGCCAGATCTTCAATGGATTTACTTGCCGGCGTTGCGCCGCGTTAAACGTATCAACTCGAAAAACAAATCAGGCCCTTTCATGGGGAGTGAGTTTGCTTTCGAAGACATGACGTCGTTCGAACTGGAAAAGTACAGTTTTAAATACGTGGGAGAGGACTCCATTGATGGTCGCGCGGCGTTTATGGTCGAGCAAGTTCCTCTAGATCGAAATTCAGGCTATACCAGACAAGTGGTTTGGGTCGACCAAGAGCATCATTACGTATTGAAAATAGATTTTTACGATAGAAAAGATGCGTTATTGAAGACACTTTTGTTAGAAGACTATCGCCTTTATAAGGATAAATTCTGGCGTGCACATTCATCGGAAATGATGAATGAGCAAACGGGGAAGTCGACACAATTGATTATCGATTCACTTGAATTTGGCGTTGGGCTTGAAGACGCTGACTTTGATAGTAATAAATTGCGGAACGTGCGATAGATGATTCAACAGCTCTCAGGCACGACACTTTGGTGTCTGATAACACTGATGTTTGCCTCGCATATCAATGCTCAAGAGTTTGAGTTGGGTGGCGAAGCGGGCATTGAGCAGCGTTATTTTCTTGAAGATGCTTTGTTACCTGATCAGGAGCGCACACAAGGCTCAATTTATTTGCAACCAGAGTTTTTTTTCAATTGGAACGATGGCGATGATCGCCTAGTTATCAAACCTTTTACACGCTTGGATCAACACGACAGTGAGCGCAGTCACGCTGATTTGCGCGAGTTCCATTGGTTGCATCAGTCACGTGATTGGGAGTTTGTCGCGGGGATCAGCAAAGTATTTTGGGGACAAACTGAATCCTTGCACCTGGTTGATATCATCAATCAGACCGATTACGTGGAAGCGGTTGATGGCGAGGACAAGCTAGGTCAGCCGATGCTGAATTTTTCATACTTTAGCAATTATGGCCGCTTTTCTGCCTTCGTCTTACCCTATTTTCGCGAGCGTACCTTCGCCAGCCTAGATGGGCGTGTAACGCCACCTTTTATCTTTGATACTGATAACCCGTTGTATGCATCGAGCAGTGAAGAGAACAACATAGATTATGCGTTGCGATGGCAATACACCGTGGGGGATTGGGAACTAGGTTTTTCTTATTTTGCCGGTACCAATCGCGACCCATATCTTGCCGAAGGGTTTGATCCCGAGACTAATCGACTGGTGTTACAGCCGTATTATTCTCAGATCCAGCAAGTGGGTATTGATGTATTGGCTGTGGTCGACGCTTGGTTATTTAAAGTTGAAGGCATTTATCGCCAAGACGAAGAAGAGAATGTTCCGCTTGCGCTCCAAGATGTGGTGGTCGACACTTTCTTCGCTGCCGTGGTCGGGTTTGAGTACACGAGCGTCGGAATATTCGACTCTCAGTACGATTTGGGTTGGTTAGTTGAATACCAGTTTGATGAGCGCGACCAAACCGCCTTTGTGTTTGGTCAAAATGATTTGATGATAGGCTTGCGTTTCATTGTTAATGATATTGACGGTACTGAGGTCCTGATAGGTTTAGTACAAGATTTGGAAGATTCTGGCAGTTATACTGGATTCTTAGAAGCGTCGAGTCGGATCACCGACCAATGGCGTTGGAAACTAGACGGTTATTTCTTTGCAAGTGAGCAACTGGTCGATCCATTATACTTCTTACGACGCGAGGACTTTGTCCAATTTACACTTGAGTATTATTTTTAAAAGGAACACCAGTTATGTTGGAATGGAAAGCTCGATTGTTGACACTAGGGGTGTTTTGTTGTGCAAGCATCTCAAGCGTTCAAGCAACAGAAAATTTGTACGCCGTTATTAGTGCAGGTTACGCAGATTCTGAATTCGCTCAATACTCAGGAGGAAGCGTTGCGTACAAGCTAGCTATGGGGCATGAATTTCACCCTCAGTGGTATGTTGAAGGCGGCTATCAGAGGCTTGCCAGCGACGAAGCTGATGCAGGGGACTTATTGATTGGCCTAGAAGGCGATGCGTTATTTATTTCAGTACTGGGTAAAGCCAGTTCGCGTGAGGGGGAACTGTTTTATCGACTTGGCGCAATGCGTGCCGATTTAACTGGGTATCGCTTGGAAAGTTCAACCTGCGACAATGTGCCATGCACTATAGAGTCGGCCTATGACGATGGTATCATAGCGGGCGCAGTGGGTATCGGTTTTGATTGGTATGTGGGTCTAAACACTATGGTGAGATTCGAAGTCGAACATATCAGTGGTGAAGATAGCTTCCAATCAAACGCAGCTTACATTGGATTTCGCTACAATTTCAATTAACCAATAATTTCAAAAGTGCGTGCTTCGACTCTGTGAATAACGCACTATTTGATCTTCCTTGTTTCTCTATCATATAAATTACATGTGTCTACCAGTTAATGCACAGGTGTACTATGAAGAACGAGGTTGATAGCCACTTTATTCTTAAAGTGTTCGAAAAAATCCGTCAGAACGGCAATAAACAAGAAGATGGTTATCACTTAGGTGGGGTTAAAGCTTCCACTGACTTCGACGGGTACACCGTGTACATTGAGGATGCCTTAGTAAAATTAAGCTTTGGTTTTCACAATCAATATCATTTTGATTACGCCCAGACAGAACATGCCGAGGCGTTTGAGCGCAAACTCAAAGCAATTGATAACGAATATTGAGGTCGCGTTTAGCGTTGGGTTCAGATTAATTACCTGAGCCTGTGACATTACTAGCGTTATTACTGGCCCATAGATGAAGAGCCTTTTCGAGGGTTTGAGTCGACACCGGTTTGGCGACGTGATCATTCATCCCGGCAGCCCGGCAAAGCTCATCGTCGCCGTCCAGAGCGTTTGCTGTTACGGCAACTATCGCAATGCTTTGGGCGCGGGGAATAGGTAAAGCCCGGATGGCTCTAGTGGCATCAAACCCATCCATAACCGGCATCTGACAATCCATAAAGATTAAATCGATGTCAGCATAATACTCGCCAAATATTTCAACCGCTTCTCGGCCGTTTTCAGCAATTAATACTTCACAGCCCATGTTCTGCAACATGTCTTGGGCGACGAGTTGATTGATTTGATTATCTTCAACTAACAGTACCTTTTTCGGGGCAAAAGCATCTTTGTCACCAGTAGGTTCAAAGTCTGCATCGGCTTCTGCAGGTAAGATTTCAGTTACTCCTCCTCCCTGCAACGCACTGATCACTTGGTGTAAACCTTCGGAGTCAGCGTAAATACCCTTTATACCTAACTCGGCGGCGAACACATGAGCGTTGTTATGCGAGTATGAGTCAATTAAGACAACGTCGATGGATGCTGAAATTCCTTTTTGTTTTAACACTTTACAAAATTCGACCCCGTTCATTCCTGGCAGGTCGGCATAGACAACTAAGTGGCTATATTGAACGGTATTGTTATCTAGCTGAAGGAGTGCTTGAGGTGCCGTGTGAACAGATTCGCAACATATACCGTGAGCTGAAGCTATTTCTTGCCATTGTTCACTGATATGAGGGTTGTCCGCGACCAGCAGAATAGAAATATTTTCTGCCGGATCCTCAATCGTATGTGAGTCAACTTGAATAGGAATATAGAAACTAAATGTTGAACCCTTTCCTGATTCACTGCGGACCTGTATTTCTCCACCAAGCAGTTGAGTTAATTCTCGACAAATTGACAAACCCAAACCTGTACCCGCTTTACCGCGCGTCGAACTCGCATCGGCTTGGGTAAATTTGTCAAACAAGGTATCAATACTGTCAAGCGGAATACCCAAACCAGAATCGGTAACGCTGAATTCAAGTTGTTGTTGGGAACCATTGCTAAGCAATTTAACTGTAGTGGTTATATGGCCATGATCGGTAAACTTGAAAGCATTCGACAATAGGTTAGCGAGTACTTGCCGTAATTTATGTGGGTCGGTAAATATATTAGTGGGTATTCGTGCATCAATATCCAATTTAACCCTGACATCTTTGCCTTGCTCTTTGATTTGCGCACTTATTGTACCGGCAAGATCACCGAGTAATTCTCTAACTGAAAAATAGCTCGGAGCAAGTTCAACATGGCCTGCTTCGATTTTCGATACGTCCAATATATCATTGATTATAGTCATTAAGTTTTGACTACTTTTGTGAATTAAATCGACGTAGGACGATTGTTTAGCATCGAGTTTAGTACTTTTTAGTAGCTCATTAATGCCTATAACACCGTTTAGGGGAGTCCTTATTTCATGGCTCATATTGGCTAAGAATTGACTCTTTGCAGCACTCGCAGCCAACGCATCTTGTTCCGCTTGTTTCAGTTCTGAAATGTCTTGAAAGGCGCCGCGCAACTTCACTGGGTGACCATCCCTATATACAGCGTAACCCACGGCTCTAACCCATATTCGTCGACCTTTTGCAGTGATAAATGGCAATTGCTCATCCCAGGTTGTGCCTTTCTCTATGCCTTTCTCAATCGCTTCAGTGATGATCGGCTGCGCCTCTGGTGCATAAAATTCTATGGCTTTCGCTACTTCAACTTTAGTACCGACCGGGATTTCGTGAATGTGATAGACTTGATCCGACCACCACAATTCATTGCTCAACAAATCTAATTCCCAACCACCTAACTTAGCAATTTCACCGGTAGATTCTACAAGTGTTAAATGACGCTCATTTTCGCGCTCAGCGGCGCGTTGAGCAGTGATGTCTTGCCCCATCCACAATAAGCCAGCATCGTTTGCCGAGCGCATTTGCATTGCGGTTATTGTTAACTCAACATCGACCCGCTGCTGGGATAAACCTTGGAGTGTCACTTCAGTAGTGAATGCCCGCAACTGCAACTGTTTTGCTAATGCGAGTTGAATGCGCATTTCATTGTTGTAATCAGCGACACCTAGTTGTTGTAACAGCTGTAGCCTCGAATCTCGAGTGAGTAGCTGTAAAGGTGATATCTGGCCAATAAGGTCTATCGAGTTACACTGCAACATTTGCACAGCGTACCGATTAATGGATGATATGAGACCGCTACTGTCGGTTGAGATCAAAAACAATGGCGCGCTGTTGAGTAGGGCGGTTTGGAAATTGTTGTTGTCAACTAATTGGGTTTCTAACTGTTTTTGCTTAGTTACGTCAGTAATTAGCAGGATATAGCTTTCAACAGCGCCATCGATACTAAATGGCTGTATGTTGATTGAAGCCCAAAAACTTTCGCCATTTTGATGATAGAGCTTGAGTTCACCATGAAAATTGTCGCTGCTTTCGATTGCTGTTTGCAGTTTTCGCAATTCAAACAAGCTGGTATCCCGACCAGCGAAATCGGTTATTTGTCTACCTATTAGTGCTTGCTTAGTAACGCCTACCAAATCAAGCATTGCGGAGTTAGACCAGGTAATATTAAACGCACTATCTGTGATAACTAAACCATTAAAGGTTTGTTGAGTGAAGTGGAGTAGTTGCTGATTGGTCAACGATAATTCTTGTTTTCCCTCGTGTAAACTCACTTCGCGTTGTTTTTGGCGAGTGGTTTCAGTAACCGTCACAATCATGTGTTTACCATCACTACAGGGATCGATATTGACGCTGACATAAAATACGTGTTGGTCGGCATGAAGCGCTGGAAAGCTGTTGCCATCGACCATATTACGGGATTGCTTTTGATCAAAGCATTCGCTGACGTTGGCACGATGATTCTTGCGGTAGGCGGCGGGAATTAAGTGCTCGATATTTTTACCAACCAAGCCCTCAGGGGTATAACCAAATAAGCAGTGGGCATGGTCATTGGCAAAACTAATATCACCTGCCTTAGTAACCAATAAGATGCCGTTGGCTGCTTTATTGATAATTTCTTGGAGAAGCGCTGAATCCATTGCTCGTTATCGTTTATTGCCTTTCGGTTATCTATTTAAGCAGCTAAATTCACGATTTGCGAGTTTTTACTCAGTAACTTTGACGGTTTGATGCGCTGGCCCTACATGGTATTCTAGCACCATTAATAATAGCGACGGCAACATCGTGTCGAAAATAAAAGCACCCGCGTTTTCTTGGCGGTTTTTACTCCCGAAGTTTTGGGGCATTTGGATAGGTATCATCGTGTTGTACACACTCAGTTGGTTGCCTTTAGTAGTCCTCAGGCAAATAGCAAAAGGCCTTGCTTGGTTGTTGACCAAGCTGGCAAAGAAGCGTGTCCATGTAGCCCGTCAAAACTTGCGTTTAACTTATCCAGATATGCCTGACAATGAATTAGAGCGGTTATTAAAGCACAACCTTAATTGTGCGGGTATGGCCATCTTTGAAACGGCGCTTGGCTGGTGGGCGCCGGCATGGCGGATTAAGCGTATCGGTGTGGTTGAAGGTTACGAGCACGTTGAGGTAATTCTCAAACAGGGTAAAGGCGTGTTTGGCTTGGCCTTGCACAATATGAATTTGGAAATCGCGTGCCGGATAATTGGTTATACCCATCCGAGTATCGCGTTTTATAGGAAACACGATAATCCATTGATGGACTACATGCAGTATCGCGGGCGCAATCGTTCGAATAAGTACATGATCCACAAACGCAATTCAAAAGCGCTGATCGAAGCTCTTGATGATGGTGAATTATGTCTTTATTTACCTGATCAAGATTATGGGCGAGCACAAAGTATATTTGTACCATTTGGCGGCGTAGACAAAACAGCAACCACTGCCGCTACATTAATGTTCGCACGCCGGGCAGATTGTGTGCCTTTAATGATCACGTCTCAATATACGAAAACTGGATACGTAGTAAAAATTTATCCACCAATGCCTGAATTTGCCGATAAAGAAGATGTCCAAGTATTAACTGAGTTGAATCAAAACATCTTAGATTTGGTCGCGGAGCAACCAGAGAGTTATTTATGGATGCATAAACGATTCAAATCTCGGCCTGATGATTCACATCCGAGCTTGTACGAATAGTTATTTTTGTGAGTTAGTGGTAACTTACGGCATGTGGTAACAAAGTCGATTCTTTATGAAAACAAATAACGTCTCAAACACCCTGTTTTGGGTAAAGCATCTAGGCCTAGCTGCTGCGTTAATCGTAATTGCGGTGGTGGTTGTAATTCTGCAGGAACAAAGTGCATCAACACCAAACCCAGAAGGTGCACCTGCGAAACGTTCTGTGGCCAGTGGCTTGAGCAGTTTTTACGAAGAGTTTCGCTCCAGTACTAAAGACCCTTTCAAAGAGGAAATGGGCGATTTCGTGATGGAGCTTGGCAGCGATGACCGCAGTGTTGATGAGCGACTACAAGGCATGAACAGTAATGCGCGCCCAGTAAGTGTCCGTTGGGTAGGAGAGAAGCGCTTCCGTGCGTTCAAAGCGGGAAGCACGTTGCGCGAGGCGATTTCCACCTATGCTCAGCAGGAAGGTATGCAAGTAATTTGGGATCTTGATCAAGACTTTGTCATCAAACATCAATTCCAATTGGATACAACTATCGCTGCCGCGGTGAAACAAATTGCCAGTGCGGTAGACAGTAATTTTGATGGCGACGTACGCGGCTACGTCTGCCCCAAGCAGCGAAGCTTAGTTGTAACTACTAACCATACGGAATATTTGAGTACTCATTGCGTTGTAGCCCAGTAACCGCAAGCGTAAAATGGTATTAAGTTTGTGGTAGTTTTTGTGCCAAATGAGTGTCAAACATTTGCTGGACAAATTGCCGCAGCGCTAGCAGCGGTGCTGAATCAGCAACTAACATCATATTTTGCAAGTTTCCTTCGTGAATGACCTGGCGCATTGTTAGATATGCATTTTGCAATTCATGTACTTCTTCTGCTGATAATATTTTTGCATCAGCTAAAGAATCTAGAATACGCAAATTATCTGGCCACTCAGTCAATTTAGGGTGACTACTAGCAAACCCAAGTACCCAATATTGGACTAAGAACTCGATATCAGTTATGCCACCTTCAGCTTGTTTCAAATCAACGACATTGGGTGCTTGTTTTAATAAATGCTGGCGCATTTTAATGCGCATTTCGAGTACCGCTTGGTGTAATTCCTGTGGATTGCGCTTAACACTCAGTACGCTGTGTCGTATTTCTGTGAATCGTTGTTGCAGGCCTGTCGTGCCCCAAACGGGGCGAGCTCGCACTAACGCTTGGTGTTCCCATGTCCACGCGTTAGACACTTGGTACTGAGCGAAGCTTTCGATGTTGCTGCACAGCAACCCAGAGTTGCCGTTTGGCCGTAAACGCAAATCTACTTCGTAGGCTCTGCCCAGTTGCATTGGCGTAGAGAGCATATGCATAATACGTTGTACGACTTTGACATAGAATTGCCCGGCACTGACGGATTTACTGCCGGTGGTCATAGTGTCGCGGGCGGCGTCGTGCAGAAACACTAAATCGAGATCGGAGCCATATCCCAGCTCTAAACCACCAAATTTGCCGTACGCCACAACCACTAGGCCACTATCATCGATATTCTTGCCGCTGGGTTGTCCGTAGCGCTGACTAATATCTCGCCATGCCGCTCTTAATGCGGAATCGAGAATAACCTCTCCAAGTGCAGTAAGGTGGTCGCTGACGTAGTTGGTTGCCAATGTATTGCATAAATCTGCCGCCCCGATGATTAGCTGCTGACACAACTTAAACTGACGCCACGCATTCATTAATGCTTCTAAGTCAGTAGGCTCTATACGCAATAGAGATTGTTGTAACTGGGCATTTAAATCGACTCGAATAGCATCAATGTCAGTCAACTGAGTAGTTAAATATACGGGGTCTAACAGTTCATCAAGAAGCAATGGGAAACGAGCAATTTGCTCAGCAATCCAATCACTTTTCGCGGTTAGTTCTAACAATTGAATGCGCGCCTGATGATTTTCTAGCAGTAGATCCAGATATGCAGTACGACCAATTATGCTGACTATTGTTGGGGCAATGTGCGCCAAACGTAAGTGTTTGTTTGAATGACTGATTAGGTCATATAATATCGCCGGGATCAGGCGATTAAGACTGTGCAACCCGCGTTGTCCAATAGGTTGTTTGGCAACGCGTTGCTTGAGCTCGTCGATATCTGTAAATAGTGACGCAAAGTTAACGCCACACTCATACTCGGCAACCATTGCTTGCCATTCCTGTTCATCTAGTGACAGTGACCACATGTCCTCGGCAAGTGAGTAGAGTGGATCACCCTGATCAATGTCTTCCTCTGGTGCTGATATCAACTCGACGAAGTGCGCATGGATACGTGCCTGACAATTATCAATAACGCTTTGTAAACTAGGCCAATTATCAAACCCCATCACGTGACACAATCGTCTCTGGTCAAGCACATCATCAGGCAATTGTTGAGTTTGTTGATCATTTATTTGTTGGATGCAATGTTCAACTTTGCGCAACGTGTAGTAGTCGCCAAGTAAGTCGTCAGTTGTTTGTTCATCTAATAGCTCAGTGGCAACTAAACCTTCAAAAGCCTGAAGCAGTGATGCGGTCTGCAAAATGGGGTGCTTACCAGCGTGAATAACTTGCATGCTTTGGGCAAAAAACTCGACCTCACGAATGCCACCAGCACCTAACTTAATGTTATGTTTTAGACCCTTACGGCGAACTTCTGTTTTGATCAGTTGCTTCATGGTTCGGAGTGATTCCAGTGCCGTGAAATCAACGTAGCGACGAAACACAAAAGGCTTTAACAGCTTGCGCAATTGCTTCGTATACTCACTGCTTGGGTTGATCACTCGCGCTTTGAGCATTGCGTAGCGTTCCCAATCCCGACCTTGCTCCTGATAATAGTCCTCTAGCGCCGAAAAGTTTGCTACTAGAGGTCCACTTTCGCCAAAAGGACGCAATCGCATGTCAACCCGATAGACAAACCCATCAACAGTTACCGTATCGAGTAAATGAATAAGTTTTTGCGCAAGACGGGTAAAAAATTGCTGGTTTTCAACTTCCTTCCGTCCACCTGACGTTACGCCCTTGGCCGGGTAGGCAAAGATCAAATCGATATCGGAGGAAAAGTTTAGTTCACGACCACCGAGTTTTCCCATAGCCAAGATACACATAGGTTGAGGGCCGTGTGGACCAGATGGTTCACCGTAACGCTCTACTAGCTGTTGATACTGCCACTCGTACGCCGCGCTTATCAAACTATCTGCCAGCTGTGAAACGTGGGCTAAGGACGCCTGTATTGGTTGATTAAGGATAAAATCTCGATAAATGATGACACTTGCATAACAGTGCCGTATAAGCCGCAAATGATGGAGTACTTCAGTCTCACTGTTAAGCCTTGAAATGCGTGGCGCAATGCTGGCCTGCATATCGGATATTATGGTCGACGTGTCTTTATCACTGCTATTAAAATGATAGTTGAGTAGGTATTCACGCACTTCCAAATATTGCATGCAAACCCTTCGCACATAAGGACTTAAGGCGAATAACTTGATGATAGGCTCAAGTGCTTCCGCAGTTAAATCCGGATGCTGAGTACTGCTCAATAACCACTGTTTATCTGCGTTACATTGTTCGGTTAAATGTGTGTCTTTTAGAAAACTGGCTGGCATAATGAATTAAGCGTTAAGGCATGGCATTACAAGCCATGTAAAAAAGACTAATAATTAACGATAGCATTTTGCGAGTATCAGATGCTAGCGGTGCGCAAGGAATATAAATGGAAACACTGGTAAAGCTTAATCCTCTCCCTAAAGACTTGTGGGTTTATCTATCTATTGATATCGCACTAACACTTGTTTTGCTACTCGTGGTGCGATGGATTTCAGGTAGGATCAGCGATATCAAAGTTTCTGACGAACTCGGCTCCCGCGACAATTTTGCATTTGGTATAAGTATCGCTGGTCGCATGTTATCTCTATTAATAGTACTTGGAGCTGTTGTTGGTAGACATGTTGGTCAAGGTTATGAGGAAGCTGCACTGGGCATGGTTATGTTTGGTTTTTTCAGCATAATACTCGTTAAGTTTGGTCGTTATGCCCATGATAAGTTAGTGCTTAATCGACTCGATACAGACGCCATGATCCGCGACAAAAACGTCAGTATTGCCTTGGTAGATGCGGCAAGTGCGATAGCAAGCGCAATTATTTTACGTAGTATGTTGCTTTGGGTTGAAGGTACTAATGTGAATGCGATAGTTGCTATTTTCAGTGGATTTAGTGTGGTGCTGGTGGTGCAACTGATGGTCACTAGAATTTATGAGATGCGTTTTGCCAGTGATAATCAAAATGATTCGATGCAAAAAAGCTTGGGCAAAGGGCAGCTGGCACTGGCGGTTGAGCATGCGGGTAATTTGATCGGTACCGCATTAGTAGTCTCAAGTGCAGCAACCGTATTGGTATATGATTCAAGAACTTACGTTAGCAATCTTACCGGCTGGTTGATCACCAGTTTCACGCTGGCTTTGGGTCTCTTTATTGTCGTTAACATTGCCAAGCGAGTAGTGCTTGCCGGACTCGACTGGCGTCAAGAAGTTGATCAACAACACAATATTGGGGTTGCGGCGATTCAATTTACTTTGAGCGTTGGTATCGCATTGATTGTTATGGGCGTACTGAGCCAGATTTAAGCTAAATTTCAGGTAATGACCGCTCACCATTGATGATCGCCCACTTAGTTTTACGGGATTTTTGTTTGATCCAATATTCTAGCGAGGCAGCTGCTGATTTATCGCCAACGGCGTATTCAAAGCGCAGTACTAGAGGGCCTTTTCCGCGCAAAGCCTTGGCCCCTTTTGTTGCACTGTTGCTATGTTCGTCGAGTCGGCGCTGCACGTCGGTCGTTATTCCTGTGTAAAGCTGACCCAGACGATTTTCTATAATATAAACATGCCAAATCGAAGCTTGTGCTTTGGTTGCTGATTTTTCTGCGTTCACTGGTATACTTGCACCACGCTGTTTTTCTGCATGTAACCTATGAATTTACCTGATTTTAGTCAAGCGCGAGTTTTGATTGTCGGCGACTTAATGCTCGACCGTTATTGGAAGGGCTCTACGGCCCGAATCTCTCCAGAGGCTCCCGTACCTGTTGTTAAAGTCGGCGGTACTGAAGACCGCCCGGGCGGCGCAGCCAATGTCGCTATAAATGCCGCTACGTTGGGCGCTCAGGTGACCTTACTCGGTCTGACGGGCTGTGATGACGCGGCTCAAGCGCTGCAAGAACGGTTAGAAGCGAGTGACGTAAAATGCCAATTTGTTGCCGTCGATGGGTATGACACTATTACCAAGTTACGCGTGATTAGTCGTAACCAACAGTTATTGCGTTTAGATTTCGAGCGAGATTTCGGCGCAGTGGATAAATCACCGTTGCAGCAGAGCTTTACTGAAGCGTTGGCGAATTCCGACGTAGTTGTATTATCTGACTATGGCAAAGGCTGTTTGAGTAACCCACAAGTTTTAATCCAAGCCGCTAGATCGCAGGGAATACCGGTGATTGTTGATCCTAAAGGTACAGATTTTTCCAAGTATCACGGCGCCACAGTTATCACGCCGAATTTAGCCGAGTTCGAAGCGGTAGCTATGCCCTTTAGCAATGAGCAGGAACTCGAGCAAAGCGCTCGTTCTCTGCGTGAGCAGTTGCAGCTGGAAGCATTGCTGTTAACCCGCTCTGAGCATGGTATGAGTCTGTTTAGTGGGCAAAATGCACCCACTCACTTACCTGCAAAAGCACGCGAGGTTTATGATGTGACCGGCGCTGGCGACACAGTGGTTTCAACCCTTGCGTGCTGCGTGGCAACTAAAGAGGAACTCTCACAGTCATGCGTGTTGGCCAATATTGCTGCCAGCATAGTGGTTGGTAAGTTGGGTACATCAACCGTTACGAGTACCGAGTTAGCCCTAGCGTTACGGCACGAACATCACCCTGATGGTGGTGTGATGACTGAAGAGCAATTAGTACAAATGGTCAGAGAGGCACAAAATCGCGGTGAGCGGGTCGTTATGACTAATGGTTGCTTCGACATTTTACATGCTGGTCATGTGGCCTATTTGGAGCAGGCCGCACAACTTGGTGATAGACTTATCGTTGCGGTAAATACTGACGCTTCGGTGCGTGAGTTAAAGGGCAGTGGACGACCTATCAACACGGTTGAACGCCGCATGGCAGTGCTTGCCGGGCTCGCATCTGTCGATTGGGTTGTGCCTTTTAGTGAAGAAACGCCGCAGCGATTAATCGGTGAAGTGCTGCCGAATACCTTGGTGAAAGGTGGAGACTATACCATCGAGCAAATTGCTGGTGGTAAAGAAGTCATTGCTAATGGTGGTGACGTTCAAATCTTGATGTTTAAAGATGGCGTTTCGACGACCGCTATTATCAATCAAATCGTTGATCAATATTAACGTTTACGCTCTGTATAGCGTTTGCTAATGCGACGCTAGCCTTGTAAGCTAGCGCTTATTTTTATTGATTTCTAACCTGTGGAACGCGATGTACGAATCTCACTACGGATTAACTGCAAAACCATTCCAGTTAACGCCAGATCCGGCGTTTTTCTTTGCCAGTAAATGGCACAAACGCGCGATGTCCTATTTACAGTACGGTCTTTCCCAAGCTGAAGGGTTTATTGTTATTACTGGCGGGATTGGCACGGGTAAAACGACGATCGCTAATAGTTTACTCGCTGATATTGAGGATGACATAGTTGCGGCGCAAATTGTGACTCCTAAGCTCAATCCTGATGAGCTAGTTAAAATGGTTGCGTCAAAGTTCGAAATCGATGTGGCAGGAAAAACCAAGACGGATTTATTGGAAGCGTTAGAGTCATACCTTTTTAGTTTAAGCAAACAGGGCAAACGCGCACTTCTATTGGTCGATGAAGCGCAGAATTTGCC
>CAXRGW010000099.1:0-6856 GCA_964230255.1 Alteromonas sp.
GCTTTTTAGATATCGAAACGCCAATCCTAACCAAAGCAACGCCTGAAGGCGCACGAGATTATCTGGTACCTAGCCGAACTCACAAAGGGGAGTTCTTCGCGCTACCGCAATCGCCACAGCTGTTTAAGCAGTTGTTAATGATGTCAGGTATGGACAAGTACTATCAAATCGTTAAATGCTTCCGTGACGAAGACTTGCGTGCTGATCGTCAACCAGAATTTACCCAGATCGATATCGAAACCACATTTCTTGATGCCGACGGTGTAATGGCTATCACTGAAGACATGATCCGTAAATTGTTCCAAGGTTTGCTCAATGTTGACCTTGGCGACTTCCCGCGTATGAGCTACGCCGAAGCAATGCAGCGTTACGGCAGTGACAAACCAGATTTGCGTAACCCGCTAGAGCTAGTCGATGTGGCAGATTTAGTTAAAGACGTTGAATTCAAAGTATTTAGCGGGCCAGCAAATAACCCAGAAGGTCGCGTAGCTGTTATTTGTGTACCTGGCGGCGCCAAGTTATCGCGCAAACAGTTAGATGAGTACGCCAAGTTTGTCGGCATATATGGCGCCAAAGGTTTGGCTTGGCTAAAAGTTAATGATTTAGCTGCTGGTGAAACGGGCTTACAGTCACCGGTATTGAAATTCCTCGGCGCTGAAGTCGCAGGTAATATCGTTGAGCGCACTGGCGCTGTAGATGGGGACTTGCTGTTGTTTGGCGCCGATGCGGCAATGGTTGTGACCGAAGCTATGGGCGCTTTGCGACTTAAACTGGGCGAAGATTTAGAACTTCTCAGTGGCGATTGGAAGCCGCTATGGGTTGTTGACTTCCCAATGTTCGAAGAGTTCGATGGTCAATTCCATGCGCTGCACCACCCATTCACTGCGCCACGTGATATGACACCAGATGAGTTAAGAGCTAACGCCAAAGGCGCGCTGTCTAATGCCTATGACATGGTTTTAAATGGCGTCGAACTTGGCGGTGGTTCGGTGCGTATTCACCATGCGGATATGCAAGCAGTGGTGTTTGAATTATTAGGTATTGACGAGCAGGAAGCCGAGCTTAAATTTGGTTTCTTACTCGAAGCGTTAAAGTACGGTACTCCGCCACATGCTGGTTTGGCGTTTGGCCTAGACCGTATGGTAATGTTGATGACAGGTGCAACCTCAATTCGCGACGTTATGGCATTCCCGAAAACGACGACTGCGGCATGTCCATTAACAGATGCGCCGGGAGCGGCAAACCCGGAACAGTTAAAAGAGCTGGGGATCACTACCGTTAAACCTGAAGGAAGTACAGACTAACTTGACCCAATTTAAACGGCCTGAATCGGCATTGGTGGTTATTTACGACCAGCAGTGCCGTGTTTTGCTTTTGCAGCGCGATGACGATGCGCAGTTTTGGCAGTCTGTTACTGGCACAATAGAAGCTGGTGAATTGCCAATTCAAACGGCCTATCGCGAGGTTTGGGAAGAGGTCGGGGTTAGACTAGATCCGGCAACTATGCCAATTCAAGATTGTCACACGGTTAATCAATTTGAAATCCGCAAGCGTTGGCAACATCGCTATCCGCCGGGTGTTACAGTAAACACCGAGTATGTGTTTAGTCTGTGTATCGACAGTGATTTACCAATCCGCTTAACAGAACACACTGCCTATGAATGGCTCCACAAAGATGATGCGATTAAACGCGTATGGTCTGAAACCAATCGCTTGGCTATTGCGCAATTTGTGCCGGAGCACGCATGATTATATTGGGGATTGATCCTGGCTCTCGGGTAACTGGCTACGGTGTTTTGCGATACCAATCGAATAAGATGCAATATATTGGTAGCGGCTGTATTCGCGTCAGTGGCGAGCTAGATAATCGTCTTAATCAAATCTTTAATGGTGTAACAGCCATCATCGAAGAATTTCAGCCGACGACGTTTGCTATTGAGCAAGTGTTTATGGCCAAGAACCCTGATTCTGCGCTCAAGCTCGGGCAAGCGCGCGGTGCTGCTATTGTTGCCGCGACCCAACGTGAGTTGCCGGTGGCGGAGTATTCGGCACGGCAAATAAAACAATCCGTAGTGGGCCGCGGTAGCGCGCAAAAAGCGCAAGTTCAACATATGGTTACGCATATGCTCGGGCTAAGTGCTACGCCACAGAGTGATGCAGCAGATGCATTAGCCGTTGCTATTTGTCATACTCATACCACGCAGAGTCTAGTCCGCCTTTCTGGTCAAGCAACCAAGACCGTTCGCGGCAGATTACGCTAAATAAGAATAAATCAGAGAGAACTAAATGATAGGGCGCTTACAAGGTTTACTACTGGCAAAACAACCGCCAGAAATCCTCCTCGACGTAAACGGTGTAGGTTATGAAGTACAACTTCCAATGACCTGCTTTTATGAGTTACCCAACGTTGGCGAAACGGCTACTGTTTTTACCCACTTCGTGGTGCGTGAAGACGCTCAGTTACTGTATGGCTTTATCGATATCAATGAGCGTACCTTGTTCCGTGAGCTGATAAAAGCCAACGGTGTGGGCCCAAAAATGGCGCTAGCGATACTTTCCGGTATGAGTGCTGTGCAATTTATGCAGTGCGTGAAACTCGAAGATGTTACGAGTTTGGTGAAATTACCAGGTGTCGGTAAAAAGACCGCCGAGCGCTTGGTCGTGGAGCTGCGCGATAAATTGGCTAAGCTCAACTTAAACCCAGGCGCTGATGTCAGCGATGCCTTTGTCGCTCCAACAGATAGCGGATCAACCGTATTACCTGTGAGTGACGTCAAAGAGGAAGCCATGAGTGCACTGGTTGCATTGGGCTATAAACCACCACAAGCGAGCAAAGCGATTAACGCCGTCTACCAAGACGATATGTCCAGTGAAGCACTGATCCGCGAAGCCCTGCGTTCGATGGTTTAGGGAGAAGGTTAATGATAGAAGCTGATCGTATTATCAACGCAGTCAGTCAAGGTGACGATGAAGCCGTTGACCGAGCCATTCGACCAAAATTGTTGTCGGATTATACCGGCCAGCCACACGTGTGTGAGCAAATGGAAATCTTTATAGAAGCCGCACGTAAGCGTCAAGATGCGCTTGACCACCTACTTATCTTTGGACCACCTGGTTTGGGTAAAACGACCTTAGCCAATATTGTTGCCAATGAAATGGGTGTCAATATCAAAACTACGTCGGGCCCGGTGTTAGAAAAAGCTGGTGACTTAGCGGCACTGCTAACAAACTTAGAAGAAAACGATGTATTGTTTATTGACGAGATCCATCGTTTGAGCCCGGTAGTTGAAGAAGTGCTTTATCCCGCTATGGAAGATTATCAGTTAGATATTATGATTGGTGAGGGTCCTGCAGCGCGCTCTATTAAGCTGGATTTACCGCCCTTCACCTTGATTGGTGCAACTACCCGCGCGGGCAGTTTAACGTCGCCGTTACGCGACAGATTTGGCATTGTGCAACGGCTAGAATACTACAATGTCCGTGACTTAACCGAGATTGTTAAGCGCAGTGCAAATTATCTAAATATGGATCTCAACGAGCAAGGTGCTGCCGAAGTCGCTGCGCGTTCGCGCGGTACACCGCGGATTGCGAATCGCTTGCTACGCAGGGTACGGGACTTTGCTGAGGTAAAAGCTAGCGGCACTATCGATCAAACAGTATCTGCTGCCGCACTGGATATGCTCGACGTTGACCAGCAAGGTTTTGACTACATGGATCGCAAATTGCTGATGGCTATTATTGATAAGTTTGATGGTGGTCCGGTGGGATTAGATAACTTAGCCGCCGCAATCGGCGAAGAAAAAGACACCATTGAAGATGTGTTGGAACCTTTCTTAATTCAGCAGGGCTTCTTACAGCGCACGCCACGTGGTCGCATAGCGTCCCAGCGCGCCTATCAACACTTTGGATTTGAGCCTAAATCGTAGGCAAAAAAAAGCCCGCTCAGTGAGCGGGCAAAGTAAACAACAAGTGTTTAAGGAAATAAATCCAGGGAACTCATGTCAACAAAAAAACGGAATGTTTGGTGACAGATGCGCGCATTATATCGATTAAAACGCCGCTGACAATTGAGAATAAATCAACTTAAGCATTAGAAAAAATAATGTGTTAAAAAAGTGTTTATTCTATTAATAAGTTGTGTATGTCATGCATGATAGGCTTTTTATGTTTGGTTATATTAAAATTTTATTACAGTCACTCTATATAATTGATGCGAAAAACTAATTATGAGTAATTATTCGTCTAGCCCGCATAAACTACACATTCGCGTGTATTACGAAGATACCGACGCTGGTGGCATCGTGTATTACGCCAATTATTTAAAGTTTTTCGAGCGAGCGCGCACTGAATGGCTCCGTGACTTGGGCTTTGAGCAAGACAAATTAATGGAACAATCCCTTGGCTTTGTCGTCAAACGAGTTGACATGCATAATCATGCGCCAGGGCGGTTCAACCAACTGTTGAGTATTTACAGTGAGGTAGTAAACTGCAAAGGCGCTAGTTTAACATTCAAACAAATAATAAAAGGGCCAGAGCAACAGCTGGTGGCCGAAGCAGATATACTCGTCGCTTGTGTCAATTTGGACAGCATGAAACCTGTGCGGATACCAAGGGCAATTTTAGGGGAATTAACACGTGTCGACTGATCTCACGTTTATCGGCCTGTTTATGCAGGCTAGCCTTGTTGTAAAACTAGTGATGCTACTGCTTATCACTATTTCCATCGTGTCTTGGGCATTTATCTTCCAGCGCAATGCGGCATTAAAGCGCGCGCAAAAAGAAATGATCGCATTTGAAGACAAATTTTGGTCAGGTGCTGATCTCAACAAACTGTATTCAGAGCTTTCAGCTCGACAGAGCGTCGATGGCATGGGCACCATATTCTGTGCGGGTTTCAAAGAATTTGTGCGCCTGCGTAAAAGCAATGCGGCGACACAATCAATTGTCGATGGTACATATCGTTCCATGCGGATTGCAATGTCACGAGAAATTGACAGTCTTGAACATCACCTACCGTTTTTAGCTACAGCAGGCTCTATCAGCCCTTATATCGGTTTGTTTGGCACCGTGTGGGGAATTATGAATTCCTTTATCGCACTGGGCCAAGTTCAACAGGCAACGCTAGCCGATGTCGCCCCAGGTATCGCTGAGGCTTTGATTGCAACAGCCATTGGCTTATTTGCCGCAATCCCAGCCGTTATTGCCTATAACCGTTTCTCAAATCAAGTGGAAAAGATTGAGAATAATTACGGCATCTTTATGGAAGAGTTTTCTGCAATCTTGCATCGTCAAGCGCTTGCTAGCCAATAAGCAACGACTAGGGGAGCATTTACAATGTATGTAAGAAAGCGCCGCCGCCCGGTCTCTGAAATCAATGTAGTCCCCTACATTGATGTTATGTTGGTGTTGTTGATTATCTTTATGGTAACTGCGCCGTTAGTGAGTCAGGGCGTCAAAGTCGAGTTGCCGAAGGCCAATGCCGAATCCATTGAGCAAGAAGAAAATCCGCCCTTGGTGGCTTCAATTGATGCTGATGGCCTGTATTACCTGAATCAAGGGGAAGATGAAGAACAAGCGATGTCTGCTGCTGATTTAGCCACCTTAGTTGCCGCACATTTACAAATGCAGCCAGATACGCCAGTTGTAGTGAAAGCCGACGGCTCAGTACCGTACAACGATGTTATCCAGCTGATGGTGCTATTACAGCGCGCAGGTGTGCCATCGGTAGGATTAATGACCGATCCAGTAGATAGCTAGATCTTAAACGCTTGGACTATGAAACTCGATAGTGAACGCAAATCAATCCTCAAGTCCCTCGGCTTACACGCGGGCATAGCGGCAGTATTGACGTTGAGCGTTGCGTTTGGTCATGAGCCTCTACCTGAACTTGGTACTGATCAACCGGTAGTGATTCAAGCTGAATTCATTGATGCTCAAGCGATTTATGATAAGCAACAAGCTGCAATAGCCGCTGAGCAAAAGCGCCAGCGCGAAGCCCAGCGTCAACGCGAAGCCCAGCGGCAAAGGGAAGCTCAAGCTAAAAGAGCCGCAGAAGAAAAAGCCAAACGCGATCGCGAGGCGCGTGAGCAGCGAGAGCTAGAGCGCAAGGCGCAAGAGGCTGCTGAGCGTAAGCGCCAAGAAGAAGAGGACGCTAAACGTCGCGCTGAAGAGCAAGAACGATTAGAGGCCGAACGCCGCGAGCAAGAAGAGCTACAGCGTTTGATGGATGAGCAAATTGAGCGCGAGCAATTTGAGCAATCTCAAAGACGTCAGCGGCAGGTGCTTACAGAAGCTGAACGTTACAGGGCCCTTATAAAGGGTACGATAAATCAATATTTGTATAACGATGGAAGTTTTAACGGTAAGTCGTGTTTACTAAATCTAAAATTCGCATTTAGCGGATTGGTGACTCAAGTCGAAATCATTCGTGGCGATCCAGCCCTATGCCGCGCGTCTAGAGCTGCTGCGCTAAGGTCGGATAAGGTGCCCATGACGGATGATTTAGATGTTTATCAAGAATTAAAAGAAATGGAACTATGGGTAAATTTGTGAGAATTAAATTATTAATTGGTGCGTTGGCTCTTATTTGCTCGACCCTTGCTGTGCAGGCTAAATTGCAATTAGTTATCACCGAAGGCGTCGATGCCGCTCGTCCTATCGCAATTGTGCCGTTTAAATGGCGGGGCGATGGTTTGTTACCTGAAAATATCGATCGGGTGATCACCGACAATATGCGTCGCAGTGGTAAGTTCAACCCAATCACTATGAGCACCATGCCACAGTTTCCTGCCTCAGATGCAGACGTAAATTATGCCTCATGGGCGGCTACCGGTGTCGACACCATCTTGGTGGGGAC
>CAXRGW010000100.1:0-18447 GCA_964230255.1 Alteromonas sp.
TCGCTCTCGTTTGCCCTCCAACTTGAATTGACTCGCATTTCTTTCGATATCCAATATCAGTTTAGGGACGTTTCCAGGGGCATAAATCGGCATCTGAGTCAGCTTGTAAATAATGTGTGACGAGGCATCCCTGAAGCTCAATTGATTCGGGAATACACCTTTCAGTGATTTGGCCATCAATATCATTTTGTAGCGGATGAGATTGTATGCAAGCAATAAGCCCCATAGTTCCTGATGGATAAGCTCAGGCAGATTACTCCGTAAGGTAAATCGACTTTCAAGTAGATGCTGCTTCATCTCTCTGTATCCCATTTCAATCTCCCATCGATGGGCATACAGGTCAACAATCTCTGCTCCCGGATAAACCAGAGGGTCAACCATGGAGGTTAGGATACTCACTTCTTTGCCTTTGACTTTGCGTGTTATGAGCCTGGCCTCCAATGTCTGTGGCAAGTCTGGGCGCTTCTTTCTGGCCTGCGGCGATGTGCTCAGTTTCACCAATTTGTCTTGCTTACCCAGATTTCTGACAACCTCATATTGTGTCCCCTTTTTTAACGGCAATAACCAGTGTGTGTTATGGCCTTTGCTATGCCAATCATGCAATAGCCCCAGAGAGTAAAAGCCTTTATCAAACAATGTCAGGCTATTGTCTGGAATACTTGCTACAAGCTGGCTTGCCAAGTTCATCTCGTTGACTTCAACACTGTCGAAGGCGCTGTCGATAAGTAAATGACTGCTTAACTCCATTAGGCATACCATTCGTACCTGAGGATAGCCTGCTTGACTCGCTTTATTCGCCGTGCGGGCGAAGGCTGCGCTGTTCTCCATGCTGTCAGGGGTGCGCCAGACAACGCCATCTACTCCATAAAGGTTTAAGCCACACCAATGAGGATGTTCTGCGCGTTCATGCCAAGTCTGAGCCGTACGATAGAACACGTCCCTTACAACATCACTACCGAGCTTTTTCCGAGCCTGGGTGACGGCACTGCGGGCGACATAATCAACCTCTTGAGGCAAGACAATATCCAACTTATTAATCAACTGACGGACTGATTCGGTCCTAAACAAGGCCATACCAATGACGGTCCATATCATGGCATCCATAGGCAGTTTGCGCTTGCGTAATGTTGCTACGCCATTGGCTTCCAAGCAAGATTGGATAACATCAGGCTCTAACACATCTGCTAGACTGTGAAATTCGGTTAGACGATTGATTGATGTGCGAGCGAGGGCTTCTGATAGTTCCATTAAAAAATCCGATGGCTAATGCTCATCGGATTTTCTCAATACCGGAGGATCGGTCAACCGATCAGAAAAATAAATTCCTTAACTGATCGGCATTACGCAATTAGCGGCCTTTCTTTGAGTAATTTTAAGATTAAAGCTCGTCAGTTTTCTCTGACAAGTACTTAGCAACACCTTCAGGACTTGCATCCATACCCGCTTTACCTTCTTGCCAACCTGCTGGACATACTTCACCGTGATCTTCGTGGAAGCTCAACGCGTCAACCATGCGCAACATTTCGTCGATGTTACGGCCAAGTGGTAAGTCGTTAACGACTTGGTGACGCACGAGGCCGTCTGAGTCGATTAGGAAAGAGCCGCGGAATGCAACACCATCAGTTGGGTGCTCAACGTCATAGGCTTGACAGATTTCGTGCTTAACATCAGCAACAAGGGTGTACTTAACTGCACCAATACCACCGTCATTTACCGCTGTATTACGCCAAGCATTGTGACTGAACTGTGAATCGATCGATACGCCGATCACTTCAACACCACGCTTTTTAAACTCGTCGTAGCGCTTGTCGAATGCAATCAGCTCCGATGGGCATACGAAGGTAAAATCAAGCGGGTAGAAAAACACGACAGCTTTTTTGCCTTTAATCGCATCGCTTAGGGTAAATGTATCAACAATCTCACCTGTGCCAAGAACTGCAGCAGCAGTAAAATCAGGGGCTGGACGGCCTACTAGTACGCTCATACGAGTCTCCATTTTGTGGTTATGTAGTAATATCACACTGCTATTGAAACCTCACTAACAGCAGCATTTATCAGTTTCAGACTTCGAATATAGGTATGGATTAGTAATTTACAACCTGAATATTGCAAACTTAATAAATATCTCTTTATCGCGGTGATTTTCGTCCAAATTTCGCAGTTTCGATCTTGCATTCAAACTTAATAACAATTATTATCATTTGCAGTTAATTATAGAGAGATAGCTAATGTACGTTTGTATGTGTTTTGGTGTGACAGACACAGCCATCAAAAATGCAGTAGAAGAGCACGGTGTAGGCAATATGCGTGAGTTAAGTCGCGTATTGGAACTGGGTACCGAGTGTGGAAGATGCGTACAAATGGCTCAACAAATTATCGATAGCACCATAATCGATGAGTCGTTGTTTAAACAAGTGTGCTAATTCACTCTACAATAATACATAAAAAAGCCGCTGAACATCAGCGGTTTGATTAGATGGTTAGCCTCACTTCTGAAATAGTCTGAGAATTAACATAGCAAAAATAGCGAACCATGATGTCTATCTGGATTACTCAATTTTCTTCACCCGTTAACGCCAAGCTTAATCGCTTTTGAAGCGGGTGGTGGTGCTCATTAAGTTGACCGGCAGTGTGAGTCGATAGGACATACAGTCAGGTTTATTGCCACACAATATATGAAGCCCTTCGTTAAAAGCAACAAGACCGATTTCATAGGTGCAGAAGCGATACGCGAAGCACTAACAAGACCGAACAGCCTGTATGTCCCGCAAAGGCGCATTTCTTCTGGAGTTTGGTACGGGCCATAGTGTGATGGCGAAAACGCTAGAACCACGGGATTAAAACCTAACACAAAAAACAGCACACAGAAGGTTTCGGTTTTTTGAAGATAATCCAGCGTGGAGCGGGTAGCGAGATCGCCTAATCAGACTCCGAATACAGTGACGCACAACCAACCTCGTTATTGAAATTTAATATTACAATACCGAGGCGGACCATACATTTTTGTATCTACTCTAGATTATTCGGCAGCATCATCGCCGGCGTATTTGTCAGCAGTCTCTTTAAGCAAAGGTTGTAATTCGCCTTGTTGGAACATTTCTAAGATAATGTCACAGCCACCGACTAATTCACCGTCTACCCACAATTGTGGGAACGTTGGCCAATCTGCGTAATTGGGCAATTCAGCGCGAATATCTTGGTTTTGTAGGATATCAACGTACGCGAATTGATGCCCACAGGCCATAATTGCCTGAGAGGCTTGCGATGAAAATCCACAGCTCGGTAATTTTGGCGAGCCTTTCATATATAGCAAAATTGGGTTTTCGGCAATTTGCTGCTTAATTTTGTCGACGGTAGCTTGGCTGTCGTATGAGTCCATGTGATTCCCCTGTTCTGTGAAGGTTGGATATAAGTACGATTATCGCGTCTTTCAAGCTTAAATTCAGACAAATTTTATTTTTGCCCTTGCCGTTAAAAAAAATGACCCCATTTGCGTCCTTTGCAGTAAAAATACTGTTAAAATTCAGTTTAATCAGTTAAAAACGATCAACACTGATTACCAATTTGTGTACTTAATCATTACGGACTTAAACGGAGACCACCGCATGGCTTTTGAATTACCTGCACTACCTTATGAAAAGAACGCTTTGGAACCACATATTTCTGCTGAAACATTGGATTTCCACCATGGTAAACACCATGCGACTTATGTAACTAAGCTAAACGGTTTAGTTGAAGGTACTGAGTTAGAAAGCAAATCACTCGAAGAGATCATTAAGTCATCTGACGGAGGTGTTTTCAACAACGCTGCACAGATTTGGAATCACACGTTTTATTGGCACAGCCTGAGCCCGAACGGCGGTGGCGAGCCAACAGGTGCGCTTGCGGATGCAATCAATAGCAAGTGGGGTTCATTCGCTGACTTTAAAGCGGCGTTTAACGATAAAGCAGTTAACAATTTTGGTTCAAGCTGGACGTGGTTAGTTAAAACAGCTGACGGTAGCCTAGATATCGTTAACACTAGCAACGCTGCAACACCAATTACTGAAGACGGAGTTACTCCACTTCTGACGGTAGACTTATGGGAGCACGCGTACTACATTGATTATCGCAATGTACGTCCTAAGTATCTTGAAGGCTTCTGGGCACTTGCAAATTGGGGATTTGCGAGCGAAAACTTCTCCGCTTAATCGCGCTTCAATTGCAACGTTAAGCCCGGTTGTTAAATCGGGCTTTTTTGTTTAAGGACGATTGCAAACCAACGCTAGTTTATTACCCAGTGGCGCAAAAACTAGTCTTGATGCACCGTAACTACAATGGCTACCTATGGCGAATAAGGTTTGCCACTCTTTATCTCCCATATCGTAGCGCAACAATTCTTTACCGTCTGCCGCTACGGTAACCACTGAGCCGTCTTTAGTCCATGCGTAATACGGCGATTCGTTGGGTAAGATGGTTAATGATTCAGTCACTCCGGTGTTGCTATCATAGCTCATTAGCCAATGTTTACCATCAAGCATTTTTGAATAACTAAACGTGCCAGCCTGACCAGGTATAACCCATAGACTCGCACCAATGTTTTTATCAATCACCGTGGTATCAGTATCAGAACGTGCACCATTCACCGTATGGCGTTGTAAGGTGTGTACTGGTGTTTCACCACTGCCAAGCACAAATACTAAAACCTCATCATCGTTTACCCAAACGTGATAACCAATGGGTTCAACTGAGAGCAAGTTGGCAACAGGTTGGCCTAAGCGGTCCCAGGCTCTTAACCACTGCTTACCTTGCGCATCGACCCAAATTCCCGATAGACCTTCATTGCTCGGCATGGGCGTCGGAGAATACTCACTGGTTGCAGAGTTAGTTAAATTGACTTTATCTCCTGAGGCTAGCTCGAATCGCCACAAATCCGTTTGTCCTTGAGCGTCTGCAGCAGTGTAGTAGAGGAATTTTTCATCCGGACTAAAATAGGGTTGATTGTGATAAAATGGCGCATTCGTTATTTTCTGCCAATTTTGCGGACGATAGACACTGACAGGATTATCCTTTGACGTGGCGTAATCAATTAGCCAAATGTCCGAACCTTCGGCCTGAACGCCATATGTCGTCGAAGTAACAAGTAGCAAACAGAATAATCTTCTCAGCACAATTTATCTCAAGTCCAATAGAATTTGTTATTACCCTATCAAACATCGAGAATATTGCCCACGCAGTTATTTAACCACCAAGCCTTTGTTTTGCTAGTGGCATTAATACCAGGCCGGCTAATACGGCAACAAAAGCCGATAAGTTGAACGCTAGCTCCGCACCACTGCCCTGCTGCCAAAGTTGTCCGGCTAACCAATTGCCAAACGCCCCACCAACGCCAAAGCCAACACTGATATAGATCGCTTGACCACGGCTTTGAAAACTCTGATCAAAATAGCGATGGATAAATTCAACACTAACCGCATGTGTTAATCCAAAACTAAATGCGTGGAGTGACTGTGCAAATACAAGCACAAGTACAAAATCAGGTAATGCACCCAATATCCACCAGCGCATTGCTGTTAGCAGCATACTGATAATCAACAGTAATTTGATGCCGTAATGACCAATCAGGCGCTGAGCAAGCAGAAATATCCCTATTTCAGCCATAACACCAATTGCAATTAGCAGACCAGTGAATTGGCCACTATGACCGATATCACGCATATACAGTGCAAAGAAGCCATAATATGCACCAAAACTCACTTGCAGTAAGGTAGTCGACAAAATAAACACAACAAACACAGGTTTAAGTGCCGCACGCCACTGCGTATTTTGAGGAGTACTGGTGTCTTGCTCCGGCGCGCGGTCTGCTATCCACAAGGTCGACAAGAACAATAGCGTTAACAACACCATACTGACGTAAATCGGAGCTTCGCTGCCATAAATATCGAGCAAATAGCCGGTTAACATGGTCAACCCAATGAAGCCAACGCTACCCCACAGACGGATGCCACCGTAATTACGCTGCTGAAGTGCAGCTTGATGTAAGGTGATCACTTCCAACTGTGGTAACACTGCAGTCCAAAACATCATCATCAAGCCAAAAACGAGGGTTAGCCACCAAAAACCATATGCCCAAAAAACACCAATAAAGCTGATAACGGTGAGCAAACAACCCACTTGCAGAACCAATAAGATCTTACCGGTCTTGTCTGCAATACTTGCCCATAGCGAAGGTCCTAGTATTCTAGCCACGGTGATAAGAGCAAACAACTCACCAATTTGCGCTGAGGAGAATCCTCGGCCATCAAGGAAAATACCGAGATAAGGAACGATCACGCCAAGGAGAGCAAAATAGAGGAAATAAGTGGTCGATAAACGTTTCATTTAATGTTTACCAACCACTGTGAAGTGTGCATTACTCAGAGATACTTCCAGGAATTACCGGAGTTGAACTACTAACACGTGCATTTTGCGCCGTATGGCGCAGCAGATGATCCATCAATACAAGCGCTAGCATAGCTTCCGCTATAGGCACCGCACGAATACCTACACAGGGATCATGACGCCCTTTGGTAATCACTTCTGTTGATTCACCATCGACGGTAATGGTTTCACCAGGTACCGAGATACTCGATGTTGGTTTTAATGCCATGTGCACTACAACGTCTTGGCCGGTGGAGATACCACCTAATACACCGCCGCTGTGATTGCTAGTAAACCCTTGCGGTGTAAGCGTATCGCGGTGCTCACTGCCCTTTTGGTTGACTACGTCAAAGCCATCACCAATTTCAACGCCTTTAACTGCATTAATTCCCATCATTGCATGGGCGATTTCCGCATCAAGACGATCAAATACTGGCTCACCAAGGCCAACAGGCATATTAGTAGCAACCACTGAAACCTTGGCGCCAATCGAATCACCGGATTTCTTTAAATCACGCATATATTGGTCTAAGGCATCGAGCTTATCTGGCTGTGGACAGAAAAATGGGTTTTGATTAATCGCGTCTTTGTCCTCCAACGCCATTTCAATTGGCCCCAACTGCGATAAGTAGCCAATAATCTCGATGTCATGCACCGTTTTTAAATATTTCTTAGCTATTCCACCAGCCGCAACACGTATCGCGGTCTCGCGCGCAGACGAACGTCCTCCACCGCGATAATCGCGTAAGCCATACTTTTGTTGATAAGTATAATCAGCGTGTCCAGGACGAAACCTGTCGGCAATTTTAGAATAATCTTGGCTGCGCTGATCTTTGTTTTTAATCAACAACCCAATCGATGTGCCAGTGGTCTTGCCTTCAAACACGCCTGACAAGATTTGCACTTCATCGTCTTCTCGACGCGCAGTAGTATATCTTGAGGTGCCAGGTTTGCGCCGGTCTAAATCTCCTTGCAAGTCTTCTTCGCTCAATTCCATTCCCGGTGGGCAACCATCGACCACCCCACCAATCGCAATACCATGGCTCTCACCAAATGTTGACACTGTAAATAATTTTCCGAAACTGTTACCTGACATTGATTACTGCTGCTCCCAATAGTCTTTTAAGTTTTGACGCGACACGGCAAACACACCATCACCACCATATGCAAATGTAATCCATTCAACCTCTAGCCCCAGGAACCGTGCTTCGAAATGCACCAAACTGTTCCCCACCTCTATAAACAACCAGCCGTTTTCATTAAGATAATCAGGCGCTTGCTTGAGAATTTGCTCGACCAAATCTAAGCCGTCTTCACCTGCAGCGAGTGCGAGCGCAGGCTCATGCTGAAACTCTGCGGGTAAATCGTCCATATCTTCAGCATCGACATAAGGCGGGTTTGACACAATAAGGTCATACTTTTGCTCAATAACGCCTGAGAACACATCTGATTCAACTGCAATTACGCGCTCTTCAAGGCCGTGTTCTTGGATATTAAGTTGTGCTACATCCAAGGCATCGGCACTAATATCTAACGCATCGACGTAAGCATCTGGAAACGCATGCGCTAACGCAATGGCGATACAGCCGCCACCGGTACACAAATCCATAATCGCTTTGGGCTCAGATACATAGGGAGAAAATTGCTGTTGAATTAATTCGGCAAACGGTGAACGCGGGATCAGGACTCGCTCATCAACATAAAACGGATAACCGCAAAACCATGCCTGATGGGTTAAATAAGGTAAAGGTAGGCGAGTTTGTACACGCTTTAATACCAACTCAGCGACCTTTTGACGTTCGCTGCGAGTCAAACGCGCAGAAAACAAACTGTCTCCGGTATGTTGGGCTAATTGTTGAGGTAGGTGTAACGCGTGCATAACTAACGTTACTGCCTCATCCCAGGCATTGTCAGTACCGTGACCAAAAAACAGATCGGCATCGTTGAAGCGACTCACACTCCAGCGCACTAGGTCTAAGATGGTTTCTAAATCACTGATTGCCTGATCTAGATAAATTTTATCGGTCATGCAGATTATTTTAACGCTTTATCAATACGCGTTATCATACCGAAATATTTACGTGTAGTGATTGCTAATTTAATAACTTAGCGGAGAAAAATGCGGTGATGAGTAATAAAGATGAGCTAAACGAATTTCGTCAGGCATTTGGAGACGTTAAGCGTCTTGCTGCCGATGATAAGGTAAGTTTAACTCGTAAAGACCAGCATGCTGATGCACGTAAACAAAGACGTAAGGACTTAGCGACTGATATTAGTAATGCCCATCAAGCCAACGCTTATTTTGCTTTCTCAGATGCCTTTGAAGCACACTTTGATGCCAACGGACCGTTGAAGTACGTCGTGCAATCAAAGTATAGCGAGCAACTCAAGCGTCTACGTCGCGGTGATTACGATCCCGACCTTATTCTCGATTTGCACGGGATGACCCGCGCCAATGCAAAAGCAGAGGTGGCAGCATTGCTCTATGCGGCAAAACGCCGACACTTTCGTTGCGTGTGTATTGTGCACGGTATTGGTAGCGGCATACTCAAGCTCCAAGTCCCCAACTGGTTAGTTCAGCACCCTGATGTTGTGGCTTTTCATCAAGCAACATTGGAATGGGGTGGGAATGGCGCACTACTGGTACTGCTGCGCCACGCCGACCCTAAACTTGGCGAATCGTTTGACTAAACAGCAGTCTATTTATTGTTGTTAGCGCTTTTGTGCACAGACAGGTATGTGTAATAGCCGCCCATCACTAAGGTAATTGCAATCAACAGTAGTAAGATCCAAACAACAGGTTCAAAAAATAGTTCTAAAGGCATGATGTTTTCCTCTATCGGATTAATCTAGGTCCCTATTTTCTCTTGAGTCTGGAGGAAAAAAGCTGATCGAGATCAACGCTCAAAAGCCAACTGCAGCAAGATGTTGAGCTAGATCAAAGGTTTCGCTAAAAACGCCCTGAGTAGTCTGTCAGAAACGCTTCATAGTGACGCCAACGACCAATCGCTTTTTGATTAATCGGTTGTCTTACTTGCCAAATACTGGGGGTCTCTACATGATTTTCAGCCGACCGTATAGATGCTACGTCAGGCATTTCGATCGCCAAAAAATCACCGAGATGCGCGACAGTCTGTGCATAGTCGGAGACCAAGGTTTGATAATCGAGATTGAGCACATCATCAGGAAAGCATTTGGACCAGTGCGCCATCATTTCTGTGTATAAGGTGTGTACGCCAAATATGTCTTCTAAACTGTTGGTGTAAGCAAAATACGGCGAGAAGTTTTCAAAATATATCGATACTGCAACATCGAGTGGGTTGCGCTGTAAATTTATAATCTTAGCATTTGGGAATAGCGCTTTAATCAGACCGACATGAAAGAAGTTAGTCGGTACTTTGTTGATGATTTTACTGCCTGAAAAGTTTTCAAACTCAGTAAAATAGCAATTGTAAGCCTCTGCCATTCTATCAGTATCAATTGCCTTCCCCAGCTTTATTGCCTCCATGAGGTTAGCACTAACACCACTGTAATTCATTGCGAGCTCTAAGCCCGGTGTTTCTCCACCCGCATAAAAGTTGGGTAACTTCGACAGAATTTGCTCCACCAGCGTTGTGCCGGAACGCGGCATACCGACTACGAATATGTGCTCAGATCTATCGTTACTACCAATACGGTTGATAGTTTGGTTAGTCATTATAGCAATCACATCTTTGACTTGTTCTTGTAAGTTTGACAAAGAAAACGATGCCTCTAACCGCTTTTGTTCGTTGGCTTGAGTGGCTTTTTGCCATGCCTTGGTATACTCGCCACAATCGTTGTAAATTTTCGCCAAACCGAATAAAACTCTAGCTTTTTCAGCACCGGCCTGAGATGACAGAACTGCTGAATTAAATCGTTCCACTTGTTCGCTATCGAGTTCTTGATACTTTTGAAATTTAGCGGCAGCAGCAAGCGCATAACTATTGCTCGGTTGCAATATCAGGCACTGTTTTATGTGAATTAAAGCGTTATCGAAGTCACCTTGCATAGCGAGCATATTGGCCTTGTGCTGCAGTAACGAGGGGGAATTGGCTACGACATCAGAATATGTATCTAAGCAGTCCAGCCCAGCTTTTACGGCTCGAGCTTCAAGAGACGCACGCACTAACATCAATAATAGTTGCTCATCAACGATAATATTACTCAGTGCTTTTACAAGAATGCGATAGGCACTTCTAAAACGACTGTGCTTAAGTAGCAAGTCCGCAAGATGCAGCACGAGCGACTTATCATTAACTATACACTGTGGGTCAAGTAAGTACGCGATGTAATTATCTGCGCTCTCACGTTCTTCTCTAGCGAGCGCAATACCCGCCAAATGGGTAAGTACGATGGGATGAAATGGGGCTAAATCATGCAAACCAGTTAACAAATGCAATGCATCATTTACTCGACCTTGGTGTAAGCATTGGTTAACCTGCGGGAGTTGCCTTGCTACTTCTTCGAAATTGCTCAAGGGGCTCACCAAATAATGCGCCAGAACCAACCTTCTTTTAAATCCTCTTCACAGGTTTTTAATTGGGTGGCATACCGCAACGAACGACCTTTTACTCGTTCTGCAACATTGATTAACCATTGTTTTTTATCGTATGTGCGTCGTTTGTAACCCGTCCATCCCTCGTGATAATTGAGGTACTGGCCATAGGCGTCCCACTTAGAAATGCCATTCACGCTGTGCGTCTTGCTGATAAACCAGCCCATAAAGTCAATCGCATCATCAAAGTCATCGCGGTCAGCGCCACTATTCCCGGTTTCGCGCATGTAGTCTTCCCAAGTGGGGGTTTTAGCTTGCGAGTATCCATATGCAGAACTGACTCTTCCCCAGGGAATAAGGCCGAAGAAGATCGTATCTTTGGGTGGTTTAGCGTCAGCCCGAAAGGAGCTTTCTTGGTACATCATCGCCATTGGCACATGAATGGGTACGCCGTAGGTGTCACGCATGTCTGCAGCGGCGTCGTACCAATCGCGCTTTTCTTCAAAAATTGCACAGATGTTGCTGATATTTTTTGGTGGCGTCGTTGTACAACCTACTGAAAACACAGTACAAATGAGAATAATACAAAAAAACTTTAAAAAATCTGGGAACTTTTCGCTCATTTTTTGTTCAACACTTATGTTCTAGTCAAATTTGTGTGTTTCCCTGGAACCTTATAGGGCCTGACCATTGTCAGGCTTTTTTTTATTCCTAACGGGTAAAATATTCATTTAAAAACACATCGAAGGGTTTGTTGTCCGCCTCTTCTATGCGCTGTTGGGCTTGCACTGATTCTCGTGTCGCTCCCTCTAAATCAGCTTGTGTAAAAACAACATAATCGTGCGCAGCAAACGCCTGTTTGTATGCCTGTGACAAATGCAAACCAAACTGACCGTTGTCTTTACCTTCACTCAGCAGTTTGTTCAACCAACGCGCAGATGGGGTTTTACTGCTATCTAACAGCTTCTCTCGCTCTGCATTGACAGCAACGATAAAACGCTTTGTGTTAGACGCTTGGTCAAATAATGCCGCAGTTTCGGCAAACGCACTAAACAACGCCTCGCCCCACTTTTGTAATCCAACTTCTTCAACTGAATCACCATCGCGCAAGGTCAGTGTTAACGCCGGGTTCCGGCCGTCTGTGACAACCCGTTTCAGGTTAGACTCTGTTTCCGCATAAGAAGTTTCATCCAATACTGGTGAGTCTGCTAACAGACATGTCAACAAGAATACATCCAAGAAATAAAATTGCTGCTCTTCAATGCCCACTGGGCTAAATGGATTAACATCAAGTGCGCGCACTTCAATATAACTTACACCGCGATCAGCTAAAGCATCCGTAGGCTTTTCCATTGAACGCGCGACCTGCTTGGGCCTAATCGGTGAATAAAGCTCGTTTTCGATTTGTAAAATATTGCGATTTAGTTGCTCGTAAATACCATTTTCACCTGCTGCAAATCGCTCATACTCGCTACTATGGGTTTGAATGGCTGTGCGGACAGATTGAATGTAGTCAGGTAAGTTGTTGTAGCAAATCCGCAATACCGATTGCTGACTATTGGTATAGCCTAAATCACTCATACGTAATGATGTTGCATAGGGCAAATACAAGGTGCCGTTACCGAGCTTTTGGAAATCAAACTTAGTGGTTTTACCTTGTAAAAACGAACCGCAAACCGCAGGGGATGAACCATACAAGAACGGAATTAACCAACACCAGCGGCGGTAATTGCGAATTAAGTTGAAGTAGCTTTGCGATTGGAACTCAACGCTATTCTCAGCGCCTTTGACCTCGGCGTAATGATCCCAAAACTCATCCGGCAGTGAAAAATTAAAATGGATCCCTGCGATTGCTTGCATCATCGCGCCATAGCGATTCTTTAACCCCACGCGGTACGTTTTTTTCATCCGGCCGACGTTTGACGTACCATAATCGGCAATTGGAATGCGCGATTCACCATCGACATAACAAGGCATACTCATTGGCCAAAGCGCTTCATCGCCCATATGCGATAAAGTGAACTTATGAATATCGTATAACTGTTGCAGAGTTACTGCTGGGTCAGACTCTGGCGGCGTAATAAATTCGAGTAACGCTTCAGAAAAGTCGGTAGTTATCGTATCGTGGGTTAGTGCTGATCCAAGCTTTTCAGGGTGCGGCACCTGCGACAACTGTCCTGTAGGTGATATGCGCAAAGCTTCGCGCTCAACACCGTGCTTTATCCCTCGCAAACTGGCTATTGCAGCGTCAGTTTGCAAACCTTTTAACGCCCGTTTAAAAACAGTAGGATTGTTAATCAATCGTCTGACTCACTTTTGATAAATCACCATTGTTGGCGCAAGTATAACGTCTTTTATCCGCATTGCTTGCGCCGCGTAATACAAAGTTAGGCTAATCTAGATTATTCGCTTACATTAAAATGAACAATCTCTTTATCCAACTCCGCTAATTGAGGCTCTAAAGTAGCCGCATCACCAACGACAATAATGTGCATATCTTGCGGCCGAATCAATTCGTTAGCGATAAGGTTAATTTCTTCAGCGGTAATCGACTGAATAATTGCTAATTGTTGATCTGAGAAATTTTTATTTAATTCGTAAATTAATAGGTGCCTTAAGAAACGCGCTTTAGCGGCAGGTGTTTCGTAGTCAAGCGCGTCCCCCTGCGTGTAGGCACTTTTGAGAAATGCCAGCTCTTCAGCAGATATGCCATCACGCTTGTACTCTGTCATCTCGCGCAGAATTTCTTTAATACTTTCCAGTGTATTAGGTGCATTAAAGTCTCCACCAGCGGCGAAAATGCCTAAAGTTTTACCACCACTGAAGTAACTATTCGCGCCATAGGTATAGCCTTTTTCCTCGCGGAGATTAAGATTGATTCGGCTATTAAAATGCCCACCCAGCGGGAAGTTCATCAAGCGCGCGCGGAAATACTGACCGGTTGCGTCATAAGGCATTGAGCGACGCACAACGCTTACGACTGATTGCACGGCACGTGGTTTATCGACCAAAAATACTTTCCCCTCAGAGTGTTCAGGGAAAGCCGAATAAGTTGGAATTTCATAGTCTTGTACCGTCCACGCCTGTAATGGTGCAAGCAGCGACACCGCGCTGGCTTGTTCAATATCGCCAACGACTACTACATTGGCTTTGGCAGGGTTGTAGAAACGAGCATGAAACGCCTTAACATCGTCTAATTGAATGTTGCTTAACGTTGTATAAGTGCCACCGTCCGGCATGCTAACCCGGTTTTCGTCACCATATAAAATAGCACTCTGAGCTCGAGACGCGAGCGCATTCGGATTCTTCATTTGCTGTTGAATAGCTTGCAAACTTCGTTGTTTAAGCTGGTTGAAATCAACCTCTAAAAAAGCCGGGGTGAAAAGCTTCTCGTAGAGAATATCCAAAGTTGCAGGTAGGTTTTTACTAATACTACTGACGTAGATCGTAGTAAAACGCCCTGAAGATGAAAACTGCACGCGACTACCCAATTTCGACAACTCATTAGCAATATCTACATTGCTGCGCCGGGTAGTAGATTCATTCATCATTAATGCGGTCATTGATGCCAAACCCGCTTTATCGATAGGATCTAACAAAGGACCACCTTCCAGACTAATCGATATACTGACTGTTGGTGTATCAGAAGTTGTCACACCTAACAGGGGTACATTTTCGAGCAGTTGGGTTTGCCAAAAGTCTGGGACACTCACAATGGGCGCCTCCCCTTCAGGCGGCATTTGACTGCGGTCAAAGGCTTCTTCCGTTTGGCTCTGAGTAATTTCTGTAGCGGCATCAAATTCAGGTATGTCGCGCGCTGGAATCTCATATTGAGGTTTAGCAACAGCCCATTCGGTTTGTTGCATTGGTACGATGCTTAATACTACCGATGGTTTATTTTTAATGTACTGCTCGTATACCCGCATTACATCTTCGGCTGTAACGGCGTTGTAGCGATCAATATCGGCTTGAACAAGGTCTGGCTCGCCGGCAAAGGTTTGGCCATAAGCAAGCATGCTGACTTTGCTCGCGACACTTTGTAGGCTGAATATGGTGCTCGCTTCGATGCTCATTTTAACCCGTTCAAGGTCATCCGGCTGCACGCCGCGTTGTTCAAATTCGGCGAAGGTTTGTTGAAAGCGCTCATGCAAGTCGTTTAAATTTGGCTCTACACCAGGGTTTGCTAAGGCGAGTAATTGAAACTCACAAGCAAGCTCTCGACATGGATGCGATACGGCAGCTTGAACGGTCCGCCCACTTACTACTAAGTTTTTGTAAAAAATTGAAGTTTTGCCACCGCCAAGAATATCGGCGAGCACATCCAGTGGCGCTTCATCAGGGTGTCGCGCATGCACTGTCGGAAATGTCATCTGCAAAAACGGTAAATGCACATTGTCTTCTAGGGTTAGGTAGCGACTTTCTGCGAGCGTTACCGGAGTTTTTGGTAAGTCTTGAACTTCTGGCCCTCGGGGAATGGGACCAAAATACTGTTCAATCCAAGTTTTAGTTTGTTCGACATCGATGTCACCACCGATGGTCAATACTGCATTGTTGGGTCCATACCAGCGCTTAAAAAACGCTTTCAGATCATCAACACCCACGCGGTCCAGATCCTCCACATAGCCAATCACAGGCCATGAATACGGATGTCCTACTGGATAAAGTGCTTCGCTGGTGCGCTCACTGCGTAAACCATAAGGCTGGTTGTCAACGCGTTGGGCACGCTCGTTCTTAACGGTATCGCGTTGGTTTTCGAACTTTGCCACAGTAACTGCGGGCAACAAATAACCCATGCGATCAGATTCAAGCCAAAGGACTTTCTCCAAATGATTGCGCGGTACAGTTTGATAATAATTAGTCCGATCTGAATTTGTTGTGCCATTCATGTCACCACCGGCTTCAGTGATCATGGCAAAATGCTGTTCATCTGCAACATTTTGCGAGCCTTGGAACATCATGTGCTCAAAAAAATGCGCAAAACCAGAGCGGCCGACTACTTCGCGTGATGAACCGACGTGGTATGTAACATCTACATGAACTAACGGATCCGACGTGTCTTGATGAAGGATTACTGTAAGACCGTTATCGAGCTCATAGCGAATATGCTCAATACCAACTTGCTTTTTTGTGTCGGCAGCATTTTTACTTAAACTACTGCATCCCACTATGATCGCACATGCTAATGCGACGAGCCCAAATGTTCTTATCATTCTTCTACTTTCAATCCGTTAATATGAAAATCATACAAGACTACACGATAGCCAATAAATCACGTACACTATTCAAATTACTCATAATTTTGAGCGGCAATGGAACAGCAAACGAATCTTATTAATACTGGTTTCGGTCTCCAACAGCTAAGCGGTAATGAGACCCTGTACAAGCGTTTATTAATGCGCTTCTATGACGAATACCAGCATAGCGAACGCAAGTTAGCTGAAATTCAGCAACTAAACAACCTCGAAGCGATGCAATTGCTGGTTCATACGATCAAAGGCGTCAGCGGTAATCTCGGATTAGATGTGTTGCACTTAGCAGCCAAGAGTAAAGACCAAGAAATTAAGCGCGCATTGGATTGCAGTGTCGATTTGGCGCCATTTAACGAAGCGTTAAACGCGACTTTACAGGCAGTTGTTAGCTATTGCGGTAATGATGAAGAAAGTGCGCCAGACGCCGATGATTCCGCCAACAATGAAGTTGTCGAAGCCCTTCGGCAGCAACGCTTTGTATCCGATGAGAAGCTACATGCCTTTCTCGCCGCGAGTGAGTTTTCAGCTCAGCAAAAACAAGCCATTATCTCTGCAGTTGATGATCTAGAATACGCTACCGCAGTTGACATCATCGACCAAGCATGACACCTGAGGATGCGCAGCCACATCTGCACATCATTGCAGACACAAAATATTTTGTTGTAATTGATAAACCGCCCGGTGTATGCATGCACTACCAAGACGGTGACCATCCTGTTTTACCCATGTTAGAGAATTTGGGTTACAAACACCTCCACTTAGTCCATCGTCTAGATACTGCGACCTCCGGTTTGCTTGTGTTAGCTAAATCTGCTGCTGTCGCAGCATTAATGTTCGAAGAGTTTAACCAACACCGCGTGCAGAAATACTATCTAGCCCTGAGCGCTCAGAAACCGAAAAAGAAGCAAGGGCATATGTTTGGTGGCTTAGTGAAATCAAGACGAGGAAATTACAAACTAACCTTAGCGCCCGAAAACCCGGTCTATACCCAATTTTTCAGTTACAGTGTGTCACAACAAACCATTCCATCATTACGTTTGTTTGCGCTTAAACCTCATAGCGGTAAAACCCATCAATTGCGCGTTAGTCTACAATCAATTGGCGCACCAATTTTAGGCGATGCTCGCTATGCCAAAGACAATAGTGACAGAATGTACCTCCATGCATACCAACTGGCGTTTTCATTGTACGACGAGCATTATTGCTATCAGCAGTTACCAAAAATCGGACTGTGGTTTACGCGTACAGAAATAGTTCACACTATAGAGCGGCTTGGTGATTTGTCTAAACTTAAATGGCCAAGCCCCATGGCAAAGGCAGTGCATGCTCTATAAACATATTCACATCATTGGCAGTGGTGCATTAGGCAGCTTGTTGTGTGCAAGAGCCCTTTTGCACGGCTATTCAATGATACGCCATCCTCGCAGTGAAGCCGTTGCGCAAGTGACTTTGCATAACCAATCAATAGTCAAGCTAAATACACCGTTAAATCAATGGCCAAGTACTGAATCTCGCCAGCTCGTGATATTGCCTTTAAAGAGCTATCAAGTGCGCGCCGCGCTTGAGCAATATGAACCCTATTTTACATCCAATATTGATGTGTTATTGGTCCATAACGGCATGCTTGATTGGCCGCAGACTGAGCTGAATGAAAAACCCTATAGACTATTCGCAGCGACCACTAGCATTGCGGCCTTTAAACCCTCTGCTACTGCTGTTACTCAAACCGGTCAAGGAGAAACCTTTGTCGGTGCACTGCAATCCCCAGCCGATTCTAATGGTCTCGCGCAATTAAATAGTGTGTGTAGCGAGTTATTTGGCAAGAGCTCCTTCAGTGCCGATATTCGCCGTACTCAATGGCTTAAATTAACCGTTAATAGTCTTATAAATCCATTGACCGCTATAAATGGGTTGCGTAATGGCGAGTTAATAGAGGAGCGTTGGCAAACAGAGCTAAAGCGGCTTGCTAGCGAGCTCTCAGCGCTAGCCAAGGTCCAGGGCTTTGACGAACCTGCTGAGTCTATCATGACTCGTGCCCAAAAGGTGATGCAGCGTACGGCCAACAACTACTCATCAATGCATCAAGACGTGACTCACGGTCGGCCAACAGAAATTGATGCCATCAATGGATATGCGCTTGGTATTGCGAAACGTGTCGGTATTGAGTGCCCACAACTTGCTGAGCATTACAAGGCGGTTAAGGCGTTAGTCTTGAGGCAACCGATTTAAATCAAACTTGAAGTAGCAGGCATCTTCCTTTTCAGGTGCATTGTAAGTTAACCT
>CAXRGW010000101.1:0-5676 GCA_964230255.1 Alteromonas sp.
TCACGCGAGTATTGATAAACTTCATTTGACCGAAGAACAAGAAAATTTCTTTATTGAGATAGTTGAAAAACAACTGCATTTAGATGATTCAGAGCACAATATCCCAGAGTTTCAGGAGTTGGCGAACACTTTGTATGATAAAATCGATAACACCGGTGTGACAGATCAGTAGTTGTGTGTCTATGCTATGAAAATATAATCATAATGTCAGTCGCAACGTAAGCGTCGGTATAAATAGGCTGTACTTGTGTTATACGAGCCCCCGAAATCGATTTTAATCACTGTACTGACTCCAGCGCAACATCCACAAAGCTCAGCACGAATTACAAACGTTGTTAAAAATTTAAGCATTTTTGCAGGCCTACGCCTATTGATGGCAATAAGTATCAACAGTGAAAATAGTGGCAAACGCCAATAAACTTTATTGGCTTGCCCAATAGGCAAATCAATCGTTTATTATTTGCAAGACCTTGCTGTTATAAAAAAACCGGCTCGCAGCCGGTTTTTTTATTGTTAATGTAAGACCTTCTTACTTACGCAATTTTTGAATCAAACGTAATTGCGCAATTGCCTCGGCAAGCTCAACGGCTGCTTCAGCGTAATCAAAGTCTGTGCCTGGATTAGCAATATGCTCTTCAGCGCGACGTTTCGCTTCTTGTGCAGCTTGCTCATCGAGATCTTCTGCTCGTACCGCGGTATCCGCTAGAACAGTTACTGTGCCGGGTTGTACTTCAAGTACACCACCAGCAATGTAAATCATCTCTTCTTCACCGTGCTGCTTAACCAGTCGCACCATGCCAGGCTTTAATGAAGTGATAAGTGGTGCGTGACCTGGGTATATACCCAATTCCCCTTCACTACCTGTCACCTGTATAGTCTCAACGCGACCAGAGAACACCTGTTCCTCGGCACTTACTACGTCAAGATGTACTGTCATTGCTGCCATGGGCACCTCCTAAAGTGAGCGCTTTCGCGCTCAGACTTATTTCTTGTTGGCTTTCTCTAACGCTTCGTCGATTGAACCAACCATGTAGAAGGCTTGCTCAGGCAGGTCATCGTAATCACCTGCTAAGATACCCTTAAAGCCAGCAATCGTGTCTTTAAGCGATACGTATTTACCAGGAGAACCAGTAAATACTTCTGCTACGAAGAACGGTTGTGACAAGAAACGCTGGATCTTACGAGCACGTGTTACCACTTGCTTGTCCTCATCAGACAATTCGTCCATACCCAAGATTGCGATGATGTCTTTAAGCTCTTTATAACGCTGCAACGTAGTTTGTACGCCTTGCGCCGTCTCATAGTGCTCTTGACCAACTACGAGTGGGTCTAGCTGACGTGACGTTGAATCCAACGGGTCAACCGCCGGGTAGATACCCAAAGACGCAATGTCACGCGACAATACTACCGTTGCATCCAAGTGAGCAAAGGTTGTAGCTGGCGACGGGTCAGTCAAGTCATCCGCCGGTACGTATACCGCTTGGATTGAAGTGATTGAACCAGTCTTAGTAGACGCGATACGATCCTGAAGTAAACCCATTTCTTCAGCTAGTGTAGGCTGATAACCTACCGCTGAAGGCATACGACCTAGAAGTGCTGATACCTCAGTTCCGGCCAATGTATAACGGTAGATGTTATCTACGAAGAAAAGTACGTCACGACCCTCGTCACGGAACTTCTCAGCCATTGTCAAACCAGTTAATGCAACACGTAAACGGTTACCCGGTGGCTCGTTCATCTGCCCGTATACCAACGATACTTTATCGAGTACGTTTGATTCGTTCATTTCGTGATAGAAATCGTTACCCTCACGAGTACGCTCACCAACACCTGCAAATACTGAGTAACCACTGTGCTCGATCGCGATGTTACGGATAAGTTCCATCATGTTTACAGTTTTACCAACACCCGCACCACCGAACAAACCAACTTTACCACCCTTAGCGAATGGACATACCAAGTCGATTACCTTGATACCAGTTTCTAGTAATTCTACAGAACTTGATTGATCTTCATAGCTTGGCGCTTCGCGGTGAATGGACATACGCTCTTCTTCGCCGATCGGGCCCGCTTCGTCAATCGGGTTACCTAGAACGTCCATGATACGGCCCAAAGTAGCTGTGCCCACTGGAACGCTGATAGGTGCGCCTGTGTTTTCAACGGTTAAACCACGGCGTAGACCATCAGTAGTACCTAGTGCGATACCACGGACAACTCCGCCACCTAATTGTTGTTGCACTTCAAGGGTTAGACCCTCTAAGTCACCTTCGGTCACTTTCAGTGCGTCATATACTCTTGGTACGTCTGACTGTGGGAATTCAATATCCACAACAGCACCAATGATTTGGACGACCTTACCTTGACTCATAATTAGTCCTCGTTATCTTTAAACCTGTTGCCTACACCGCAGCTGCGCCGCCAACGATTTCGCTGATTTCTTGCGTAATCGCTGCCTGACGGGCTTTGTTGTATACCAATTGCAATTCATCAATCAGATTGCCTGCGTTGTCTGTAGCAGCTTTCATCGCTACCATTCGAGCAGCTTGTTCTGAAGCTGCGTTTTCGACTACGCCTTGATATACCTGAGACTCAATGTAGCGCGTCATCAAAGCTTCTAAGATTGGCTTTGGATCCGGCTCGTATATGTAGTCCCAACGATGCTGTAATGCTTCATCTTCCGATTTCGGCAAAGGCAATAATTGATTGATCACTGGCTCTTGAGCCATGGTGTTCACAAATTTGTTGTAAACCAAGTAGATTCTGTCGAGTTCGCCATTATCGAACGCGTTAATCATTACACGTACAATACCGACGATATCGCTTACACTTGGCTTATCTCCAATTCCTGATTCAGCAGCCATTACTTCACCACCGAATCGATTGAAAAACGCACACGCTTTAGACCCTAGGGCGGCAAAAGAAACATCAACGTCTTTTTCTTGCCAACCTTTAATGTCTTGTGTCACGCGTTTAAATTCGTTGGTATTTAAGCCACCACACAGACCGCGGTCTGTAGAGATAACAATATAACCAACGCGCTTAACTTCGCGCTCTTCTAGGTACGGATGACGATATTCAAGCGCACCATTTGCGATATGACCAATCACTTTTAGCATGTTGTCTGCGTATGGACGGCCGTGAGCCATTCGGTCTTGCGCCTTTTTCATTTTTGACGCTGCAACCATTTCCATAGCATTGGTAATTTTTTGGGTGTTTTTAATACTCCCAATTTTACCTTTAATTTCTTTACCGCTGGCCATGATTATTCTCCAGTTACTTAACGAAAGTGGCGCCTTAGTTTTTCACTAAAGCACCCATCGATTACCACGTTTGCGTCGCTTTAAACGTTGTTAAAGCGTCGTTCATTTGTGCTTCGATATCGTCGTTATAGTTACCTGTTTCATTAATCGTGTTCATTAGCTCAGCTTTTTCACTGTTCATGTACGAGTGAAGGGCTGCTTCGAAATCGAGGATTTTACCCAGCTCGATGTCTTTCAAGAAGCCTTTTTCAACTGCGAACAATGAAACGGCAGTGTCAGCAACACTCAATGGTGAATACTGCTTCTGCTTCATAAGCTCCATAACGCGCTCACCGTGCTCTAGTTGCTCACGAGTCGCATCATCTAGATCAGAAGCGAACTGTGAGAACGCTGCCAACTCACGATACTGGGCCAATGCTAGACGGATACCACCACCTAGTTTCTTAACGATTTTTGTTTGTGCCGCCCCACCAACACGCGATACCGAAATACCGGCGTTAACTGCTGGACGGATACCCGCGTTGAACAAATCAGTTTCTAGGAATATCTGACCATCGGTAATTGAGATTACGTTAGTTGGCACGAATGCAGATACGTCACCCGCTTGGGTCTCGATGATAGGTAGTGCTGTTAATGAACCAGTCTTGCCTTTCACTTCGCCTTTAGTGTAACTCTCTACATAAGCTTCGTTTACACGTGCAGCGCGCTCTAGTAGACGCGAGTGCAAATAGAAAACGTCACCTGGGTATGCTTCACGGCCTGGTGGACGCTTCAACAGCAATGAAATTTGACGATAAGCAACAGCTTGCTTAGACAAATCATCATATACGATTAGTGCATCTTCACCGCGGTCACGGAAATATTCACCCATTGTACAACCAGAGTATGGTGCTAAGTATTGAAGTGCAGCTGATTCAGACGCAGATGCTGCAACAACGATAGTGTTTTGCAATGCACCGTGCTCTTCAAGCTTGCGCACAACGTTCGCAATAGTCGACGCTTTTTGACCAACCGCTACGTATACACAAGGAACGCCTGTGTCACGCTGGTTGATGATGGCATCAATAGCTAGTGCTGTTTTACCCGTTTGACGGTCACCGATGATTAGCTCACGCTGACCACGACCAATTGGAATCATTGAGTCAACTGACTTATATCCAGTCTGTACTGGTTGATCAACTGATTGACGTTCGATTACACCAGGAGCGATTTTTTCCACCGGCTCAAAACCGTCAGATTCAATTGCACCTTTACCGTCAATTGGCTCACCAAGTGTGTTAACAACACGACCTAGTAGACCACGACCAACTGGTACTTCAAGGATACGGCCAGTAGCTTGTACTTTTGTACCTTCTTGTAAGTCCGCATATGGACCCATAACTACCGCACCAACAGAGTCGCGCTCTAGGTTCAATGCAATCGCAAAGCGACTGCCTGGTAGTTCAATCATTTCACCTTGCATTACATCAGCAAGGCCATGGATACGAATAATACCGTCGGTTACACCGACAATCGTACCTTCATTTCGCGCTTCACTCGCGATATCGAACTGTTCAATTCTTTTCTTGATCAGTTCAGCAATTTCTGTGGAGTTAAGTTGCATGCTCTTTATCCCCGTTATGCTTGCAACGCGTCTGCGAGACGGTTCAATTTAGATTTTACGGAACCATCGATGACCATATCGCCGGCTTTAATAAGCACACCAGCGACAAGTGCAGGATCCACGTTACAATTAAGCTTCACTTTACGTGCCAAACGCTGTTCCAACGACGCACTGAGTTTGCTTTGTTGATCAGCTGAAAGTTCAGTAGCTGACGTTACTTGAACGTCAATCTCTTTTTCGAACTCTGCTTTAAGCTCTGCGTACAGAGCAGCAATTTCAGGCAACGCTGATAAGCGTTTATTCTCAGCCAGAATCTTGATTAGGTTCTGACCGTGTGTGTTGAGCTGTTCACCACAAATGTTGATAAACACTTCAGCAAGTTTGTCTGCAGCCATTGAACCGGCGAGTAACTCCTCTACCGTTTCGTTTGCCGCAACTTCACCTGCGAACACCAACATTTCTTGCCATTCGGCAATAGCTTTTTGCTCAACGGCAAAATTAAATGCAGCAGTAGCATAAGGGCGAGCAACGGTTGTTAATTCAGCCATGGCTCAATATCCCTTATAGTTCCGCGACAAGTTTTTCAACAATGTCGTCTTGTGTTGCTGCATCAATTTCGCGCTGAAGAATACGCTCTGCGCCAACAACTGCTAATGCAGCTACTTGCTTGCGTAAATCTTCTTTCGCACGGTTACGTTCAGCTTCGATTTCTGCATAACCTTGATTAATGATTTTTTCGCGCTCGGCATGGCCGCGTTGCGTTTCCTCATCAACTAATTGGTTAGCGCGTTTTTTCGCTTGTTCAATAATATC
>CAXRGW010000102.1:0-6153 GCA_964230255.1 Alteromonas sp.
AAAAGCCTCTCATCAGAGAGGCTTTTTTTTGGGTTGGATTTAACTACTTAATGGATAGTGAAAGCTTTTTTCAACGTGCCATTCAGTGTTTTGCACAGCAAGATACTGCAGGAGCGCTGGCCGCACTCAAGCGCGCGGCTGATGCGGGGCACTCAATGGCAACTCTTTATTTGGCCGAACAATATTTTCGTGATGATGCCGATTTGGCGTTTCGTTTTTTGCGTCAGCAATGGCGCAAAGGTATATCGGGTTCGTTACATCGTTTAGTTACGCTAAAGGCGTTTTTTACTGAACAAGCTTTAACGATAGCTGATTTTATCGACTTGTATGAAGAGGGGTGTAATGGACACGTAGAGTCACTGCTGATTTTGGCACATTTAACCATTAAAGATATACCTAAAAACCCTTTTATTGGAATGCTTCATCAACGCGTTCCGCAATTGATCATTGACTTGGACTGTTTGGATAATCTTGGTCCTGTGGACGATACCCTGACATTGTCATCGATTGAACCTGTATTATTGACTGCGTTGAACAATTGGGACAGTCGCGCTGAACGTCAACTAGAAATATCCATGCAAACATGTGGTATTGCGCTGTATAAAGGTATATGCAGTCGGTTGGCAAGTGCTTACATTAAGCTGCGTTTAGGGCCACTGATGCAGCCTTCAATGGTACACGATCCGCGCACAGGTAAAGGTATACGCAACGATGTTAGAACCAGTTGTGTAGTCCAAGTCACACCCGACCATATCGATTGGTTCATCTTAGAACTCGATAACATACTTGCAACTTTGATGGGTGAATGCTGCTCTCGTGCTGAAGCTATGAGTTTGCTCCGCTACCAACCCGGACAAGAATACAAACCCCACTATGATGCTATTATTGGCCAAGGCGCGGAGTTTGATAAAACCCTATCTGATGGAGGCCAACGCATCAAGACTGCACTAACGTACTTGTCAGATGATTATCAAGGAGGGGAAACACTGTTTCCGAAACTTGGATTGAAGATAAAAGCGGCGATTGGTGATGTCTTGGTATTTAATAATCTCACGCAAGATGGTAATGTTGCATTAGATTCGTATCACGCAGGAGCACCGGTGGAAAAGGGAACAAAATGGGTCCTTACCCGATGGGTCCGAGAATCAACAACACACTATGGAGCCGTTGTGTATCCAAAAAAGGTAATTTACGAATGAAATATTTTATAATTTTAGCGGTGCTTTTGGTTTTGGTTGGCTGCAATAGTACGTCTTCAGTATATCATTCCCCTGATGGTAGCAACCAAAATGTAGCGGTAGTAGATGCTAATGACGGCGTAGTCTGCAAAATGGAAAAGCGCATTGGTTCAAATATGATGACTCGTGTTTGCCGCACAGCAGAAGATCGTGCCGCAGAAGCGGAAGCTAGTCGTGAAGGTATGCTTCGTTTTCAACGCGGTAGCGTGACCAGTGGTGCTGATGGCGAGTAATAATCACTTATAGTGAAAAGCGCCCGCTAGGGCGTTTTTTGTGTATGTTGTCAACGAACGTAGAAAAAAAAATCAACCAGGCATTGGCGGTTCAAGATTATGGCCAAGCACTAGACCTATATGCTGATTGGTGCAAATCGCCTGAAACTCGATGCGAACTATGGGCTATCGCGCACCGTCGCAACGCTGCCAGCTTAGCACGCAAAAAGCTTTACGATTCCCTGATTGGTGAAGTAGGAAATAGTCAACGGAGTAATGCTGCGTTAGAACATTTTGTTGGCTTACGTGAAGCTTCTTTTACTCACCCATTACAGCAGCCGAGTTTTTTTTATTATCCGGGTTTACGAGCACAGCCATTTTATGCGTTGTCAGACTTTCCTGAACTTGATGCGTTACTATCAATAATTAAACAGTCACTGTTACAATTACGGGCACCTATAGATAAGCAATCGGTTAGCTACGTTGATCACATTGGTTCGGTTCCAAATGAAGAACAATGGCAGAAGTTGCGTTATTCATGGCAAGCACAGCATTTAATCACCGGCGGTCAACATCAACCCTCAATGCAAAGTTTTTCAACTGAATTTGGCCAATGCTTTACACATAGGTTAATACCTGATTGTCCACCGTTTGCGCCCGAGGTCTTCATCTCAGTATTGGAGCCTAATGCCTACATTCCTCCGCACTATGGGATTAGTAATGTAAAATTAACCGCGCATATCCCGTTGCATGTGACCAATAATGCTTGGCTCAAAGCGGGAGACGAGGTGTTTACGTGGCATGAAAACGCAGAGATTATGATTTTTGATGACTCCTTTTTACATTCAGCAAAAAACGCCGATGAAAATGGCCGTAGCGTATTGATTTTTGATCTATGGCATCCAGACTTAACCGAACAAGAGCGCGTTTTTGTGCAAAGCTTTATGCGTGAGTATTCCAAATGGGAAAAACGCTATGGGCGTTTAGCTGGATTAGATAGAGAGTAGTGCGTTTTGCATAACCTAATCACACAACAAATTATTAGGCTTTATCAACAAGGTTCATATGACTTAGTTATTAGTCAGTTTGAAAGTGTGTCCAGCGTAAAAAAATGCGATCCACAAACTGGTGTTTGTTATGCCAATGCTCTGCGTCATAGTGGCAACCTTCAAAAGGCAACTAAAGTTTATACTAACTTGCGTAAGCGCTTTGCTAATGTGCCTTTTGTACTGAATGGTTCTGCTAACTTAATGTTGGCAGTCGGTGATATAGATGGCGGTATTAATTTGCTTGTGAAAGCAGTACGCATTGACCCGCAATTTTTAGACGGTTATATCAATCTAGCGCGAGGCTATGCGCTCAAAGAGCAATTTGAATTGACCGCTAACACGTATAGGCAAGCATTACGGATTAGGCCAAATGAGCCAAAGCTTCTGCTAGGGTTAGCGAGCGCATTGCAACAGGGAGGTAAATACACAGACGCCGAGTCAATTTACCAAGAGCTGTTGACACAATTGCCAGGTCCTTATGCAATTAGGTTGTATCAACAATATGCGATTTTACTTCGTACTAAGTTGCAGTATCGGGCAGCCATCAAATTGCTAGAGCAAGCGTTGTTACTAGAACCCAATAATAGTCAGATTTTAGTCAACCTAGCCGCTAATCACATGTTATTGCATGAGCGTGATAAGGCGACAGACTATTATGAGCGTGCTATAAATCTTGTTCCGTTGGATGCAAAGATTCATATAGAGTATGCCCATTTTCGCTGGTCCCAAGGGGTTAACGAGCCCTTCAGTTGGCTGATAACTGCGTTGCGCAATCCTCATGCGAGTTATAACTTATATATCGCCGCTTTGGACCTCCTGCTCAATGCCGAGCAATTTGAACTTAGTGAGGAAATCATCGAACGGGGCATGGCGCAGTGGCAAAGCGATGCTACCTTTATGATGTTTGTTGCAAGACATCTTCGGTTGTGCAAAATGTTGGAAGAAGCACAATCAGCCATCCAAACAGCAGTGAAGTTGAGCAAAGGTGTTCCAACGGTATCGATTGAGAATGAGCGCGGTTATATTGCCTTAGCCCGGCAAGACTGCAAAGCAGCGTTGAGTATTTATCGCAAATTACAACGTCGAGAGCCCGAGAACCAAGGGTGGTGGACGCTCTACTCAACGGCCTTAAAGATGCAACAAAAAAACGCTGAGTACCATCAACTGTGTGATTATAAACTAGTCAATGTCAGTTCGATTTTAACGCATAAACCACTTGAATTTATCACTCGATTAATCGCTAAATTAGAGCAACTACATGCAAACTCACAGCATCCAATTGGTCAATCTTTGCGCGGTGGTACACAAACCTATGAAGATATTTTTGACGACTCAGATCCTACCATTCAAGAGCTAAAGGACTGGGTTGGCCAACAAGCGGCTAGTTTCACTCAGAGTTTGAGCAGAAATTCACAACACCCGTTTCTTCGCCATATAGGTAAGCCGCTTTCATTCACGGGTTCATGGTCAGTAAATTTAAAAGTCGACGGATTTCACACCTCGCATTTTCATCCACAAGGGTGGTTAAGTGGCGTTTTTTACGTCGACATCCCATCCGCGGTCAATAGTGGTGGGGAAGGTTGGCTCCAATTTGGGAAACCGGAAATTGAACAGCTTGACCTGCCAGCAGACTATACAATTAAACCCAGCGCTGGCACTTTAGTATTTTTCCCGTCTTTTATGTGGCATGGCACACGGCCGTTCACACGTGGTGAACGACGCTTAACAATCGCATTTGATATGGTGCCGAAGCGCTGATTTAGGCTGGCTCGAGTTTAAATGCCAGTGTGTATCGAGGGGCATAACAAATTCTGTTTGGCGGTCGGCCTACATGTTTGATCGCGCCATTGAAAACAACTACGCGCCCGGGTTTTGGTGTGCATGCATAAGCACAATCATCGTCTTTATTGTAAAATAAGGTTTCACCACCCCATTCTATGTCCCATTTGGGGCAGACATATACCAAAGCTGTCATTTCGTCATTTTCTGGTAAGCAGTCAGTATGGGTGAACAACATGTCGCCATACGCTGAATGATTACAATAGCCTCTATAGGCCTTGTACCTTTTACCGGTAGATTGTTCCACTGCATTGATTAAATTTGAATACAAAGGCAATGCCAGTATTTGTTGTTGATTAAGGTTTACTGCCCAATGTTTGTATTCTTGGGTATCTGGGCGGGCTACTTCATTTTTGCGGTATGCACTATTTGTTAAGCCGTTGTACAAATTATTGATTTCATCCGTGCCGCAAACATCGTCAAATACATAAATGTCGCGATTGTCGACAGAGACTTGATATTTTGGTTGGTAATTCATTTTAGCGCTCTACGTAATAAAGCCAGCAATAACTGGCTTTTTACGCAGAGTATACTGATTTTTACGCGATTAGTAAGCGCGCTTCTCGCAGGTTATTTCCTTGATGTTGGTACCTACGCGCGTACGTTGACGACAACTCAAGTCTTGAGCTTCTGCGCCATACTTAGCAATATGCTCTGTGACGAATGGCTCCATTGCTGCGATAAAGTCAGCGGGCAAGGCTTCCGTAAGTTGTCTTTCTGCATCGCGCCATTCTTGCGTGCGTTGTTCCAGAGCGACTTTGAACCAGAGCCACCCTTGTTTGTAATCGGGGTCCATACCCCAGCCGTTTAAGTACATTTGCGATAAGTAAAACTGTGCGTCTTTATTGCCCCATTTGGAGGCTTGTAGCAGTTTTTCAAACGCCTTTTGGTAGTTCTTCGAGTTAAGCGCATACAGACCTTGCTCAACGGTATTGGTGTATTCAGACATCCACATACCTTCCTGTGTGCGCTCTTGTGCATTAACTGCAGTGGCATTTAGTGTTACTACTGCGGCGAAACCTATTACCTTTAACAACGATGCTTTCATGATATTCCCTCGATTTGAATGCAATTGGGTGATGCAATATAGGATAGTGAAAAAAGTGTGTACTTCACCCGCACGAATGTTACGAATTGTTAATACTGTGTCTGTTCAACCGAGAACGTCGCCGCAGACCGCTCAAACATTCATCGGTCCAGTTAATAATACGTTACATTTCTTCCCATTTGGTCCCAGCCAACTTGACTTTGTTGTTACTTCCGTGTGACCATCCTCCAGTCGTGGGCGATTTTCAATCGCTTACAATTATCAAAATTATAACTAACGGTTTAATAGCCCCTCGCTGAATGTGTGATTGTCCTGCGAGGATTCGAACAAGAAAATTGGTTGGGAACTATGTCCAATATGAGCAAGAGAACTCTTATTGCCTCTGCCGTTCTAGGTGCATTTGCACTCGGTAGTAGCGCCATTGTCTCTGCAGATCCGCTTAATGACCTTCATTCTGAAGAGTTTAAGATCCAAGCAGACGCTGCAAAATCTCAAGAAAAAATTAACACCCTGTTTGAGCAGTCTCAAGAATTGCTGGTTGAGTACCGCGGTGTTGTTGATGAAACTGAAAACTTAAAGGTTTACAACGATTACTTAGCGGGCTTGGTGGCAGACCAACAGCGCGTAATAGATTCTCTTCAACGTCAAATCGACAGTATCGAAGAGACTAAGCAAGGTATCGTTCCTCTTATGTTTCGCATGATTGATAGCCTCGATAAGTTTATCGACCTTGATATTCCTATCAACCTAGTAGAGCGTAAACAGCG
>CAXRGW010000103.1:0-9552 GCA_964230255.1 Alteromonas sp.
TATTGGTCGCAAGTTTCCCAACTTTTGATTTCAAATAAAAAAGGTGAGCACTAGGCTCACCTTCTAAATTCATCATGAGTCACAAACTATATTCGACTCACAAACTACCTAAATAAAGTCACAGACTTTATTAGAGTACGATACCTACTCCGCAATCTCCCTATAACTATCCAAATCCGGACATGAGCAAATAAGATTACGATCGCCGTATACGTCATCGATACGGTTTACGCTTGGCCAGAACTTGTTGCGGGCAACAGCAGGTACTGGGTATGCAGCGAGCATACGGTCGTAACTGCGGGTCCATTCGTTATCACAAATGTCTGCTAGTGTGTGCGGGGCGTTGTGCAATGGGTTATCCGTTGCATCCCACTCACCACTTTCAACTTTGGCAATTTCTTCGCGGATGTGGATCATAGCTTCAATAAAGCGGTCTAGCTCAACTTGTGCTTCCGATTCCGTTGGCTCAATCATCAGCGTACCTGCTACTGGGAAGCTCATGGTTGGCGCATGGAAGCCGTAGTCGTTCAAGCGCTTAGCGATATCCATTTCAGTTACGCCAGACGCTTCTTTAAGCGGACGCAAATCGATAATACATTCGTGCGCAACACGGTCATTACGACCTTTGTACAAAATCGGATAATGACCTTCGAGTTTCTTCGCCACATAGTTGGCATTTAAAATAGCCACTTCAGTGGCTTTTTTAAGCCCTTCGCCGCCCATCATCTTAATGTACATATAGCTGATCGGCAAAATTGAAGCGCTGCCCCAAGGTGCGGAAGAAACCGCGCCGTTACCTGCTGTAGTGGTTTCAATGTTAACCACTTGGTGATTTGGCAAGAAGGGTTCCAAATGTTTCTTAACACCGATTGGTCCCATACCTGGGCCACCGCCACCATGTGGAATACAGAAGGTTTTGTGCAAGTTTAAGTGTGATACATCCGCACCGATATAACCCGGTGACGTAATGCCAACTTGTGCGTTCATGTTGGCACCATCGAGGTATACCTGACCACCATACTCGTGCACGATGTCACAGATTTCGCGTACCGTCTCTTCGTACACACCATGGGTTGAAGGGTAAGTGATCATCGCACAAGCAAGATTGTCAGCCACATCAGCTGCTTTTTGACGCAAATCATCAAGATCAACATTACCGTCTTTGTCACAGTTTACTACCACAACTTTCAAGCTAACCATTTGCGCTGACGCTGGGTTAGTACCGTGCGCTGAGCTTGGGATCAAGCACACGTTGCGATGCCCTTCACCGCGACTCGCGTGATAACGCTGAATCGCTAATAAACCCGCGTACTCGCCCTGTGCACCGGAGTTTGGTTGCATAGATAGTGCATCGTAACCGGTAATGTTAATTAGCCAATCGCTAAGCTCAGCAATCATCTCAGCGTAGCCAGCCGCTTGTTCAACGGGCGCAAATGGGTGCAAGGCACCAAATTCTGGCCAAGTCACAGGAATCATTTCAGCGGTCGCGTTGAGCTTCATAGTACAAGAGCCCAAGGAAATCATTGAGTGATTCAAGGCTAAGTCTTTGTCTTCAAGTGACTTGATGTAACGAAGCATTTCAGTTTCTGAGTGATACTGATTAAATACTTCATGAGTCAAAATCTCAGAGGTGCGCAAAAGCTCAGCAGGAATACTGCTAGAGTTTTGCGTAGTGACTTCTGCATCTAGCTGGTCAATATCAAGACCGTGATCAGTACCTAACAATACATCGAACAAATCGCTGATATCATGACGAGTCGTGGTTTCGTCTACTGTGATACCCACGGCACCGTTTAGGTCAGCACGAAGATTCATGCCTTTTCCAAGCGCCGCAGCTAGAACAGCTTCTTTGTCTTCGACTGCTACACTGATGGTATCAAACCAAGTGTTGTGCATTAAACTAAGGCCTTTAGAAGTCAAGCCAAGCGCTAAAACATCAGCCATGCGGTGAATACGATTAGCGATTGTTTGCAAGCCTTGTGGACCGTGATACACCGCATAGAAAGACGCCATATTGGCAAGCAGTACTTGGGCTGTACAAATGTTGGAGTTAGCTTTTTCGCGGCGAATGTGTTGCTCACGCGTTTGCAGTGCCATACGCAATGCTGGGTTGCCACGGGCATCTTTACTCACACCAATGATACGACCAGGAAGCGAACGCTTGTAAGAATCACGGGTTGCGAAGAATGCCGCGTGTGGACCACCATAGCCCATGGGTACGCCAAAGCGCTGGGCACTCCCGAAAGCAACATCCGCACCCATTTCAGCTGGTGACTTAAGCATCACTAAGCTCATTATATCGGCGGAAACCGCAACAATACCTTTCTTCGCTTGAACAGCAGCGATTATGTCAGATAAGTCGGTCACTTCACCGGTGGTGCTTGGGTATTGCAAAATGGCACCAAACACATCGAGTTCTGTTACAGCGTCAGGCGCACCGGTAACAATCTCAAAACCGAACATCTCGGCACGCGTTTTTACTACATCTAAAGTCTGTGGATGCACATTGTCAGCAACGAAGAAGGTGTTGCACTTCTTGTTCTTGCTGACCCGCTTAGCAAGACCCATGGCTTCAGCTGCAGCTGTTGCTTCATCAAGCAATGATGCCGATGCCAACGGCAAGCCAGTGAGATCAATAGTAACCTGCTGGAAGTTCAAAATAGCTTCCAAACGACCTTGGGCAATTTCTGGCTGATACGGCGTGTACGCGGTATACCAACCTGGATTCTCTAGCACGTTGCGTAAAATAACATTCGGTGTATGCGTACCGGTATAACCCATACCGATAAATGAACGCATAATTGTATTCTTTTCTGCAACCGCTTTTAGCTGACTTAACGCATCGACTTCGTTTTCCGCTACACCACAGTTAAGCGGCTCTGGTAAACGTATACCGGCAGGTACTGTTTGTTCGATCAAATCATCCAGTGAAGTCGCGCCAACTGCTTCCAGCATATTGGCAATTTCTTGTTGGCCCGGGCCGATGTGACGACGGACAAAATCCTGAGGTTGCTCTAATTGAGCCAAGGTTTGGACAGTGTTTGACATAATTCAGTACTAGTTGTGTTCGCAATGGGTAGATAAGCACTACAGACGTGATGCTTATCGATTAACTAATGAGTAAATTGACGCTTATTAGTCTTCGTCGATGCTTTCTTCGTAGCCTTCAGCATCAAGCAAAGACTCAACTTCGCTAGCGTCTTCAGCTTTGATTTTAAACATCCAGCCGTCACCAAATGGGTCAGAGTTAACCAGCTCTGGTGAGTCTTCTAATTCTTCGTTTACCGCAAGAATTTCACCGCTGATTGGTGCGTATACGTCAGACGCCGCTTTTACCGACTCAGCGACTACAATGTCATCACCCGTGCTAACTTCATCACCTACATCAGGTAGTTCAACAAAAACCATATCGCCCAACAACTCTTGGGCGTGTTCAGTGATTCCAACAGTAAATATACCGTCACCTTCTGGACGAACCCACTCATGAGTGGCGGTATAACGTAGTTCTTTAGGGATGTTGCTCATAACGATTCCTAGTTAATTTGAGGGTAATTTATAAAACGCTTTTGCCATTGCGAACAAAACTGGGTTTTACTACAGATACTGTAACCCACTTTTTGCGCATTTCCACTTCTACTGTATCACCGACTGATGCTGGCACACGCGCCATTGCAATTGAATGGCCTAAGGTTGGTGAGAAAGTACCGGACGTAACCACACCGTCACCGGCTTCGCAGCGCACGGCTTGCCCAGCGCGCAGTACACCCTTGTCGGTCATAACTAGACCAACTAACTTATCGGTACCTTCAGCTTTTTGTCGCTCTAAAGCTTTGCGACCAACAAAGTTACGCTCTGCTGGCTCCCACGTGATGGTCCAGCCCATATTAGCGGCTAGTGGTGAAATAGATTCATCCATATCTTGTCCGTATAGATTCATACCAGCTTCTAAACGCAAGGTGTCACGTGCGCCTAAACCACATGGCTTTACACCTGCTTCAAGCAAGCGCTGCCACAAAGCAATAGCGTCAGTTTTGTTAACAATAATTTCATAGCCCGCTTCGCCGGTATAACCGGTGGTAGCAATAAATAAATCTTCCGCTTGCACACCAAAGAATGGCTTCATGCATGCTACCGCTTCTTGTTGGCCAGCGCTGAATACTTGGTTCGCTTTTTCTTTAGCGTTGGGGCCTTGTAATGCAATCATCGCGAATTCGTCGCGCGGCATTACGTCTACGTCAAAACCGTCGGCTTGCTGGTTAAGCCAATTTAAGTCTTTTTCACGCGTTGCTGAATTAACCACTACGCGGTAATTGGTTGAATCGAAGTGATAAACGATAAGGTCGTCAATAACGCCACCCGCTTCATTCAACATACCTGAATACAGAGCTTTGCCTTTAATCGTTAACTTAGCGACATCGTTAGCCAATAAATGTCGCAAATAGTCTTGGGCCTGAGCACCTTGAACATCGACGATAGTCATGTGTGATACGTCGAACATGCCGGCATCTTGACGAACGGCGTGGTGTTCTTCGATTTGTGAGCCGTAGTTGATTGGCATATCCCAGCCAAAGAAATCGACCATTTTGGCTCCAAGGTCTTCGTGCGCTGCATATAAGGCGGTTTTCTGGTTCATTCGAGTGACTACTGTTGTTCAATAAATTGTTAAAAAGTATAGAAAGCTATGGCTCAGCAAACAAATTTGAAATTCAAATCAATACATTTATATTATTAATGCATTAATACAAAAAACATTAGGTACGTAAATCTTGAAACAGCTATCAATGGACACGCTTCGCACTTTTGTAACGATCATCAATCAAGGTGGATTTGCTAAAGCGGGTGATGTGTTGGGTCGCTCACAACCAGCGATTAGTTTACAAATAAAAAAGCTTGAAGAGCAGTTAGACCAAAAGCTATTTCACAAAGTCGGTCAACGATACGAACCGACCAATACCGGCCGCTGGTTATTAGACAAAGCCCAACAAATCCTCGCTATCAATGACGAAGTGTTTCGCTACACCACCCAAGATCCACTGCGCGGCCGCATGCGCTTGGGGATCCCCAGTGAGTTTGCGTCAATCCTGCTGCCATCGATCATTGGCGAGTTTTCGGCACAATATCCGGATGTTGCGTTGGAAGTCACTTCATCTCTGAGTTATGACTTACTCAATGAAGATAAGCGCAATCAATTTGATGTGGTATTGGCACTAACTGGGCCAGAGCGCGCTCAACAAGCGTATTACAGTGTGCAAGATGACTTGGTGTGGATTGGCGATCGCAGCTTACCGACTAAATCCGACATGATTTCACTGGTGCTGGCGCCGGAAGGTTGTGTTTACCGCTCGCGTGTAATTGAACGCTTAAAACAGCAAACGATCCCTTGGCGCATCTCGTATACCAATGCTGATTTGAGTGGCTTAAGCGCGGCCATTAAACAAGGCATTGGCATAACAGCTTTGGCGCGGCGCAGTGTGCCAGAGAACTTAAGTGTGGTGTCGCGACGTTACTTGCCCAATTTAGGTAGCATTCACATTTGTTTGTTTGATTTTGCCCGTCAGCGCCAGTCATCCAGCCAAGCAACCATCAGTAAAACGCTCACTGAATTTATATCAAGTCGCTTGCCCCGCTCATAAAAGGTTGAGTTTACGGATTTCTGGCCTATAGTAAGAAGCGAACCATAAGGTTGTGTAAAACAATCATTCACTCAATAGGAATCACTATGAAACTTAAAATGTTTGGATATAAAGCCTTGGCTGCTGCGGCAATAACTAGCACGGCGATGTTTAGTCAAATTGCGGTTGCTGATGACCACGCAGAAGGCGAAGAAGTCTATTCAACCGAAGCTTATTGTTTACTGCAAAAAGGTAACGCTGATCCGCGCTACCTTGAAGCTTATGCAGATAAATTGGGCCAAGCACCCACGCGTAAAGAATGTCGTTCATTCCTAGACTTTGCCGAGTCTGTAACACCCAAAGAGTGGGACTATCCGCAAGGTCGTCCATACCCAGGCAGCATTATCCGTTTAACTAAGGAGCAGGTAGAAAAACTGAAAGCCGCCAAAAACGATGGCTAGCAAGTTTACACAAAAAAAGGGGCGTTCTTAAACGCCCCTTTTTTAATGCTCTCAAAACCAGACTTATACGCATTACTTATTGACCAAATCAGCAACGTTTATCTGTTGTTGGTTTAATATCTGGCTATTCTCATCCAAGACCGTAAGTGCCACTACCGCTGAATCTTGTGAAGTCCAATCGATATCAACAGTTCCAAAATGCGTTTGACGAAAAACGCCCCCGAGACGAAAACTATTAGCTTCGTCGACCCGACTTTTAGATTGCGTCAAACCGCTTATTGTAAAGTCCCACAAAGGATAAGGCGGAGCGTGACCTAACTGTCCTCGATCAACTGAAATTTCGGTCAGATGACGGTCGCCTGTTAACAGAATCACGCCATTGGCTTTAGTATCCGTGATCAATTGATACAAGCGATTGCGTTCATGCGGCATATTACCCCAGGTTTCCCACGCATGCTCATAGGCGACAACTTGGATGCTCGATACAATAAAGCGAATATTTGCTGGCTGCTGGAGCTGCTGCTCTAACCAACGCCATTGCTCCTCGCCCAATATCGAACGACTCGTATCTGCCGTTGGAATGTATGGCCCTTTATTCTTAGGTCGCCCCTTTGGGTTGCGGTCAAGTTTGTCGCGATGATATCGGGTGTCGAGCATGATAATTTGTACACGCTGACCGGCTTCACCGAAAGTTCGAGCATGATAAATGCCCTCTTGCTCGCGAATTGGGTCATCATGCGCAAATTCGAAAAAGTCTAAGAATGCCTGCTGACTTTCGCGTTTTAGTGGAAATTCTTTACCAGCGTCATTAGCGCCATAATCATGGTCGTCCCAAGTGCCCATAAAAGGCACGTTTGCGCGAAAACGTGCAAATTCAGGCTTCGCGGCCACGGTATCGTAAGCTTCTGCAAAGCGCGCCGCATCGCTTACCGGTGCTGAATGCCACCAATCGCCGTCTTGGATCCAAACATCAGCATATTGATTGTCACCGATAAACAAAAACAGCTGTGGCTTGGCTTTGCCGATTTCATCCCAAATTGGCTGAGACATGCGGTCTTTGGCGCAGGAGCCCAAGGCAAATCTGCTGAGTGAGCCGGGCCATTTTGTTTGTTCAGTAACCCCGTTTGAGCCAAGCGCATTGCCACACCACAGTAGTAGACTCAATGTGGCAATAAATAAGTGTGCAAACCGTTTTTTATTCATTCGTAAACAGACCTTAAAAGGATGGACCTAACAGTACGCACCACAACCATCAAATGGATTATTTGCTAAATTGCTCAAACGCTAACATTGCGCTTTCAGCATACATTAGCGAAGGACCTCCGCCCATGTAAATAGCGATGGCTAAGGTCTACTCAATCTCTTTTTTGGTGGCGCCAAGACCAACCAGCGTTGTGAGGTGAAAGCCTATGCAACCATCGCAACGCGTTGAAACACCAATGGCAATGCAATCAACTCTTTGGTCTTCTTTTCCAGGACACCGTCGTCAGTAGCCGCATTAGCCATTGCCGAAAGCCCTGCAAAGTGCCGCTAATATAAAATATGAGTACAGATGCTTTTAAACGATAACGAAAAAGCGGCCATGGCGGCCAACTCTGAAGCGGCAGAACAGTTATTAAAGCTATTGGCGAACCGACACAGGCTACAGATCCTCTGCCGCTTAGTCGATGGCGAGCTATCCGCGGGAGATATTGAGGGATCATCAGATTTATCGCAGTCCTCAGTATCACAACATTTGGCAAAAATGCGCACTGCAGGCATTGTTAAAGCGGAAAAACGCGGGCAAATGGTGTATTACCGATTAGCCAGCGTTGAAGTTAGTGCCATCTTGTCTACGCTTTACTTAATTTTTTGCAACAAATACGATTTTACTAATACAGGCATTTCAGTATGAAGTATAAAAATATTTCCCCTGTCGAACTGCAGCAATGGCTACAAGACGGTAAGGCTGAACTGGTAGATGTGCGTGAACCGGCCGAATTTGCCGGACAACGCATTCAAGGCGCAACACTTTCTCCCCTGGGCAGCATTACTGCCGACAGCTTGCCAAACACTGATAAAGCGATTGTTATTTATTGCCAAAAAGGTGCGCGCGGCAATACCGCGTGCGCAAAAGTGACAGATGCTGGAGCTGAAAACATATACAACCTCGAGGGCGGTATTACTGCATGGCAAGCGGCGGGTTTGCCGGTTGAACAAGGGCTATCGAAAGTGTTACCACTGGACAGGCAGGTACAAATCACTATTGGTACCTTTGTGCTTGGTGGCAGTTTAGCGAGTTTATTTTTAGCGCCGGCTTATGCCTGGGTTCCAGCGTTTTTTGGAGCAGGTCTACTGTTTGCAGGTCTGTCTGGCACTTGTGGTCTGGCGTTACTGATCGCCAAAATGCCGTGGAATCAGAAAGCCGTAGGTTAGACTTGCTGCAATTAGGTTTTAACAGCGAATGTGCTAAGGTATCGGCGGAATAATTTAGAGCCATTATTATGCGCCATATACTCACTTTTACTGTTGCCCTGCTTATCACTCTCCATGCCGCAGCCGCCCCCGGTGCTAGCGCACTGAATAAGGGTTCTGACGAAGGCGTCGGTCCGTATTTACAGTTGATTCTGCGTGGTGTAACTGTAGTTACGGGTGAAGGCGCTCCACCGCGCGGCCCAGTTGATATAGTCATTGAGAACGACCGTATTGTTAATATTGTCAGCGTTGGCAATCCGGGCGTTCCCATTGTTGCCAATCGCCCAGTACTGAGTGAAGACGGCATAGAAATCGATTTAACCGGTCACTATGTATTGCCAGGATTTGTTGATATGCACGGACACATTGGCGGCTCGGCTGACAATATTCCTGCTGAGTATGTATTTAAACTGTGGATGGCACATGGCATTACTACGGTGCGCGAGCCAGGCAGTTTTAACGGTCTTGATTGGGTCCTCGATCACGTTGAACGCAGCGCAGATAATAGGATAGTTGCCCCGCGTATTATCCCCTATTTGGGTTTTGGAATGGGTGCGCGCAAGCCGGTGGCAACACCTAAACTGGCGCGTGAATGGATGCGCCAAGCTAAACGCGATGGCGCCCTGGGGGTTAAGTTTTTTGGCGCTTCACTGCCGGTTATGCAAGCCGCGTTGGATGAGGCGAAGAAACAAGGCTTAGGTACCATGATGCACCATGCACAACTTAACGTAATGAGTATGAATGCATTAGACTCCGCGCGTCTTGGCTTAACCACCATGGAACATTGGTATGGGTTGCCTGAAGCATTGTTTGATGATCGTGTGATCCAAGATTACCCGTCGGCTTATAACTATAACAACGAGCAACACCGCTTTGCCGAAGCTGGTCGCCTGTGGCTGCAAGCTGCAGAGCCCGGTTCAGAGCAGTGGAACAGCGTTCGCGATGAGCTAATTGCGCTGGATTTTACTATCAATCCAACCATGACTATTTATGAGGCGAGTCGCGACTTAATGCGCGAGCGTTTC
>CAXRGW010000104.1:0-5163 GCA_964230255.1 Alteromonas sp.
CAGCGCGCTCGAAATAGTACAACGACATTTCATGGTTGGTTTGAATACCGGAGTCTCGGTTGAGAAATATATGCCCTAATGCAAATGAGGCTTCCATATTACCACGCAGATAGAGCTTGAAGGTTTTTTACCCTACCTAAGAGACACTCAGCCTCAATGCATTGTGGTGAAATATTCGGTTTAACTAGAGCCACGCTAGAAAAAAGTAACAGACTGAAAGCAAGCATAACGCTTAACAGTCCTTGTTATTCGGGTTGCTTTTAGACGTTAGCAAATTCGCCACATATCTCAAGGTAGATCACCGCATTTAGCTTTATTCAAGCCAGGCATAACTAAACTTCATAAATACTGACTGTTCCGCACTGGTCAATCGAACCAGACTGTCATCGTTAAATGATGTATCTGAAAAACCGATAAAGAACTTTGTCAGTGGGTTAATTTTATAGGAGTACAGCAATTGCCACCCCAAATCTTGTGACTCGGCATCGACCGTATCGATGTAATTGTCTGGATTGCGATCAATATCTGAGTAAGACATGATTAAACGCAAGAATTGTCGCGCATCAAACTGGTAAGTGAATCTGGCATCAAGCAAATTAGCGGTGAACAATGGTTGATTGTCCGCCTCGAAGTCGTTGTACAAGAAATACCCACCGACATACAAGTGTTGACCAATATTTAACTCGACTTCACCTTCAAAAAAGATTCGCTCGCCCAATCGATTGTTTGCAAAATCAATTTGATCGCCGTAGCTAATAAACGAATTAAGGTAAAGAATCTCATTCGGTTGAGTCTCAAAAAACAAACGCCATTGACGCTCGACGAAACGATCACTGTTGCCATCAATCGCCAAAGACGATGGATCGATACGCAGCCCAGCTCTATCTCGGCGCAGATAACCTAGCTCAGCAAAACTTTGATAATCACCGCGGATGCTAGCGTAAGCCTCAAGCTCTTTTTCTAAAAGTTCGCCGTCATCATTGTGCGCAATATCCCAATCACCATTTATCCGAATACGATTCCACCAGCTATCTTCATTCCACCAGTAGTAGCCGCCACCGAGCACACTTGTATTGCGATCAACTCGCGAAACAAATCCTAGATCCGCACGGAAATCTTCGCCGTTTGAAAAGTGATCAGCCCGGAAGAACCAGTCACGCGCCTCGTGCCGATAGTTGATTCTAAAAGCTTGTCCAGTGAACGCTTCGGTGCGCTGCGTTCGCAAAGCCTCTTCCGAAAAGCCCTGTGGAACTGAACAATCTTCTGAACAAAAGTCGCGGTATAAAAATTCAGGGTATTGCGTCTCAGAAACCACAAATTGTGCACGTAAAGTGTCATTCTCAGTAATCAGATAGCGCGCATCAATACCGTTAACATAATTGTGATAGCTGTCTGATTTCCTCAAAGTGCTCACCACACCGATCGAAAGGTCTGAAGAAAAGTCGTAGCGGTAACGAATAGCGGCATTGTTGGAGCTTTCCTGAATCTCAGCAACTGATGAACCCAAGTTACCAGGCACTAAAAAAGTCGTTGCAACGTCATCAGCAACAAACACACCAATAGAATGATCATCAACACGACCCGTTACTTTGGCGCCGAAATCAGGTGAACCTATATTACGGGTGTAAATCAGATTCAAGTTCGAAGGGAAATAATCGGCATTTTCCGTAAAGAACGGGCGTTGTTCATCAAAAAACAGGGCGAAGGTATTGTTGATACTCAACTGAGCCACATCGGCTTCAACTTGAGAAAAGTCAGGATTAAGAGTGGCTTGTAGGGTGAATTCTGGAGTTATTCCCCAGTTTATATCGAGACCTAGTTCTTGATTATCATCGTAATTCCAATCACGAGTCTCATAGACATCCCTACTGCGCGATTTACCCGCAACAACCGTAGGCACAACCGCCAAGTTGTTACCTTGCGTAGCATTCTCAAAGCCGCTAATTTCTTCGAGCTGGCATAAAATACAAGAGTTGTTCCGGTCACGCGGAATATTGGAGATACGCATATAATCCTCACGCGGATAAAAGCGCAAGAATTCGGCGCCCCATACTTTAGTTCTAAGCCCCTCATCAAAGTTCATTGTACGCAGTGGCAAGGCCATCTCCACGACATAGCCTTGACCGGTAACCTGCCCAGCTGATTCCCAGATGGCATTCCAAGCCTCGCTCTCACGGCCTGTCATTTCGTTTTCAATGACATCAGCCTGCACACCAAATGGATTGACAAAAAATTGATAAGCCAGGCGTGAATCATTAAACGTATCTAATTTAACGCCGACCATATCACCACCAAATATCAAATCTCGGTCACGGTAAAATGCGCGAATTGCTTCAGGGTTAGGATCATGAGCTAGGAAAGCGATAAACAATGATGTGCCATCTTCATAAATGAAGACCTCGGTTTCGACTGGAGCTGCGGTATTTTCATAAGGTTCGGTAACGTACACCAAAGACTGTGTAGCGGCTTGTTGCCACTGCGGTTCATCTAACACTCCATCAAGTGTAGCGGCACCTTCCAAGTAAGGAATGGTCAGTTGAGTGTTTCTTTGCGGCTCCTGTTCTTGAGCCGCTGCTATCGATGCTATGACCAACAACAGACATAAACCGATTAGGCTTTTTATCATTATTTTTTTACCAAGTGCTGTACTAGATCCGTGAGTTTTTCGGCTGCGACCGATACTCTTTTGTTAAGCTAGGCAAGTATCGCATAGATTGTGTAATTACCAAACGCTGATCGATAAAGCTGGTATTTTGTGCGCTCAGTGTTTTAGCGTTTATTACTGAAATGCTTCTGCATTGTAATACCAAGGCTTGATCGAGCCGCAAAATAACAATTTCATAAGAAGCGCCTGTTCGCTGGGAACCGCTTCCGCGGTAAAAATTTGAGTAACACAGTTGCGTGCTTCTTCAACCAATAAAATGTGGTCAAAACTCGGTTTGCTTTTTATTCGGTGCACAAACATACGCTTGTCGCCACCGAGTTCAACCTGGTCGTATGTGTGCCGTAGCCCCGATGGCTCTAAGTTTTCTAAAGGACGATAATAGATTTGTTCAACAAAGTTAACCGGTACTTCCGGAAACATCAGGCTGCCGCCATTATCATAATCCCCAAGGTAGACATCAACCGCGACCTCGACACTTTCTCCACGCATCAAGCGCTGTAAATTAAATGATTCGGTTTTGATTGTTACTCTATCGGCATCTCGAGTTAGAAAGAATACTTCCGGCCCTTTGGCATCAAGTAGATAAATTAGCTGTTGTTGCTTTGTACCGCTCAGGGCAGGTAAAAAAGAGGCATATAAATCTGATTCGCTCGACATAAGAACCATGCCATGACTGTCCACAAACTCCGGATCTAGCGGAGGTGGAGCTTCATCTTCAGCCTGAACTTGAGCGATAAATAACACCAAACCGAGCATAATTAGCAACTTCTGCATTTGAAAAATCCCACCAATTAAATATCTGATAAGTATATCGTATTTATCGTCTTACTCAGGAAAAAATTGACCGGTAAATAGCAAGCAAAGCTTGAACTGAATGAACAAGACTGTTGAACTAGCCTTTTATAAAAAAAACAGAAGTAATCGACATGGCAACAGGCACTCATCAATATGCAGACGATCCACGCAATAAAGATATCCTGATCAACATTAATGGCAAGTTCTATCACCGCGATGAGGCAAAAATTTCTGTGTTCGACAGTGGTTTCATATTGGGTGACGGTGTTTGGGAAGGGATCCGTTTACACCATGGACGCCTGGCATTTATACAGCAACACATGAAACGTTTGTACGATGGTGCCAAAGCGTTGGATTTAGATATCGGCCTTCCACCTGAGGCCATGATCGAACGCCTTTACGAAACTTGCGCAGCTAATGATATGACCGACGGTGTTCATATTCGCTTAATGGTAACTCGCGGGCTGAAGGCAACCCCTTATCAAGACCCGAGAGTCACTATTTCACCGGCTACGATTGTCATTATCGCAGAGTATAAAAACCCCCTCGGCTCAGCGCACAGTAAGGGAATAAGTTTATATACGTCACATGTCCGGCGCGGTTATCCAGATGTCCAAGATCCAAAGCTTAATACCCACTCGAAACTCAACTGTATTTTCGCCTGTATCCAAGCTGCAAAAGCCCATGCGGATGAAGCGTTAATGCTTGATCCTCACGGCTTTGTCGCAACCTGTAATTCAACCCATTTTTTCATTGTCCGCGAAGGCGAAGTATGGACCTCTAGTGGCGATTTTTGCCTCGATGGTATTACGCGTCGCAATGTGATTAATGTATGTAAAGAAAACAATATTCCGGTGTTTGAACGCAACTTCTCGCTGGCCGATGTCTACGCAGCAGATGAGTCATTTATCACTGGTACCTTCGCTGGACTAACGCCAGTTAGCAGCGTTGATGGACGCGCCATCGGCAATGGCACAAATCTCATTACGCAACATTTAGAACAACTCTATATTGCTAAGATAGAAGCAGAAACAGAAGGAGCCGCTAAGCATGACTAAGCGCATTGCTATGTGGTCAGGCCCAAGGAACATTTCTACTGCAATGATGCGCAGTTTTGAAAATCGTCCAGATTGCACAGTTGTTGACGAACCTTTTTATGCGTACTACCTAAGTCAAACCAAGAGCCCTCATCCAATGTTCGATGAAGTAGTCGCCAGCCAACCACTGGAGTATGCTCAAGTTGCAACAGACATGACGTCTGCTGATTTCAAATCAGAGATTCAATACCAAAAGCATATGACCCATCATATGCTACCGGGCTGTGATTTAAGTTGGACTGCCAAGTTAAACCACTGCTTCTTAATTCGCGATCCCGCTGAAGTGATTAACTCGTACACTAATGCACGCGGGATATGCAGCAGCGATGACATTGGCATTATTCGTCAATACGAACTCTATGAAGCAATAAGCTCCACGTCACAGCAACCCATTCCGGTCATTGATAGTAATGATGTACTACAACATCCCGATGTTATGTTGCCCAAAGTTTGCCTAGCGTTGGGCATAGCATTTGAACCAGCAATGTTGTCGTGGCCTAAAGGGCGACGTGAAAGTGATGGAGTTTGGGCAGAGCACTGGTATAAAAGTGTTGTAAGCTCAACGGGCTTTTCAACTCGTGTAGTCGCTGAAGTTAAACTCAATAA
>CAXRGW010000105.1:0-16551 GCA_964230255.1 Alteromonas sp.
TACATTGTTTACCACTAGGTGCTCTTAAGTTTATTCCTGTGCTATCCAAGAGACGCTGGCTTTAACTTTTGTGGCATCATCGAACAAAGTGCTTCTAGGCATTACGATAAAATCAACGATATCGCCGCGTCGCAGTGCAACTGCCGACTCTGTGATCGTGTGTGTAGTGGTGTCGCCGAAGCCTAACAAATATTGCGCGTCTCCTAACTGTTGTCCGTTAACTCGAATTGAAACATGCACACCGTCACTTGTGCAGCGTAGACACTCTATTGAATCTATAGCGACGAACTGCGCCGAGATGGTGAATTCACCAGTAAGTGGGACTAGATATCTAAGTACCGCTTCGAGGCCATTGTGCCCTGGGTGAAGCACTAATGTGCGAGATTTAAAGGAGTTACCTGGAAATATTTCGTCTCCATCACCTATGTTTAAAAAGCCAGCGTGAAACCCTTTATTGACCCAACCGACGATCGATGGTCGATTGAGTAAGGTCGTGCCGCTGTAGTCGAAAAGCTCAAACACATTGTTATTATACATGCCGAGCTGCCACTCATTCGCGATTGATTGGCTCGGGTCGGTATCATTTGCCAGTAATGTAAAGAAATCAGCCGCATTAGAACTAATAACAATTGCGCTTGAATCTGCACGTTCGGACTGATTCTGACGCTGCCAATGCCGCTGATCTTTAAAATTAACTTGATCAAGTTCATTCGATACTTGCAGTAAAGTCAGCGACTCGCCAATGGCTTTAGTCAATTTTCGGCTGACACTGTTTTGACTTGAAAGCATGTCCTGACTATTGGCCGTGTATACGTTAGACCAGAGCTGTTCTCCGGTTTTCGCATCAAATAAACGGGCGGTAATACGCAGAGCATTTCTCTCTGCACGAATAGAGCCTTCAACAAAGTACCCAACATTTAGTTGACGTGCAGCGAATAGGTAAGAGGCACCATTTTGGCGCGTTTGTTCAGATTCTGATGTGCGGTCTAGCATTAAATTGGTATACGAGGATAAGTGATGGTTTATTTCTTCGTATAGCCCTTGGGCGAAAATAGCTGAGTCAGTCTCCTCGTCTATTGTTGAAAAAGGAAACACTACGAGAGCTTGCTGTGCTTCTTGATCATTTGGCGCGAAGGTTACGAGTGCAATTGCGATACATACGAGCAAGCTTAGAGCTATGATAGGTATATGCAAATGGGGTTTGGCAAGTGACTTAGTAGGTGTGGGAATTACAGTTTCATTGGTTGGCAGAACGTCAATGGGAGTTGCTTTAACACTTAGAACATAGCCTCTTTTGGGTTGCGTTGTAATGTAGTTTCTATCGTCGCCGTTGTTTAGGTGTTTTCTTAGCATCGCGACGACATTGTTTAACGCGTGCTCAGAAACATAGCGACCATTCCACAAAGAGTCCATTATCTCTTTTCGGCTAACAAGCTCGCCTTCAGCGCGGATTAGCAGTATCAGTAAATCCATGCATTTGGGTTCAACTTGCACTTCCGTGGTGTCGTTGAGTAATAGGCCTCTCGATGTATCTACAGCCCAATCACCAAGCTGATATTTACTCATCGAAATACTCCATTTCTAACGACCACATGATGTATTAAAAACATCATAAAAATCTAATTGCCCTGTTTTATCAAAAATCTGTTTGAGAGTATGCGCCCGAGGAGAACTTGTCGACATTGTAGCTCAGGGAGAAAACATGAAACAGTTAACACTCGCAACTTTCGTATTTATTCTAAGCATAACCAAGGCTAATGCTTCAATCATGACGTCAAACGCTTCAGAATTTTTTTTAAATCTTGCAAGTCAGTCGAACGCTAATCAATCATTAACTAATGAATGGCAGATAGGGATGTACAATGGCAGTGACTTTGAGTTGTTTGATTACAGCGCGACCACCGTTTTGGGACGTCCTGCAATTATTGGTTGGGTAAACCAGGGGTTCCACGCCGCTTTTTTGAACCGCAGTGACCAGGACGAAATATTTCCGGGCAACACCTTTGCTGCCGGTCAATTAGTTCTTCACCCCGGCCAGAGTGGTGCTGACATTGTGCTCCGTTACTTGGTCCAGCAAGACGGCATATTTGGTCTGCTAAGTAACTTTTTCGCACTAGACACCATCGAGTGTACGAGTTGTAACAGCGATGGTGTTAATGTCTCGGTACTGATCAATGGCAGCCAATTGAATGATGCTCGCGATATTTTTGGCTTTGGCAATGTTAATTCACACAGTATCTCAGGTAAAAACTTACAGTTGCAAACAGGCGATTTTATTGACTTTGTTGTCAAACCTAAAAGTAATTTCTACGACGATGCTACGCGGATTTCAGCAAGTGTTAGTAGAGAAGTGAGTGAGCCTTTGACGGTTGCACTAATGCTAATCGCTATCGCTTTTATAGTTATGCGTCGCAGCGTATGAGCATTCAAAAACAAAGACTTTTTTCCGAAACAAAGGCGCTACATTCATAGCGCCTTTCGCTGTGTAATTAGTCTAAACTTACGACCATTGTTAGCGTTGTTTCAACCCCACTCGGCGTGGTCACTGTCGCAGTCAGAGTGGCATCGATAGGATCTTGATCGACACCTAGTGTATTGGTTAAAACCACGTTTAAGGTTGCCCCACCGGCGCGATTATTCTTGCTGATTGTAACCTCAGTTTCTCCGGCGAGATCACCGTTATTACTTGTGATTGTCACGGTCGTATCACTGGGCATGGTTTGAACAGCGGTATCAGACACCAATAACTGCAAGGTAACACTCTCTCCGCGAGGTAGAGATAAGACTGGTCCTGTGGCTGCGCCACCTTGGTTATTGGTCAATTCATCTTGGCCGTTGAAGAAGCGCATGATAGCGTTTGAAGAGGCCATAACCATTACCAATGCGCGACGTACGTGTAGCCCAGTGGCTCCACAGCTACTAGCCTGGCATTGCGGGCCATCAAACGTTCCGTTGGCAGCAGTGAAGTCGCCCGAACCATCAAAGTCTAAGAAGGTTTCTGCAATGTCATAACTGTCATTCTCATTGTCATCGCGCCAAGCTTCGGAAATATCAGCAAAGCCTGTAGTGCTTGACGTCACGATATCAAAACCGCTGTCTTCGCCCAAATCTAGCGCACCGCCGTCATCGTCGTCATACACGTTGTTACCGTTGCTATCAAACAGCGTCTCATGACCAATAGCAGTTGCAAGGACGGTAATGCGGTGATCATCGACACGTGGGTCGGCACTGGTCCATTGAACGGTACAACTACCATTGGTAGTAACACAGCTCGGCTGGATCTGACCACCTTCAGTTGTAAATGCAACTGCAGTGCCATCGGGCACAGGGTTATTGAAGGAGTCGGCTAGATACGCAGTAACGTTAACAACTTGCCCATTTATGCCATTCGCTTCAGGGTTGGGATTATCAGTAGAGAGCGAGAAACTGTTCTGATCCGGTAAACCGGTGTTAACGGTAAGTAGGTCAGATTGAGTACTGATAACTTGACCGTTATCACCAACAATTGACGCAGATACGCGTACCGCAGTTGGAACATTACCTGCAGTTACGCGCGTACTTACTTGCCCTTCCGAGTTGGTCAAACCTTCAAGTGGTGATAGCAATAAACCACCGACACTGGTACTCATAGCAAAGGTAACCATTTTTTGCGCAAGAGGGTTGCCTAATTCACCGTTAACTTGGAAAGTAATAGTGGATACCGAAGCACTTCCTTGACCACCAGTACCCTGCAAAACAATAGAATCTGGACTGGCAGAAACAAATTCAATTGAGCCGATATTTTCTGGCAGTAATTCAACTGTGCGAGAAATAGTTATCGGCGAGTTGTTGACGATAACTGTCGCGCTAATAATATCGTCATTTCCACTTCCACCAGCACAATTAATATCTTCATAAGTAGAAGAAGCGCGTCCGTTAACTGTTGCAACAGTTTCGTCAATCGTTGCGCGTTGCTCAACAACACAGCTAGAGGTAAAGCTGATCGGTGTGCTGCCGACGATTGGCTGGCCAGTACTGTCGGCTAGACCCACTTGTAGCCCCAAGGTAGCGCCAGCGCTGATTGATACATCTGCGTCACTGGCAATACCCGAAACGCCGATGATACCTTCTATAAATTCAGTACCATCAAAATAACCCAAACGAACAACGTCTTCTTCAACTGCGTCGACTGACTGAATCTCATAGTTGATCGCATCCACTAAAGTGCCTGTATCATCACCAAGCAGTGTTACTGTTGCAATTGCTGCACCGATACTAGTCTCGTCACCGTTCAACACTACTTCAGCAATGCCTGAAGCATTAGTCAATGCGTCGGTTACTGGTAAACTGCCGCGCGAGGCACTAAAGCTCAAAATTTGATTCGCTAAAGGAGCGTTAGTTGCATCAATTAAGCTAGCCTGTAAGCGCACTTGTTGATTAGCTCGAAAACGCAACGTTGGGTCGCCGTTTTGATCAAGCATCTGCAACGTTACCGTTGAGCTTGTGCTGCCTTGTCCGTCGACTAAGGTAAACTCAATGGCGGCTTGCGCTTGTGCGCTATCGAAACTTGCATTGATAGTTGCTGCGCCAACCGATTGACCGTCAGGCGTTAGAAATACTTGGGCAATACCATTGCTGTCAGTTAGTTTGGTGGCAACGTCGAAGGCGCCAATACCGCTGGTAAAAGTAATTATTTCGTTAACTACTGCGACACCGTCTTGGGTGAGCAAAGCTTCTATACAAGCAGTCTCTGCAGTCGTAAAGCTATTACTGTCAATAGCTTCACAATTGGCGTCGAGTACTGTTAGCTGCAGTGCAACTACTGGTGTTATTGGTGTTGGGTCGCCATCAAATGGGGTTTCACCGTTCTCACCAGAACTACCGTTACAGGCTGATAGGAGGAAACTGAGTATTGCAATGAGTGTTAATTTTTTTAGCATGTTTATTACTCTTCTATCGACGCTCTTAAATATTTAAATAATTCTCTTGCACTGGCGGGAGGTTTGTTCTGTTGTTGCTCTTTATTAATTTTCCGTACTAACTGTCGCAGTTTTTGTCGCTCGAGCTGTGGATATTCTGTTAATACGTCTTCAATAGCCGAATCACCGTATTTGACGATTTTGTCCCGCAATACTTCCAAGTGATGGAATTGGGCGTTAGCCATGCGATGTTGATTTGTTAATACTAAAATAGCTTGTTCTATAGGACTTGTATCCCTGCTGCGCATTAATTTTCCAAGAAACTGCAATTGGCGACGATAGCCATCTTTTTTGCGATTGATCTTGCGCGCGACTAGAACTGCATCTTCCAATTCCTCGTCCAGTGGTATCTTCGCTAAATTGGCTTCACTCATCTCAACGAGTTGAGTTGCCAATTTTTGTTTTTCTTCTGCCTCTCGCTTGAGTTGTGTTTTGCTTTTTTCTTCGGTTTCGAAGTCATTGGAATCTTCAAACCAGTTATCATCAGAATCTGAGTTAGAGACGGTCATTTGTTTGTCTTTAATGGTACAATTATTAAGATTGTAACGTGGTGAAACTCCAGTGGGTAGTGAAAGTTAAAATGGATATAAATCAACAACTCGAAGAAATCAAAGGTAAGGTCTCGGAAGTCTTGCAGTTAGCAACTGCAAAAGGGGCTAGTCATGCTGAAGCTAGCATGTCGCGCGTCGAAGGCATTGCCGTTTCAGCTCGTCTTGGCGAAGTTGAAAACGTTGAGTTTACCAACGATGGTGGGCTTGGAATTTCGGTTTATGTTGGCCAATGCAAAGGCAGCGCATCTACTGCCGATTTGAGTCACACTGCCCTTAAGTTGGCTGTAGAAAAGGCGGTTGATATCGCGCGTTACACCAGCGAGGACCCTTGCTCCGGACTGGCTGACAAAGAGTTGATGGTTAATGATATACCCGATTGTGACTTATATCATCCAGAAGTATTAGATACCGAAAAAGCCTTAGCAATGGCACTCGAGACTGAACAAGCCGCTCGCGATTATGATTCGAGGATCACAAATTCAGACGGTGCGTCGTACAATGCTAACCTGGGATTGCGCGTGTACGGTAATACCCATGGATTGTTGGCCGGATATCCAAGTAGCCGTTATAGCCTTAGCTGCGTCGTGATCGGTGAGCAAGGCGATGATATGCAGCGTGACTACAGCTATACAGTTGATCGGAAGGCTCACCGTTTAGATTCAACTGTTGCAGTAGGTCAAGATGCTGCGCGTTTGACAGTTACCCGATTAGGCGCTCGAAAAATTGATACTGCAACAGTGCCGGTAATCTTCCATCGAGATATCGCTAGCAGTCTATTCGGCCACTTTGTAAGTGCGATAAGTGGTGGTAGTTTGTATCGCAAATCGAGTTTTCTGTTAGATAGTAAAGGCAAGCAACTCTTCCCTGACTGGCTAACAATCCAAGAGCGCCCACATTTGCCCGCCGGTTTAGCTAGCTCGCCATTCGATCACGAAGGCGTTGCGACAGTAGACACTGATATTGTTACCGGCGGTGTGCTGCAAGATTATTTATTAACCAGTTACTCGGCAAGAAAACTGGGAATGGTGAGCAATGGTCACGCGGGTGGTATACACAATTGGCTGGTTGGGAATACTGGTCAAAGTGATCAAGAACTGCTTAAACAAATGGGCACAGGTTTGCTGGTGACTGAACTTATGGGACAAGGTGTTAACATTGTTAATGGTGACTATTCACGCGGTGCTGCCGGCTTCTGGGTTGAAAACGGAGTGATCCAGTACCCGGTGCATGAGATAACCATCGCCGGTTCATTGCAGGATATGCTTGCTAACATTGTTGCTATTGGAGTACAGCAAGAACAGCGAGGAGCAGTGGTTTCCGGGTCAGTGCTAATTGAACAAATGAATGTGGCGGGCAACTAAGCTGCCACATCAACAAGGCGTGTTACTTAAGCGTCAACACTGCCGCAGAACCGGTAACCTTCACCATGGATTGTAACGATCAATTCAACTTCACCTGGATCTGATTCGAAGTGTTTGCGAATGCGGCGGATTGTGACGTCAACTGTACGGTCATTCGGACGTAATTCACGGCCAGTCATTTCCATAATCAACTGTTCACGAGTAAGAATTTTACCGGGGTTGCTTAAGAATAAGTGCAACGCGCGGAATTCACTGCGTGGTAAACGGAATTCTTTGCCACTTGGTGACACTAGCGAGCGGCTATCGCCGTCTAAAGTCCAACCGTTGAAATTAACGCGGCTTGGCAAATCATCATCGTCTGATGCGGTTGTAGTGCGAGACAGCAAGTTGCGTGCTCTGATGGTTAATTCGCGAGGGTTAAAAGGCTTAGTTAGATAATCATCTGCGCCGATTTCTAGTCCCAGAATGCGATCAACATCATTGTCTCTGCCGGTTAAGAAGATTAAACCAACATTTTTGCGATTGCGTACTTCACGAGCCAAAATCAAACCGTTTTTACCTGGAAGATTAATGTCCATGATCACAAGATTAATTGGGTGATTGGTAAAGAAGTCATGCATCTGGTCGCCGTTTTCAGCTTCGAAAACGTTATAACCTTCTGCTTCGAACAGGCTTTTCAGCGTGGTTCTTGTTACCACTTCATCTTCAACAATTAATATATTAGGCGTTTGCATTTTTTCTTTACCAGACAGATTTAGTATTTTTATCCTCACCAAAGAGTAAGGCTTAATCGTTTTTTTTCAAGTTATTCATAGGGGCTATTAAGCACCTTATCAGCCTCTTTAAGTACAACCGGGAAGATTATATCAAACTTAACTCCTTCATTAGTTGCACTTTCGACAGTAATTGAGCCGTTAAGTGCCTGAGTCACCAAATTATAAACTAAATGCATGCCTAACCCTGATCCGCCCTGACCGCGTTTAGTGGTAACGAATGGGTCGAAGATGCGTTTGCGCAATTCGTCGGGAATACCTTTGCCATTATCGGTATACACAATATGAAGATTGCGCTTACCCGATAACGTCGCTTTAATTACAATTTCACCCTCTTCAATTTCATCCAAACCATGCAGAATTGAGTTCATGATCAAGTTGATTAGAATCTGATTAATTGGTCCAGCTTTGGTTTCAATGCACAAATCGGGTTCACATTCTACAACTACGCTGTGCTTGAGCTTTTTCAGGCGCGGGCGCAATGATAATAGAATCTCTTCAATCAATTGTGCTAGCACAAATACGCGACTATTTTCATTCGATTGGTCCACTGCAACTTGTTTGAAGCTAGATATTAGTTCAGCCGCACGATTTAGATTGCGGTAGATGATATTGAGGTTTTCTTCACCTTCGTTGATAAATTTCTGCATGGCACTGACCTTGAGATTTTTAGTTTCAAAGTCAGTCTTCAATGTTTTCAACCTATCTAGCATCATGGTCGAAGCCGTTACGCCAAGGCCGATAGGCGTATTAACTTCATGAGCTACACCGGCAACCATATCGCCTAGCGAAGCCATTTTTTCATTCTGTACAATTTGGCGCTGGAATTGATGTAATTTTTCCAATGTCTGAATCAATTCTTGGTTTGCTTCCTTAAGTGCGGTTGTGCGTTGACTAACCATTTCTTCAAGACCGGCATTGAGCGATTGATACTCCTGCTCCATCAGGTGGTTACGCTCGACATACCCGGCCATACGCTTGAGCAAGGTGTTCAATGCATCACTGAGTTCGGCAGAGTCCGCCGTACCGTTGGCATTGATTTGAGAGTTGTATTCACCGGTACGTGATACTTGCCGCATGAAGTGAATAAGTTGAGCAATAGGTCCAGTAATAACGCGCTCAAATCGCCACGCTAACACGCCAGCAACAGCTAGAATAATAAGCCCAAGAGTCAGCGAGCGCATGAAGCTTTCGGTGATAAAATTGTCGAAGGTCTTGCCACTAACGCGAATAAACAAAATGCCTATTTCGCCACTAGGGCCAATAATTGGATGCATGTATTCCATGCCATCGTCGTATTCTCGCGGTTGAATCAGCCGCGCTAAATCAACTGTTGTGCGCTTGGGGATTTGTGGTTGGCCAATCCGGTCGTAAGTAGCTTTGATATTATCATTGTCGAGTGGTCCTTCACCGACCGCAGTGGGATTCATATATATATGAACATTTAGAACCGCTGGGATTTCTTCCAAAAATGCAAGTACGTCATCGGGCCACCCTCGCACATCGTTGCGATAGCGCTGTTCAATTAAAACCACGTGATTTGATAACATGCTGGCGAAGTTGCGAATCTGTTCGATTTGCTCAGCACGATGATGGCGTTGCTCGCTATACGCCTTAACGATTATTGCACTTCCTGCTGCCAAGGCTGTGATGAACATCACCAAGGCGATGAACAAAAATTTTATCGATAGACGGTTTGAGTGATCTGCCATTCGCAGTTAAACCCTTAAGTGCCGTTTTTGCCTATTATTTGCTCACTTTAGCAAGGAGATTGGGGTTCGCCAACTAATACTGTTAATACAGCGTAGATTAGTAGCGTAATAACGCCACTAGATCCTGGTGCGTCAACCCCCAATCGTTCAACCAAGCATCCGCTTGTTCTGGCATTTCACCTGTTTCTTTATCGGGCATAAAATCCGCAATACAGATGCAAACAGTGGGTGATTCTAGAGGCGTGTTACGCATTACATTCGGATCAGTTTTTTTTAATATCAACCGTTCACAAGCAAGCTCACGCTTAGGGTTTTCAATACATTCAAGAGGCTCTTGTGCTTGCGCAGTTTGTCCGAGTATCGCTAACAGAAATGAGATGGTAAGGCCATTGCGTATTTTCATAGTATTTGTTTAAAAACGTCGGCGTATTCAGACGCGGCTTGTGCCCAGGTGAATTTAGTTTGCATCGCTCGCTGCTGCACTTGGGCGAATAATTTAGGGTTTTCGTGATAGGTGAGAAGAGCGCGCCGAATACAATCGAGTAACGCTTGCGATTGCGGCGGCAAAAACACGAAACCGGTTGCATGGTCTGGTTGCTGCTCCAAATCGACTACGGTGTCTTTCAAGCCACCAACCCCACGAACTATTGGCAGGGTGCCATAGGCAAGACTGTACATTTGATTTAAACCACAGGGCTCAAATTGCGAAGGCATTAAGAAGAAATCGCTACCGGCTTCTACCCAATGCGCATATTCATTGCTGAAGCCTTCAATAAATGTGAATTTATCTGCAAACTGGCCACTAATATGGCGTAACTGCTCAACCACAACTGGGTCACCCGTACCGACAATTACCAACTGGACATTATGCTGCAACAACCGCTCAAGAATTGGCATTATGTAGCCGAACCCTTTTTGTTCTGTAAGTCTGCACACCATTCCGATCACTGGTACTTTGGCTGCCTTGGGAAGATTAGCAAAACGCTGTAATGCTAGTTTGCAGCCTTTCTTACCCGAAATATCTTGGCTATCGAAGTGGGTTTTAATGTGTACATCAGTGCTTGGATCCCATTGGCTGTAATCGCACCCATTTAGGACCCCATACAATCGTTCGCGACGGCGCTGAAGAATGTGCGATAGTCCATGGCTACCCAGATCAGTCAATAACTCTTTGGCGTAGTTGGGGCTGACGGAGGTGATCCCATCACAGCACTGTAAGCCGGTCTGTAGAAAATTCACACAATCACTGTGATTAAAATGCTCAATCGCGGCATTGCCGTTCAACAAGTTAACACTGCTACGTTCAAAAACCCCTTGGAATGCAGCGTTGTGAATAGTCAACACAGTGCGCGTTGTTGCAAATTGGTGGTTGATATTATTGTCGGTATTGTAGCGGATAAAAAATGGCAATAGTGCGGTATGCCAATCGTTGCAGTGAATGATGTCGGGAATAAAGCCTACATGGCTTAAGGCATGCAGTGCAGCATTGGCTAAAAATCCAAAGCGCTCGCCATTATCCGCGTACGCGTCGTAGCCGTCAGAGTAGAGACCCTCACGTTGGAAAAAGCCTTCGTGGTCAATAAGGTAAACGGTCACACCGTGTAGTTCGAGTTGCTTAACTGCAAAACTGTACTGCTGACCATTAATGGTAAAACTAAGCGGTACGCAAGCATCAGACAAGTTTTGTTGATTGGCTATCGCTTGATATAACGGCATCACAATACGCACGTCGTGACCCAGTTCAGCCAATGCTAATGGCAATGCCTTACCAACGTCAGCTAAACCGCCGGTTTTAACGAGATCTTCAACTTCTGAGACAACAAATCCAATGCGCATATAAAAACCTAACTAAAGCGTATGGACACTGATGTTAAGCCAACTGTGAGGAAAACAAAATTACTTTTTCAACGCATGATAGACGTTGAACTTATTAGAGCGACTAAGATCGGCTTGGCGCTTTAAGCTTCTGTCAATCAGTTCTGGGTAAGGTAAAAAACGATTAGCGACTAAAACTAAAGCGCCTTGACTGTGCAAATGCTTAGCGACTTGTTTGATAAAGTTTTCGGTGATGCTGTAGTCGGTCGACTTACCCGTGTGAAACGGCGGATTCGTTACCACCCAATCAAACGACTGTTGCCATTCAGTTAAACCGTTTGAAGCCTGCACTGTGGCTACTTGACCATTCAACGCTAACGTTTGCTCACAAGCGAATAACGCTAATGCGTTAATGTCGGAGAAACACAGCGTAGCCTCAGGGTTAATTCGCATAATGTAACTACCAATAACACCAGCACCACAGGCAAAGTCGAGCACAGATTTAGCACCGATCGAAGGCAAAGATTGCAATAATAGCTCCGTACCAACGTCGATTCCGTCAAGGCTAAAGACGCCGGGTAAACCCGCCACACGCCATTCAATACCATCAAGTGAGTAGGTGCTTACTTTTAAATAATCAACCACATTGAATGGTTTTTGTTTTTCTGACTGCATTAACCATAAGGCGCAATGCCGAGCAGTATCGTATTTTTGTAATGTGTTAAACGATGCTTTAAATTGTTTACCAACACTCTTAGCACCTGCATCATTGCTGCCAACGATGACAATGGTACCGCCATCGCGCAGAACTGCCCGGGCATTGGCAACCAACATCGCCGTGTGCGCTTTTGCTTTGGGCAAATAGATTAAGACGCCATCAAATACCTGCTCGTCTGCTGGTAGCGTTAATTCAGCACCAAAGCTTTGTGGTTGCTCGGCATGTAATGACTGTTGATAGACATCATAGTATTGGTGCGCACCAAATATGTTTGCCGATGGAAGCTGAGCAAAGATCTCTGCCTCAGTCGGATTAACAACTAACCAGCGACCTTGTGAAAACAAGTGTTCATTACGACAAACTAATTGGCTCGAACCACTTAACATTAACTGACTCGACTGTAGATCAAATCCCAAACACCGTGACCGAGCTTTTGACCACGAGTCTCAAATTTAGTGATTGGGCGATAGTCCGGGCGCGGCACGTAGTCATTGCTTGTTGAAGTATTCGTAAAGGTTGAACTTGCTTGCATAACTTCAAGCATGTGTTCAGCGTATGGCTCCCAATCAGTCGCCATATGAAACTTGCCGCCAATCGCAAGCTTTAAACGCAGTTTTTCGACAAACTCAGGTTGCACTAAGCGACGCTTGTGGTGACGTTTTTTATGCCAGGGGTCTGGGAAGTAAAGTTGCACCCGATGCAAACTGTTTTCGGCAATGCAGTCTGCTAGTACTTCTACTGCATCATGTTCAAATACGCGTAAATTCGTTATGCCGGCTTCATCGGCATCACTCAAACAAGCACCAACGCCGGGGCGGTGTACTTCAATACCAATGAAATTCAACTCTGGCGCTGCAGCAGCCATTTCAACCAGCGACTTGCCCATGCCAAAGCCAATTTCGAGTACCACAGGGTTATCATTGCCAAACACTTCAGTAAAGTTGAGCAGACCTTGATCAATGGTCAGTCCCATCGTTGGCCAGCACTTTTCCAATGCGCGCGCTTGCCCTTTGGTTAAACGCCCTTCGCGCTTTACATAACTCTTAACTTTACTAACGTAAACCCCTGCAGCTTCAGCCTCTGCTTGGTTTTTAAATTGACCCATTGATCTACTCTCTACATCTCGATGCGCGGCATTATCCTAGGTTAGCGGATGAATGCAAATCTGGCGAAGCAAAAATCACTACGTGCTAGCTAAAAATCGCATTTCCACAGTCTTCAGTAGCGGTGAGTAACATCATATGGGCGGTACTGCTGATATTGGTAACTTGAGCATTAGGTATGCGTTTGGCGCATTCTTCAACGGCCCGTAAAGGTGCCACTTTATCGTGCTCTGCTGCCACAAAATGAATTGGAAAATGGGCTTTTGAGAGCTTCTGAGTCAAATCCTGCCGCGGTGTGGTAGCAGTAAAATGTGCCTTTAGCGTTGCGCCACCCAAATCTGCCGCCATTTCACGTATAGTATCCCCAGCGCTACTCTGCTGAAGTTCTCGCTCGGTAATGAATTGCAATAATCGTGCGTCAGAGAAGTTTTTAAAAACGCCACTATTAATGCTTTTAATTATCGCTAGTCGTTGCTTTTCCTCGTTTGCGCCTAGACCTTTTGGGCAGTACCCAACCAATGTCAGCTTAGCGATATTACGGTGTTGTGATGCCGCAAGTGCAGCGATGTAGCCACCCATAGAAAATCCAACTAAATGCACGGGTGCAATTGCACTATTAAGCCGGTCGAACGTTAGTGACAGCATTTGATCTAAATCGTTAGCCCATTGCAGCGGCACATATTGTTGGCAGCCTGGCGCAAAACTACAATTTTGCCATAACGGCAACCAGACTCTCTCGTCGCACAAAGTTCCGGGTAAGAAGATCGTTGGCTGCTCAATTTGCCACATTCGCTAAACCTAATCGCTGTTTTGTTGGTAGTATAAGGCAATACTCCACAATGTTGTTTTTTGAATTTCATCAATGTCATTTTCCCAACAAATTTTTGCTTGGTTTGATCAACACGGCAGAAAAGATTTGCCTTGGCAGCAAGACGTTAACGCGTATCGAGTCTGGATTTCTGAAATCATGCTGCAACAGACCCAAGTCACCACGGTGATCCCTTACTTTGAGCGTTTTATGCAGCGCTTCCCTACCGTCATTGAACTGGCTGAAGCCCCCATTGACGATGTTTTACATTTGTGGACCGGGCTGGGTTACTACGCGCGGGCGCGTAATCTTCACAAGGCCGCGCAGGTAATCACCGGTGAATACGATGGAGTATTCCCAACTGATATTGAACAAGTTATAGCCTTGCCGGGCATTGGCCGCTCAACCGCTGGGGCAGTGTTATCAATTGCAGAGAAGCAGGCGCATCCAATTCTCGATGGCAACGTTAAGCGGGTGCTAGCGCGTTATTTTGCCGTAGATGGCTGGCCAGGGAATCAGAAAATCGCGAACCGACTATGGGAATATGCTGATTCAGTATTGCCACAAGAACGCAACAACCACTATACCCAAGCGATGATGGATTTAGGTGCAACCTTGTGTACGCGCAACAAGCCAGCATGTGAGCGTTGCCCAGTTCAAACTGGTTGTTTGGCCTTTGTGCAAGGAAGGCAAACTGAGCTTCCAGGCAAGAAGCCGAAGAAAGAACTGCCCGTTAAGTCGACGCTTATGCTAGTGCCTTTTGTGCGCGGTAGTGTGTTGTTAAAGCAGCGCCCAGCAACCGGTATATGGGGTGGTTTATGGGGCTTCTATGAATTCCCTGATGCTGAGGCTTTACATGAACATGTATCTTCGCTTTACAAAACCAACACGGAAGAATCAAAACGAGAGCTAGAGTCATTTCGGCATACATTCAGTCACTTTCATCTCGATATTACGCCAGTGCTATTGCAATTGCCTGAATTACCGCAACATAGCGTTACAGAGTCAGCAACTCAGTGGTTCGATTTGCAGCAGCCGGTAAACGTGGGCTTAGCGGCACCAACAAAACGAATTTTAGATAGTTTAAAGACTGATTTATAATCAGATTACATAGCCAAATTATAGAGGGCATCATGAGCAGAACAGTAAACTGTGCACACCTAAAGAAAGAAGCTGAAGGTCTGGATTTTCAATTGTATCCTGGCGAGTTAGGTAAGCGTATTTTCGATAATATTTCCAAGCAAGCATGGGCTAAGTGGCAGTCTAAGCAAACGATGCTGATCAATGAAAACAAGCTCAATATGATGCAACCTGAATCACGCAAGTTCTTAGAAGAAAAGATGGAAGCATTCTTATTTGAAGGAGTTGAACCGTCAATCGAAGGTTATGTTCCACCGAAGATAGACTAGGGCGCGCCCTAGTTATAGGCAAAAACTGGCGATTGTTTGTGCAAATGTTCAAAACAACAAAAAAAGCAGTTGACTTGTAACCCCGAAATCCGTTTAATACGCCTCCACAGCGAAGTGCTGTTGCCCAGATAGCTCAGTTGGTAGAGCAGCGGATTGAAAATCCGCGTGTCGGTGGTTCGATCCCGCCTCTGGGCACCATTATTCCAAACCAAGAAGCCTCGTAAAAACCGAGGCTTTTTTGTTTGTAGTTATTGGCCTGTGGTGGGTTACCACTTATTTCCATCTTCCCCTTGCACTACCCGTTCAATCAGATAGCCTTGTGTATAGTTGTTCGTTAAAGACGTTGCGATGTCGATTCAAGAATTTATCAGCGGTTTTTTAGGTGCTAGTACCATTGAGATCATAGCCTCGCTCAGTGGTTTGCTATGTGTATATTTGCTTATAAAGCGTAATATTTGGTGCTGGTTTTTCGGATTTATCCAAGTATCGCTGTATACCTATATTTTCTTTCACGCCAAGTTATATTCAGATACAGGTCTGCATGTAATCTACATGTTTTTACAAGTCTACGGGTGGTGGAATTGGCGCCATAATCAAAGCGCTCAAGAGCAGTTAATTGTCGAAAATGGTTCGGCGATGTTGATCTTGCGTTGGGCCTTAATTGCCATTGTTGCTGCCGGAGTCCTAGGTGCGCTTATGGATAAGTTTACCGACGCGAGCTTTGTCTACCCGGATGCATTTACGACTGCCACAAGTCTTGTTGCCCAGTGGTTACTTACACGACGCTATATTTTTAACTGGTTGTTTTGGATTGTGGTCGATATTGTCGCAATTTACATCTATCTGCAAAAAGGGCTTTACCCTACGGCAGTGTTGTATTGTACTCTCCTAATCATGTGTATTTTTGGATACAAAAGCTGGTTACAGCAGTATAAAGCGCAAACTGCAGTTAACGGATAGTAGGGAACCCTCTCTCAATGGCAGAGAACAGAGTCAAACGCGTGGTATTTTTGGGTGCACCAAGTACCGGTAAAACCACTATTGCTGAGCGTGTCGCAAAGCACTATGACACCCAATATATCGCTGAGTTCGGACGCACCTATTGGATGGAAAACCACGTCGATCGCTTACTCACTCAAGAACAACTGTTATTTATCGCCGAAGAACAAATTCGCCAAGAAGATGCGGCTATCAGTGATGCTAACGATTTCTTAATCGTAGATACCAACGCGTTGACCACTTGGCATTTTGCAATTGATTACTACGGCTGCGCACTACCTGAATTAGATAAACTCGCAGACGAGAGCAAAGACCGCTTTGATGTAGTGTTTTTATGTGCTGAC
>CAXRGW010000106.1:0-3768 GCA_964230255.1 Alteromonas sp.
GAGGTACGAGACGATTTGATTATGGCGACCGGCCGCTCAGATTATCCGAACCAGGTTAACAATGTATTGTGCTTCCCATTTATTTTTAGGGGCGCACTCGATGTTAGAGCATCGGCTATCAATGACGAGATGAAGGTAGCCGCGGTTCAAGCTATTCGAGAAGTATCGAAAATGCCTGTGCCCGAGGAAGTTCTTGCAGCCAGTCATGCAGATAGTCTAAGTTTCGGGAAAGATTACATCATACCCAAACCGATGGATCCGCGTTTATGCGCGACCATTGCCAAAGCTGTTGCGCAAGCCGCAATCGATTCAGGCGTCGCCAAAGTCGAGACTTTGCCTGCAGGCTACATGGAATAATCACATATTCACCATGCAACCAAAAACGCCGGCGTTATGCCGGCGTTTTTTTATTCACACAATGTCTATTCGTCTGATGAATCATAAAGTGCATCAATATCTTCATCATCAATCCCTTTATCACGCATAATTTGCCGTGCTTCTGACGGGATCCTGTGGGGGTTGTCTTTCTTTAAATCTTCATCATTCGGCAACGGTTGACCAGTAAACGCATGCAAAAACGCCTCACACAGTAGCTCTGAATTAGTCGCGTGCCTTAAATTATTGATTTGCCGACGCGTCCGTTCGTCTGTTAACACCTTAAGTACGTTGATTGGAATCGAAACAGTAACTTTTTTAACTTGTTCACTTTTCTTCCCATGCTCCGCGTATGGGTGTATGTATTTGCCATTCCACTCAGCCATCTGCCAGCCTCATTGTCGTTATAATTATCGCGCGGTCGAAATTCTAACGGTTGTACAGCAAAGGTCAATCAACCTCAACACTGTAATTTTCCATTAAGAATGCTTGACTCACTCATGCATAACATTTAATTTAGACGTCTAAACGTCTATTTGCAAAAGTTTATTTATATTATGGTTTCATACGCCCAAGGCATCGATGCTTTAAATCAATCTCTTTCTGAGTTAAATGGGATTGATGTTTCCTTTGAGTTCTTTCCGCCAAAAACGGAAAAGATGGAAACCATGCTATGGAAATCTATTGATCGGCTGGCACCTCTTAAGCCTGCCTATATGTCCGTAACTTATGGCGCAAATAGCGGTGAGCGCGATCGCACTCACGACATTGTTAAACAGATCCAAAGTCAAGCAGGTGTGCCTGCAGTCCCTCACTTAACCTGTATTGATGCGAGTAAAGACGAATTGCGCTCGATAGCTCAAGATTACTGGGACAATGGAATTCAGCGCATAGTAGCACTACGTGGTGATTTACCACCTGGTGGTGGCAAGCCTGAAATGTATGCGTCTGATTTAGTTACCCTGTTAAAGGACGTCGCTGATTTTAACATCTCAGTGGCGGCGTATCCTGAAAAACATCCAGAAGCGCCCAACGATCAATTTGATTTGCTCAATTTAAAACGCAAAAACGAAGCAGGTGCTAGTGAAGCAATTACTCAATTTTTCTTTGATACCAGCGTGTTCCTGCGCTTTAGAGATCGGGCGGCTGCAGCAGGTATTGATCTCGATATCGTGCCAGGGATCTTACCGGTGACTAACTATCAAACGCTGCTGCGCTTCGCCCAAATGACTAATGTTCATGTGCCTGCATGGCTGCATAAACACTTTGATGGTCTTGACGAAGCAGATCAAACTACACGTAACCTACTAGGTGCTAACATTGCCATGGATATGGTCAAAGTACTGGCCAAAGAAGGTGTGAAGCACTTCCATTTCTACACGCTAAATCGCAGTGAATTAAGCTACGCCATCTGCCATATGCTGGGTTTACGCCAGCAATAGAGGTACACTGTCACACATTTGGTATTTGGCTAAACACGACAGTAAGCATATGGATAAAGTATTGTTATGGTGGGGCGAGGTTAAACCCAATCTAAAGCTGTTAGTTATGACTTTTTTCGGCCGCTGTAAAGAAGACAATATAACGATTTCAGCCGGTCATCTCGCTTACGTTTCGCTATTGTCTTTGGTGCCTTTTATCATGGTGATTTTCACTTTGATGTCTGCATTTCCTGCTTTTGCTGGAGCTCGTGGCAAACTCGAAGACTTTATCTTCTACAACTTTGTACCAGCTTCTGGCGATGTAGTACAAAAATATATGACAGAGTTTGTCGGTAATGCTTCACAAATGGGGGCGATCGGTATCCTGTCTTTACTTGTGGTCGCCCTGCTACTCATTTCTAATATAGATAAGACCTTAAACCGCATTTGGCGAACCCCGAGCAAACGACCATTGATCTACACGTTCGCAATCTATTGGATGGTTATCACTTTGGGTCCAGTCCTTATGGGTTCAAGTGTTATAGTCACCTCTTACTTAATTACTTTGGCCACCTTTGCAGAGGAATATACGCCCGGTTTGGGTACACTTTTTCTAAACCTGGTGCCGAGTATCACCGCGATAATGGCATTTTTGATCTTATTTATGTTGGTTCCGAATCGTCGCGTAATGTTTAGACATGCATTAGCCGGTGCCATCATATCTACTCTGCTGTTTGAGTTGTGTAAAAAAGGTTTCTCTATGTACGTAACTAGTTTCCCTAACTATGAATTGATTTACGGTGCGCTTGCGGTTATCCCGATCCTTTTCGTATGGGTGTACCTGTCGTGGATAGTGGTTCTGCTAGGTGCCGAATTTACCTGTTCGGTTACCGAGGTATTTGATAAGAATGTGCGCGAAGAACCCCGTGAAATCGCAGTTGAAGATTAAATCACGCTGCTAGAAAGAGTCTTCAAATACGCATTGATTAACATTACACAAGGTATCGATATTCTGCGCCTGATTGTCAATGCTCATATATAAACTGCCAGTGGTCTCGCCAGGGTCAAGGCAGTAGTGATCGACGCTATCGTCGGCATAACGTACTCGCACTTTACACAACTCATTGCTGTTGTTATCAACTTTTTGATAGGCCGCACCATTCTCAACGCCGGTTATCCAAGTAATTTTATCGACCTGATTAATCTCCTGCTGGTCAGGAAAATAATCTGCCGCATTGTTCTGGAGTAATGGCATGTTCACCAAATCGGATAAAGCCGTTGAATTACATTCCTGCAATACTCCTGTAACTGCTAGAATTGAAACACAGAGTGACTTTCGCATCATCAATACCACAACCAATGAGCAAGCTTTAGTGCTTGGGTCACAGTAGAGGCTAGTCTAAGTTGACAACAGATATGCTGAAAAGTACGCAGGTATAGGCATTTGTTAGCACTGACAAAATCGTCTAAAAGTGTTAATTTTTAGATAAATAAGCAGTAAAAATCAGGAAATTATCGGTAATGAGTGACAACTACGTTTTAAAAACCTACCACAAATTTCTATCTTTACCTTTTGGGCGAAAATTATTTAGTTGGTATTCAGCCCGACGGGCCCCTTACTTTGCAACTATCACTCCGCTGATTACAGACCTTCGCCCTAATCGCTGTGAAGTGCAATTTCGCAAGCGCAAGAAGGTTCAAAACCATATTGGTACCGCTCATGTTATCGCCATCTGTAATGGCTTAGAAATGGCAATGGGCTTTATGTGCGAAGCCTCTATCCCAAAACATTTGCGCTGGATCCCGAAAGGCATGTCGGTTGAATATCCGACCAAAGCGCCGACTGATATTCGCTGTGTGGCTCAGGTTCCCGAGGATGCTTGGCAGCCCGGCAACTTAGATGTTGAAGTAAAAGCCTATGACACCAATGACAATGTAGTGGTTGAAGGCACAATTACGGTATGGGTTAGTG
>CAXRGW010000107.1:0-33319 GCA_964230255.1 Alteromonas sp.
AAGAGGCTGCACAAGCATTGCGGTACAACACGTTTATGGCCAACAAAGAATGGCGCACGCTAAATGACAACATCTTGAATCGTTCTGCCATCAATAGACGTACCGGCCATGTAATAGCATTCGTGATATTCTTGGTGTTAGTCGGTGCTTCTATAGTCGCTACTCGAGTTTAACGCAAAGTTACGCAACGCTTGGTAATCCGCTTACGCCGAGCAACAAAACCCATGATGCAAAGAAAACTTTGAGGTGGGTTGGTGAGAACAACAACACAACGCGTTTTGCAATAATACCGCCAATCACAGCACCTGCACCGGCAAACAATACTACAGGCCAATAAATCGCTTCAGTAATCAGACTGTGGTAGCCAATTGCTCCCCATACACTAAAAGCACTGAGTATAACTGCGCTAGCAATGGCAAAGGTTACATTGAAACCACGCATAATTAGATAAACTGCGACCAACTCACCTACACCAACAGACAGCCAAGCTGTAATCGCTCCGCCGTTAAAGCCGATAAAGGCTAGTGCCGCAAGGTCCAATCGGGTTAAAGCATTGGTGAACACTGAGCGTTTCAACAATGGAATAGACCCATAAATCGCAATAGCCAATACGATTGAAAACACACCAAACCATAGGTGCAGTGCCTCAACTCCATCGCCGTGTAAACTAAACCACTGTTTATATTCAACAAACTGCACTGTCCAAATGCCCAAGATACTGGTTGGTACACTGAACGCACACACTCTACCTAACTCACTCCATTCCGTATCTTGGTGATGGTTCTGCCGATAGAAACGGAACCAAGTAATTGCGCCAGCCGTCATCCCACAGCATTGGATCGCAAAGCTGGTCGCGACAATAGTGATAGCCGAAAACCCGAGATGATTGAAAAATGGCACAAACACAACACCACCACCAGCGCCGGTGGCATTGGCAAATATTGCTCCAGTAATACCCAGTGCGGTAAAACCGCCATAGCCGTGAAGCAGTTCTACTGTGTTGGGCAGGGAAAAAAGCAAAACGAACCAGCTAATGAGCAGCAGCAAACGAATGGGGTGTCTAACAAACAGTGTCTTCAAATCTTAAACAGCCTTAGAATCAACGCACGCACTGTGCCAGAGAAAAACTTGCATGCCAATACGTAAAATGCTGATCATTTGTTCAAACATAAAGGTATAATATGCATGGTAAACGTTGATCAACAATCCAGCCCAGATACGGTAATCAGATTATTACCCAATCGTTCGGCAACTTGGGCCAATACTAAACTGTTAATGGCAGCGATGATTTTTTTTGTCATGGTCATTGCTCTTGCATGGGCATTTGTTGGTGCCTGGGTAATTTTACCCTTCGCGGGTTTTGAAGTCGGATTACTCGCCTATATTATGTATCGCGTTTGTCATTCTACCTACCGCTCTGAAGTCATTAAAATAAGCTCTCAATCAATTGAAGTTATGCGTGGCAAGCTACCACTTAATAGTTACCGAGAAATCTACAACTTCAATCGAGCAGAAGTGCATATTGAAATAATCGAAACCGAAAACGATTGGCATCTGCCGGATATTCGCATAGTTACCGATACTGAGAGTCTGAGTATCGGTAGTTTTCTCAATCTCGCTGACCGCAAAGAACTCTCCAGAGAATTGCGTAACTCGGGTTTACCAAACTGTCGTACTCATTGGTGGAAGCAGGATTAAAAATCGAGTACGTGCATGTCTGTCGGCTTGATCTTGCCTTCCAGAAACTGCTGATACAATTGTACTATCGCTTGTGGACCGTGATGTTCATGCGCATTAAGCAATGTGGAAAAATGTTCAACAAACCCCAGCCAATGATGCGCGTAACGTTTGTGGAAGGTTTCGCTTCCCCACTCTCGAGTGAACTTTCGAACTTCGTCAGGTGCGAAAAACACGTGACCGACTGACGTTTTTTCGCGCAACCCTTGGGCCTGTACATCAGTAGCACCAATCAAAATGGTTTTTGCATCCGCGTCTTGATGACCAATACGCCAATCAGTTAAGCGTTTTTGATCACCCGCAAAATCTAATACCCAATCAGCATTTTCCAAACCTCCCGTTGAGGCTTCCTCGTAGGTTTTAACTTCATCGTAGCAACTTGATCGGATCACAAAGTCTCGCTGAGGTAGCGAAGTGACACCAATCACCGTTAATTCGGGTTTCAGTGCCTTTAGTATTTGTGCGGTGCCATAGGCCGTTTTACTCGATGCACTGGTTAACCACACCTTATCTTGGTCACTGCTAAGTTTGTCGAGCAATGTATAGGCAAGTACGAAAGATGTTGTGAACAAGGGGCGAAAAGTCAAAATCCACGCCATTGCAGATTCAGAAAAACTCGGGTCTGCGTTACAGCGCATGTAGTGATCGTAAACCGGGGAAATCGAACGTCGCTGCGGATGGCTATCGCTAAATCCTGCCGCCGTGATCCTATCAGCGTGCACTAATAAATGAGATCCCATCGGTAAGTAACCATAAACACGCTCACCCACTTGCAGCTCTGGTGAGTTTGACTGAATAACTTTGGCAAAGCCCCATACAGGCACGATGCCATAACCTTCCGAACCTGGAAAAAACCCCCAGTAGCCGAAACGATCGCCCAATATTGCATAGGTTATATTGTTCGCTGACAATCCAAACTGCTCGATCTCTAGTAAAACGGCACTCGGGTCGTCATCGAGATGAATGGTGGTTTCAACTTGACGCACGTTCACCAGTGCATCCTTTTGAATTTCGATACTTGTACAATGGATTGGCTGCATAGCAGTCTCTATGTGATTGGGTTTCTATAATCCTAGGCTATAAACATAGCCTTTTGACTCATTTTTATGAATAGTTAAAAGCTAACTGAATTTATTCGAATTAGAGCACAAATCAGCGTATTATCAGTCGTATACAAAACTTTAGCCACTGAACTGAGTATACTCAGCAGACTCGTGTCTAGAACCATGAACTTAAGAGGTTGATTTGATGAGCGAACAGTTTGACATTGTCGTTTTTGGTGCGACTAGCTTCGTCGGCAAGATTGCGTGTCGGTACTTACGCGACACTTATCCGGATGGCTCAGTTCGCTGGGCAGTTGCTGCGCGATCACAAAGTAAACTAGATGTGTTAGCGAAAGACCTATTTATCGAAGACATACCTCAAATTCTTGCTGATGCGGATGACCAAGCGTCAATCGATACGCTCGTTGCACAAACTAAAGTAGTGATTAGTACCGTTGGTCCTTACGCATTGTATGGCGAACCAATGATGAAAGCCTGTGCTCACAGCGGTACTGACTATGTAGATTTAACAGGTGAACCACAGTGGATCCACGCGATGATTGAGAAGTACCAAGAAACGGCTCAACAATCAGGCGCGCGCATCGTCAATTGTTGTGGGTTTGACTCTATACCTTCCGATTTAGGCGTTTACTTCTTACAACAGCATGCCAAGGAACGCTTTGGTCAAACGTGTAATGTAGTGAAAACTCGTGTTAAAGCGATGAAAGGCGGGGCATCTGGAGGTACTGTTGCATCGCTCATTAATGTGGTCAAGCAAGCATCCAAAGACGCTGTGTTGCGCAAACTGCTAGCTAACCCGTATGCGTTGTGCCCACCTGGACACAAGTTTTCGGCTTATCAAACCAATTTATCCCATGCGAAGTTCGAAGAAGGTACTGGCAGCTGGATTGCGCCGTTTGTTATGGCCAGCATCAACACTCGCGTAGTCCATCGTTCGAATGCCTTATTTGATGCCGAGTATGGCGAGCGCTTTTTATATGATGAAGCTATGATGACTGGGCGTTCGATGAAAGGCGGCATGATGGGTTGGACTGTTACGGCCATGCTTTCGGGGTTGATGGTAGGCGCGGCAATACCGCCGACACGATGGCTATTGGAAAATACTGTTTTGCCCAAACCGGGCGAGGGTCCGAGCGAACAAGAACAACTGAACGGTTTCTTCGATTACCGCATTTTTGGCACCACCAAGGATAACCAAAAAATAACGGTTAAAGTTACTGGTGACCGCGACCCGGGTTATGGCTCTACCGCTAAAATGCTGAGTGAAGCTGCAATTTCGCTCGCGGCTGATGAAAGTATGCAACAAGTCCCGGGAGGCTTTTTAACGCCTGCGGTAGCTTACGGTAATACATTGATCGAGCGGCTAACCACTAACGCTGGCTTGACCTTTGACGTATTAGATTAAATTCAAGCTACATTTCCATTGTCGTATTTAAAGCGGCAATGGCATTCGTTCTTCATTGTCATCGGCGATAATCGGAAAGTTATTGGCTTTCCAATCCGGTTTTTTTGGCTTGCTCGATACTTTCGATATCTGTCGATGCAAAAATCGTCGCACTGAAAAGCCACCTAAATCTTTATTCTTAGACGAAATGACAAACCGAATTGCAGAACACTACGCGGTTTGACAAGTTGCGTCTGCGTGAACTGATGTCTCTAAACTCATCATAATTCCTACGCAATTTGCTTATCCTAAGCCTGACGCATCTAGATTGATCTTTCCAGCCTTGAAGCCGTTTATATTACACAACGGAGAAAATTGTATGAATCTATTTATTGAATCAATTGAGGGCGGCACTTATCTCGCAGCATTAGACAATGGCCGGGATCTTGACTTTGTTCGCGACAACACGAGTAAGCCCAAGGCATTTCACTGCTTAAACGAAATAAAGGAACACTTGTCCGGCCTCCAATTCGAAAGAGTAATGCTCAAACAATCAACACCTTATGACGAAATGTGTGGACTGGACTCAGGTGCTCAAGCACTTGAGATAGAATTGGAATGGTGAGCGCATAAAACACTTGTGATTTGAGCCCATCGGTTTAGGCTATGGTGCGTTAGAAATTGACTTTTAGGGAAATATCAATGAAACGCATTATTGTTGCTCTATGTGTTCTTTTCGTAAGCCAAGTAAGTTATGCAGCATCTGTATGGAAGGTGACTAGAGGCCACGACGTAATTTACATCGGTGGTACTATTCATTTACTGAGTGATTCAGACTATCCCTTACCTGAAGAGTTTCAAAGGGCTTATCGAGCATCTGAAAAAGTAATTTTCGAAACCGATATAATGGGCATGCAAAGTCCTGAATTTGGACAGAAAATGATCTCATCTATGACCTATGCGGATGGTCGTACCTTCCGTGATGAATTATCGCCCGAAGTGTCTAAAGCGGTTGAGGAGCACTTACTTTCTCGCGGAATTCCGCCACAGAGCATGTTGTCTTACAGACCCTCCTTTCTGAATATCGCGATAGCGCTCACCGAACTAAGACTCGCTGGCTTGACGGCTGAAGGTATTGACCAATTCTATGCGAATATGGCGACTAAAGAAGGAAAACCCGTTGACTGGCTTGAAGGTTTAGACGAACAATTATCGTTTTTGGCTAATTTAGGTAAAGGTCAAGAAGATGAACTATTGCTTTACACGCTGAATGACATCGGTACTTTAGATGCGTGGTTAGACGAGTTTAGAGTTCAGTGGTTAGCGGGGGATATGGATGGCGTTGCCGACTCACAAATCACTGAAATGAAACGGGACTTTCCTGCCGTTTATCAAGACCTTTTAGTTTCCCGCAATAACAACTGGATACCTCACATCAAAGCGATGTTTAATACACCTGAAGTTGAATTTGTGTTAGTCGGCACATTGCACCTTGCAGGCCCCGAAAGTGTGTTAACTATACTAGAGAAAGATGGCTACACCATAGAGAAACTATAAATATGTTTACAGTATATGGTGATAAGCGCTCGGGTAACTGCTATAAGATTCAGATTACCTGCGCGTTTTTAGAACTTAATTACGACTGGGTTGACGTTGATATTATGCAAGGTGAAACCCAAACCGATAAGTTCAGGCAATTATCTGCAGCAGCTAAAATTCCCATTGTCAAATTTACTGATGGACGAGTATTAAGTGAGTCAAATGCTATTTGTAATTTTCTCGCTTACGATAGCCGGCTTTATCCAGTGGATAAATTTGCTCAAGCCAGCATTCAACAGTGGCAATTCTATGAACAATACAGCCACGAACCCAATCTGGCTGTCGCTCGCTTTATAAAACTCTATCAAGGTTTACCAACTGAACGTCAATCAGAATATGAGAACAAGGTAGTGGGGAGTTTTAAAGCCTTGCAAGTGATGGAGAATGGGTTACAAGACTCTCCTTTTTTTGCTGGTGATAATCCAACTACTGCTGATATTAGTTTGTTTGCTTATACTCACAAAGCCGATGAGGCTGGGGTTTCATTAGCGGAATATCCCAATGTAGTAGCATGGATTGAACGCATACAAAATTTACCAAACTTTGTAGCGATGGAATACTAACTAACCTGAACTCGGGATAGCTACTTGGTGGCACTACGCTTTGCGAGGCTAATAAGTGCACCAATAGCTCGTTGAGCATCAGCTTCGCCAACGAAAATATGATCGTGATAATATGCAGCGACTACATTTGCCGAAATATTTACGGCACCTAATTGGGTCGCAACTGCTGCGGTCAGCCCCACCGCATCCAAGCTCGAATGAACCGTTAAAGTAATACAACGTAAAACGCTGCTATATTCGAAGTTATGCGCATCAGCATGGTGCTTTGCAAGGATTAACGTCATACCTTCAGACTCCTCGAAACAACCTCTAATTTCTACATTATCAGGAATTGCTCGCTGCGAAATTGTGCAAAATACATATCGCTCAGGATCTAACGCTGGAGCCATGCTACTCAATAATATTGATAAGTCTCGTTCGCCATTCATTTCAAAGGCTCAATCAAATTAAACAAGTGAATGTTCCATCTTGTCCAACGAGACACAGTTCAACAATCTATGCCAACACTGAGCAGTACGGTGCAAACTCTAAGTGTAAAGATATTCATATGACTTAACTTTCATGCGGTTCATATACAAGGTGTATTGTATGCTAAAGGTTAATCGTTAAATTCATAAAGTCAAAAGGTTAGTAACAATTCTAAACGGTAATATCGAGGCGATTAACTCGGCTGTCTTCATCGCCATCTACTTCACCTTGAGTGGCTGAATTTTCACTGAGAAACTCTTGTTTATTGTGTACGATGGCTTGTTCGTCAGCTTCAACATTTTCATCGGTAGTATCTACAATTAAGCCAATGTGTTCATCGCTGTAATCTTTGCTTTGTTGATCGGGTTGCTGCTCTTGGCGGCCCGATTTTTCTTTGATAACAGGGTGATTATCATCTTGAGGAGATGCGTGTAGTGCCGACTTCTTAACGACCTTTTTGACTTCACCGCGATCAGATCTTACGGGCACTGTTCCACGTCGGGGCAATACAGAGAAAATTAAGTCATTGCTCATTGTTGGCCAACCCATTGATATTTAGCAATATCACTATCAATCTTCATAAATAGTGCGGCAAATTCCTTTTTAGATTTGACGCATCATATAACCAAAAGTTTTACTTAATAGCGATTATTCTAATTAATTATAGCTTTATTCATCGCTAGGCCATTGCAAAATCGTTGCCAGTTCGCTATCTTCTGGCTCCGTAATTGGCAAACGCCGAACTTGGAACGAATACATAATGAATTTTAAACGCGCTGCTCATCACCATCACAAAGCATAACCTTTCAGGTTTGTGCTGGAAGGTCTATTGGTCTTCCGGCGGCGTAAAAAGTTAATACCCTCGGAAGGACCTTCCGGGGGTTTTTTATTTGGGCAAGCAAAAATTTTATCAAATACGAGGAATGATAATGAGTGATGCATCAAGGCTACGAATAGCTGTTCAAAAATCAGGACGACTTAGTGACGACAGTATTGCCCTGCTAAAAGCGATTGGCATTAAGCTACAAATTCGCGACCGCCTTTTGATTGCTCATTCAACCAATCAACCTGTAGACCTTTTGCGCGTGCGCGATGACGATATCCCCGGGTTGGTAATGGATGGTGTCGTCGATTTGGGCTTTATCGGCCAAAATGAGCTCGAAGAAAAAATGCTGGAACGCCAAGCATCTAATCGTCCTTACGCATTTAAAACCTTACGTGAATTAGATTACGGCGGTTGCCGCTTGTCTATTGCTGTACCTAATGAAATGAGTTACGAGTCGGTACAGTCGTTACAAGGCAAAAAGGTTGCAACCACCTACCCTTACCTCCTGGAGCGCTTTTTCTCGAGCAAAAATGTTGACGCATCAGCAGTAATGCTCACTGGTTCTGTAGAAGTAGCCCCGCGCGCGGGTGTTGCCGATGCTATCTGTGATTTGGTATCAACCGGCGCCACACTAGAAGCAAACGGCCTGCAAGAAAAAGATGAGGTATTTGTATCTCGCGCCGTATTAATTCAAAGCGCCAAACCACTAAGCGATGAAAAACAAGTGCTAATTAATCGTTTGTTACCGCGTATCGATGGCGTAACTCAAGCCAAAGAAAGTAAATACATCATGCTACACGCGCCCAAAGCCTATCTAGAACAAGTGAAAAGCCTATTACCTGGTGCAGAAAACCCAACGGTTCTACCATTGGCTAGCAGTGATGACATAGTTGCAGTACACGTAGTCAGTCCCGAAACTTTATTTTGGGAAACGATGGAAAAACTCAAAGCACTTGGCTGCAGCTCAATCCTAGTAATGCCAATTGAAAAGATGATGGGATAAGTAAAGGCAACAGCTATGATTAATTGGAAGTTGCTTGACGAGCAGGCAAAAAATCAAGTGCTAGAACGACCAGCTTTGGCTGATAGTGCCAAGCTGTTTGACACAGTTGATGCAATTATCAACGACGTTACAACACGTGGCGACACGGCAATTCTCGACCTTACGGCAAAGTTTGATGGCGCAAAATTGCACAGTTTACGCTGTCCAATTGAGCGTATTGATGCCGCGAAAAATGAGCTTAATGAAACTGTTATCGCTGCAATCGACCGCGCTTATGCCAACATTAAGTCTTTTCACCAAGCTCAGTTACCCCAAAGTGTGGTGGTTGACACCATGCCTGGCGTGCGATGTGAGCAACACACAGTCGCACTTGAGAAAGCGGGTTTATACATACCGGGTGGAACGGCACCTCTGCCTTCAACCGTTTTGATGTTAGGGGTACCCGCTCAGGTAGCAGGATGCAAAACAGTGGTATTGTGCACACCGCCGAATGATAATGGCGAAATTGCTGCGGAAATTCGCTATGCGGCGAGTTTATGCGGTATTGAGCAAATTTTCTTATGCGGCGGTGCGCAAGCGGTTGCTGGAATGGCATTTGGTACTGACTCAATCCCTAAAGTCGACAAAATATTTGGCCCAGGCAATAGTTTTGTTACCGCGGCGAAACAACGCGTTAGCACTATGCTACGCGGCGCTGCGATTGACATGCCTGCCGGCCCATCAGAAGTATTGGTTTTAGCTGACGCGAGCGCCAATCCAGTCTTTGTTGCCGCTGATTTACTTTCTCAAGCTGAACATGGCAAAGACTCTCAAGCGATATTGGTGTCTAACTGTGAAACACTAATTAACCGCGTCACTGTTGAAGTTGAGAAGCAATTAGCGCAGCTGTCTCGCAATGAAATTGCCAGTGCAGCGATGCAACACAGTCGTTATATTTTGACTGAGAGCTTTGCTCAAGCGGTAGAGGTAAGCAATCAATATGCACCAGAACACCTTATCGTCCAGGCGGAAAACGCTAGCAGTTGGTTGTCTCAAATATCCAATGCTGGCTCAATTTTTGTTGGCCCATGGTCGCCAGAGTCAGCCGGTGATTACGCCAGTGGCACCAATCACGTGTTGCCAACCTATGGCTACTCACGCATGTATTCAAGTTTAGGTTTGCTCGATTTTATGCGCCGCTACACGGTACAAGAACTAACTCAAGCCGGTTTTGAAGCGTTAGCCCCAACCTTGATAACCCTATCAACATCTGAAGGGCTAGATGCACATGGGAAAGCCGTTTCTTTGCGTCTAGACGCTATTGCGGAGAATAATCAATGAGTAATCTCGTATCGCGATTGACCAACCCCAATATACTTGCGCTTAAGCCGTATGAATCTGCACGTCGTCTGTATAGCGGTGGGCAAGATTGGCTAAATGCGAATGAATCACCTTATGCGAATCCATACAGCATTGATGACAGCCGCTTAAATCGCTATCCAGCATGTCAGCCAGAAAACGTGATAGACGCTTATGCAGACTATGCTGGCTTAGATGCAAGCCAAGTATTGGTAACACGCGGCGCCGATGAAGGTATAGAGCTACTTATTCGCGCTTTTTGCGAGCCGCAAAAAACACACATTATGATCTGTCCGCCAACCTACGGCATGTATGCGATTAGTGCAGAGACCTGTAATGTTAACGTTGTTAGTGTGCCGCAAACCGCTGACTTCGAACTTGATTTGACCGCTATGCAAGCCAATGCGGAAAACGTCAGCGTGGTATTCATTTGCTCGCCCAACAATCCAACCGGTAATACTGTTGCTCAAGCACAAATTGAGGCTGCACTTGAACTGTTTGCTGACCGTGCGCTAGTTGTTGTTGACGAAGCGTACATAGAATTCGCTTATGCAGACAACTGGGCAGTGAAACTGGCGCAGTACCCACACTTGGTTGTATTACGTACACTTTCCAAAGCGTTTGCGCTTGCGGGATTGCGCTGTGGTTTTACCCTGGCATCGAAAGGCGTCATCGATACCTTATTAAAAGTGATTGCGCCCTACCCGATTGCCGAGCCGGTCGCGCAAATCGCTGCGCAAGCACTCGCGCCAAATCCACTAAAACGCATGCAGCACCAAGTTGCCGAGATTGGCAGTCAACGCGGATGGTTATGTAAAGCGTTACAAGCCTTTAGTGACGTTGAGATAGTTGGCGATCAGCGCGCTAACTTTATTTTATTTCGCACCTCAAACAAGGATGCACTGATGACGTATTTAGTGTCAGAGGGCATGCTTATTCGCGATCAGTCGAAGCAATTACATCTGGCTAGTTGCTTGCGCATATCAATTGGCACACAAAGCCAGAACGAACGTTTAATCTCTCTAATGAAACAATTTTATCAAGCCGAGGATGTTGCCTGATGCAAAATGCAATTCTGTTCATCGACCGCGATGGGACGCTAGTTGAAGAGCCCCCTATCGACAAACAACTCGACACGTTAGAAAAATTGGTATTTGAACCCAACGTTATTCCCGTTTTGCTCAAACTGCAACAAGCTGGCTTTCAGCTAGTTATGGTCAGCAATCAAGACGGCTTGGGCACAGATAGTTTCCCAACCGCAGATTTTGACCTTCCACACAACAAAATGATGGATATCTTCAGCAGCCAAGGCGTGGTATTTGAAGACGTTTTGATTTGTCCGCATTTTGAAGAAGACAACTGTCAGTGCCGCAAGCCCAAATTAGGTTTGGTTAAAGAGTATTTACAGCAAGGTCGCGTGGACTTCACCCGCTCGTTTGTGATTGGCGATCGCATCACCGATATTCAATTAGCTGAAAACATGGGGCTCCCTGGTATTCAGTACGACCGAGAGACCAACAATTGGGCGGCGATAGAAAAACAACTACTGAACTCGACACGCACGGCAACCGTGGTGCGTAAAACGTCTGAAACCGATATCCGCGTCAGTGTTAACTTAGACTCTGCAGGTAAATCGGATATTCAAACTGGTATCGGTTTTTTCGACCATATGCTCGATCAAATCGCTACGCATGGCGGTTTTGAGATGCAAGTGAAAGTGGATGGAGACCTTCATATCGATGATCACCACAGTGTCGAAGATACCGCGCTGGCGCTTGGGGAAGCGTTGAAAAAAGCACTCGGCAATAAGCGTGGTATTGGACGTTTTGGTTTCGCACTGCCAATGGATGAGTGTCGAGCGGAATGTATTATGGATATTTCCAATCGACCACATTTAGTATTCAACGCCGATTTCACGCGTGAGAGTGTTGGTGAAATGGCGACTGAAATGGTCGGTCACTTTTTCTATTCAATGACTCAATCCATGGGACTGAGTTTGCATTTGACCACGACCGAAGGCAATGCTCACCATCAAGTTGAAAGCCTGTTTAAAGTCTTTGGTCGCGCCTTGCGTCAAGCGATTAGCAAACAAGGCGATGCATTGCCTAGTAGTAAGGGTGCGCTATGAGTTTAGCGAAACAGCAAATCGTTATCGTCAATACTGGGTGCGCCAATATATCTTCAGTGAAGTTTGCGTTTGATCGTTTGGGCGTGGATGTCACAGTCAGCGATCAGCCTGAACTGATTACGCAAACAGACAAGGTCATTTTGCCCGGTGTTGGGAGCGCCAATGCGGCTATGGCCAGCATCGAACAAAAAGGCCTCGTGAGCGTGGTGCAAGGTTTAACACAACCGGTGCTTGGCGTGTGTTTAGGTATGCAGCTTATGGTGAGCTGGTCGGCCGAAAGCACAGCTGAGCGCACGTCTTGCTTAGATTTAATTCCAGGCAGCGTTGAGCGGATGCAAGTCGGTGACTTGCGTTTACCACACATGGGTTGGAATACCGTGACGCCAAGTCAACAAAATGACTTGTTTAAAGGTATCGATGCAGGTAGCTATTTTTACTTTGTGCACAGTTTTGCGGTGAAGCCCTCCGTTCACATGCTTGCATCTTGCGAATACGGTATGCCGTTTTCAGCAGCGATTAATAAAGACAACTTCTTTGGCGTGCAATTTCACCCTGAACGCTCCGGTGAAGCCGGCGCACAATTACTCAAAAACTTTGTGAGTTTGTAATGATTATTCCAGCGATAGATTTAATTGATGGCAAAGTAGTGCGTTTGTTTCAAGGTGACTACGCACAACAAACTGATTACGCATTCGATCCTGTAGATGTGGTTAACGATTACGCCGATCAAGGTGCCCAATGGCTACACATTGTTGATTTAACCGGTGCCAAAGACACCAGTAAACGTCAGCTGCAACTGATAAAAAGAATGGTTGATACCCAACGTATGCAATTCCAGGCCGGCGGTGGCATTCGCAGTGAAGATGATGTGAAACAACTACTCGACATTGGTGTTAAACGTGTTGTGATTGGATCACTAGCGGTTAAAAAACCAGAACTCATCAAGCAATGGCTACGCACCTATGGCGGCGAACAGATCGTGTTGGCACTTGATGTGAATATTGATGAAAATGGCGACAAACTCATTGCTACCCATGGTTGGCAAGAAAACAGCGGCGTTGCGTTAGATAGCCTATTAGCGGAGTTGTTAGACGCCGGTGCCAAGCATGTACTGTGTACTGATATTAGCCGCGATGGCACTTTACAAGGCGCCAACCACCAGCTGTATCAAGAAATGGCTGAACGCTTTCCACAAGTTGCATGGCAAGCGTCAGGCGGCATAGGATCACTGCAAGATATTGAAGTGCTCAAGCCAACGGGTGTTAGTGGTGTAATTTTAGGACGCGCGCTGCTTGAAGGTAAGTTTAATGTGCAGGAGGCGATCGCATGCTGGCAAGACGCATAATCCCCTGTTTAGACGTTAAAGACGGTTTAGTCGTTAAAGGCGTACAATTTCGCAATCATGAAATTATTGGCGATATCGTGCCCTTGGCCGAGCGTTATGCCCAGGAAGGTGCTGACGAGTTGGTGTTTTACGACATTACCGCATCGAGTGACCAACGCGTGGTCGACAAAAGCTGGGTCAGCCGTATTGCACAAGTGATTGATATTCCGTTTTGTGTGGCTGGCGGTATAAAGTCGGTTGAAGATGCAGGCCGGATCCTTGAAATGGGTGCGGACAAAATCTCGATTAACTCACCGGCATTGACAGACCCTAACTTGATCAATCAATTGCATGACATCTACGGTCAGCAATGTGTTGTGATCGGTATCGATAGCTTCTTCAACGCAGATACTGGGCAGTACGAAGTGTATAAATTCACCGGTGATGAATCACGCACCCAGCAGACTCAATGGCAGACGTTGGATTGGGTCAAAGAAGTGCAGAGCCGCGGTGCCGGTGAAATCGTGTTGAACTGCATGAATCAAGACGGCGTGCGCAAAGGCTATGATATTGAGCAACTCAGTGCGGTTAGAGCGGTATGTGACGTACCCTTGATCGCATCTGGCGGCGCCGGTGCAATGGAACACTTTAGCGCCGCATTCAAACAAGCGGATGTAGACGGCGCGCTCGCAGCATCAGTGTTTCACAAGTCGATCATTGATATTCAAGACCTCAAGCAATACTTACGCACTGAATCCGTGAGTATCCGCAGTGACTTTCAATCAGCATAACGGGACAGATAATGGCAACTAAAATTAGCACCGACAACATAGCTGATATCGCGTGGGACAAAATGGACGGTCTGTTACCAGCTACCGTGCAAGATGCCTTCAGTGGCAAAGTTTTAATGCAAGGCTTTATGAATCAAGAAGCCGTCGTTAAAACGCTCGACACCGGTCTTGTGACATTTTTCAGCCGCTCTAAACAGCGCTTGTGGACCAAAGGTGAAACGTCAAACAACACACTGGGTTTAGTAGACATGAGTGTCGATTGTGACGCAGATTCAATTTTGGTCTTAGCCACGCCGGCCGGTCCTACCTGCCACACCGGTACAGAAAGCTGCTGGTCACAGGCCAACATTCCGGATATGACCTTTATTGCTGATCTAGAGCGTACCTTAGCTGCACGCAAAACCGCTGATCCTGACTCAAGTTATACTGCATCGTTGTATGCCAAAGGTATCAAACGCATCGCTCAGAAAGTGGGTGAAGAAGGTGTTGAAACGGCACTGGCCGCAACGGTTAAAGATATCGATGAACTGCATAACGAAGCTGCCGACCTTTTATATCACTTGATCGTGCTATTACAAGCCAGTGATACCAATTTGACCAGTGTTGTCGATGTATTACGTCGACGTCATGCCGGTAAATAACCCGCTTCGGGGTTAATGGTTATGGTCGAGTATTTACCATTAAGTGAGCAATACTACGCCGCGATTATCGCTTTGGGTAATCGCGTGCACGGTGATAATTATCTTGAACCCGACTCTTTAGCCGCGATTGGTAAAGCCAGCTGGAACAATGATATTAACGCTAGCTATGTGGCGTTAGTCGGCCGCGAGGAAATTCCGAGTGAAGAGCGTTATCCAGACCAACAAGTCGCTGACCGTTACTTGGTTGGTTTCCGACTGACATTAGCAGCACAGAATTGGACCATAGACAAATGGTGCAGTACCGACAAATGGCCCCACTCAAGGGACCGTGTGTGTTATTTCAAGTGCAATACAGTTGATGAGGTGATGCGCGGCCAAGGTGTTGGCTCGGCGCTTTTACAACACTCGATTCAAAGTGCTAAGCAGCAAGGCGCGTTAGGTGGTCTAGCGCATATATGGTTGGCCAGTCCTGGCAACTCAGCATTCCGCTACTTTTCGGCAAATGGCGCTGAGCTAATTGCTGAGCATCCCAATAAATGGCAGCATCTGTGTATTGAAGACAATTATCAATGCCCCGTTTGTAATGACCTTTGCGAATGCACAGCAGCGGAAATGATGCTGACGTTTAACTAGGGCGTGTCCTAAACTATGTATGACCCTCTTATAGACAAAGCTATACCCACTGGCCAGCAAGCACCTTCAAGTTTATGGGCCGAGCGCCAAGCGAAACCCAGTTATCCGCAATTAAACAATAACATCACTACCGAAGTGGCCATTATAGGCGGCGGGTTTACCGGACTCTCTGCAGCTTTACACTTAGTTGAACAATACGGTGTTGATGTTGCACTGTTTGAAGCCAATCAACCTGGTTGGGGCTGCAGCGGTCGCAATGGTGGTTTTGTATTACCAGGTACTGGTCGTTTAAGTGTGGCACAAATGCACAAGCGCTGGGGGCAAGAGACTACTGCTGGGATCTACGCAGAGAACTTGGCCTCGGTAGATACTGTAAAGGCTTTTATCGATGCGGGGATAAACTGTGACGTGCAAGCAGGCGGTTATTTAAAACTCGCCCACACGCAACGAAAGACCCAAGCTTTACATCAACAAGCACGCGTCTTTAGCGACACTTACGATGACAAAATAATTCCGCTTAGCCAAGCTCAGGTTGCGGCAGAGTATATTGCCAGCACGGAGCAATATGGTGGCATATATCACCCTAATGCCTTCGGTGTTAATCCATGGAAACTGGCACAGGGTTTGGCAAACCGTGCAGCAGCCAGTGGCGCGCGGCTTTTCGGCAGTACACCGGTCTTAAACGCTGAGTTCAACAATGGTAAGCACCTGGTTTATACACCTTATGGCAATGTTGAAGTCAACCAACTAATCCTAGCAACCAATGCCTACGGGCCGAATAAACTGCATGCCTCACTGTACAACCGCAACTTTCCAGTAATGTCGAGCATCCTAGTGACCCAGCCACTTGCTTCTGAACAACTGAACAAGTTACGGATGCGGAGTGGTTTGATGGTGATGGATACACGCTCGCTAAAATACTACTATCGCATCCTTGCTGATGGTCGATTGTTATTTGGAGGGCGCGGTGCAATTGCTGGTCATGACGCGGATTCAGTTAAGAGTAAGCAAAATCTGCTTAACGGTTTAAAGATGACCTTTCCTGATTTAGGCGACATTAGTATTGGGAACTTCTGGAGCGGCTGGGTCAATATTTCCATGGATGACTATCCACGGATTTATCACGATAAGGCAACGGCAACATCTTACAGCGCGGGTTACTGTGGTGCGGGGCTGGCGTTCTCGATTCAAGCGGGTAAACGTCTTGCACAGCAACTATACGAACCTAACAATCTGCCGCAACTTCCCTATTATCAAACGCCATTGGTGAAATATCCACTGGCACCCATGCGTCGTTTAGCATTGCGCTCGTTGTATTGGTGGGAAAGCGTGAAGCGAGCCATAGGTGCAGACTAACCATTAGTCGCGATTTGGTCATAATATTTTACATGTTAAGGGTGCCGACCAAGTGTCAATCGTTGTATCCTTAATACAAGACATTAGTAAGGTAAACTCATGCGTTATTTGGCATCTATAATCAAAGACAATATCGGTTTCATTTTGTTTATTTTTCTGTTGTTTGCAACGCGCAGCAGTATTGCAGATTGGTATCACGTACCCACCGGTTCAATGCTGCCAACTATTATCGAAGGTGATCGCGTATTAGTCGATAAAATGGCCTATCGATTGGACGTACCCTTCACTGATATTGTGATCATGCAGCGCAGTAAGCCTCAACGCGGCGATATTGTCACCTTTGAATCCAGTGCGGCTGACAATCGTCTGATTAAACGTGTCATTGGTGTACCGGGTGATCAAATCTCAATGGTTAAAAATACGTTGTTCATCAATGGTGATAGGATAAATCATCGCGCTGATGGCGATACCTTGATAGAAGAGCTGTTTGACCATCCACATGCAATCCAGCTCACAGGGAATGTTGGCCAGTACAGCAGTTTTAAGCTTGTCACTATTCCAGAAGACTATTATTTGGTTTTGGGTGACAATCGCAATAATAGTCAAGATTTCCGTGTATACGGACTTGTGCCTTTATCGGAAATCACCGGTAAAGCCACCCGCGTCATCACGTCTTTGGACTTAGACAACTATTACATCCCGCGTAAAGATCGTTGGTTTGAAGAAATAATTTAATTAATTTCAATCATTTAAAAATTAATTTAAATTTTTTTCTTGAAAAATTGTTGGTCAGTATCATATCTATTTTATCGGTGCTCAAGAGAGGCCGATAAAACCGCCGCCGACTATCGGGGCATACTTTTACAACATATTGCTTAATATAAAGGATATGACTATGCGTACTATCGATCTATCTCCACTTTACCGTTCATTCATCGGTTCAGACCACTTAGCGTCATTGGTTGACGCAGCAACTCGTGCTGAAAAACAAAGTGCTTACCCTCCTTACAACATTGAATTAATCGGCGAAGACAAATATCGCATTACGATGGCTATTGCGGGATTTGGCAAGGACGACGTCAGCATTGAAGTACAAGAGAACTCATTAAAGATCACAGGTTCAAAAGAAGCCAAGAATACCGAGCAAAAGTTTTTGCACAAAGGGATTTCTGAGCGCAACTTCGAGCGTAAATTCCAGCTCGGAGACCATGTTAAGGTGTTGGCTGCCGACATGGAGCACGGACTCTTACACATTGACTTAGAGCGTGTGATCCCAGAGGCGAAAAAGCCTCGGAAAATAGAAATTGGCAGTCAATTAATCGAGAACCAATAAGTTCTGATTAAACTGTAAACTCCCTGTCACGAAAAACGGCGCCATTTGGCGCCGTTTTTCATATCGGGGATTGGTGCTTAGAAATACAACCAGACTAAATTGAACACGCCCAGTAACAGAATTGCAGCAAAAGTCGACAGCATACCGACCACCCGTTGCCAGCTTGCACCAATATGATGGCGCAGACCATAGGCATGAGTTAAGCGACCAAGTAGCAGTAAAACGCAAGCAATGTGAACGACCAAAGTAAAGTCTGTATTTAACTCTAAACAAAAAGCCAGAATAAGGGTTATAGGCACATACTCAGCAAAATTAGCATGAGCCCTAGACAGCTGCTGCAAAGTTGAATCACCGCCGTCACCAAGACTCACTTTCGCTAGGCGACGTGAGCGGATCACCAAAATCGACAGGTAAAGATAACAAATCGCGAGTAAGCTTGCATAGAAGCTAGTGATTTCAACATGAGCAGATTCCATAATCTTATCCTAAGAGCTCGGCCAATTGTGCACTAACGGACTCAACGGGTTGAGTGCCGTCTAGCTTGTGATACTGGCATTTACTTTCACTTGCAGCCGCTTGATAGAAATCTACGAGAGGCTTAGTCTGCTGGTGATAAATGTCTAAACGCTTGCGTACGGTTTCTTCTTTATCGTCATCACGTACAATCAATTCATCGCCAGTTTCGTCGTCTTTACCTTCCACTTTAGGCGGATTGTAAACTACGTGATAAACACGACCTGATGAAGGGTGAACCCGACGTCCCGCCATACGGTCAACAATAACGTCATCAGCAACATCAAATTCAATAACGTGGTCGACGTTAATATTGTTGGTATCCATAGCTTCAGCTTGCGGTATGGTGCGAGGGAAGCCGTCGAGCAAGAAGCCGTTTTGGCAATCTGACTGAGCAATACGCTCCTTAACCAAGCCAATAATAATTTCATCCGAAACTAACTGACCTGCATCCATAACTTTTTTAGCTGCAAGGCCCATTTCAGTACCTGCCTTAATCGCGGCGCGAAGCATATCACCGGTACTGATTTGGGGAATGTTATAACGCCCCATTAGGAACTGTGCTTGAGTTCCTTTTCCGGCGCCAGGTGCGCCAAGAAGAATAATCCGCATTCTGCGATCTCCATCGTTATTTTTTTGACTGCGAGCACTTTACACATTCAACTGCAGCAACACAAGAAAGTCACCGGATAATCTGTATTCATTAGACTAATTTCGTATGCGCTTAAAATCAAAGGCAAAAAAAAGCGAGTCTTAAGACTCGCTTTTTGAATGCTATCAAAGCCTACTTAGAAAGGGTCATCAACAAGCTGTTTAGATTCTTCACAAACGCCGAAGGATCTTCCAGGCTGCCCTGCTCGGACAAGGCAGCTTGATCAAACAACACATTGGCCCATTGTCCAAACGCCTCTTCATCTTGGACTTCAGCGATGCGTTTTACTAGTGCATGTTCCGGATTAACCTCAAAGTGATACTTCACTTCTGGTACAGGTTGCCCTGCTGCTTGCATAAGCTTCATCATCTGCGTTGTCATGCCGTTGTCATCGGCCACTATTACAGCCGGTGAATCGGTCAAGCGATGAGTAAACTTAGTATCGATAACTTTGTCGCCTAATGCGGTTTTAAGTCGCTCTAGCACGCCTTCGACTTCTTTTTCCGCGTCTTCTTGCGCTTGCTTACTGTCTTCGTCGTCCAATGCCGACAAATCAACATCACTGCGCGCAATCGACTGCAGTTGCTTCTCTTTATATTCAGTCAGGTGAGACATCAACCACTCATCAATGCGCTCAGATAACAATAACACTTCGATGCCTTTCTTGCGGAAGATCTCTAAGTGCGGGCTGTTCTTCGCCGCTTGATAACTATCTGCTGTGACAAAGTAAATCTTGTCCTGACCTTCTTTCATGCGTTCGATGTAATCGTCTAGTGATACGTTTTGCACACTTGAATCACTATCAGTTGAGGCAAAACGCAACAAGCCAGCAATCTTTTCACGATTGGCGAAATCTTCAGCAGGACCTTCTTTTAAGGCATTACCGAACTCAGACCAAAAGGCTTGATACTTGTCAGCATCGTTTTTAGCCATACGCTCAAGCATTTGTAACACACGCTTGGTACAACCTTGGCGCAATGCTTGAGATACCTTGTTATCTTGAAGAATTTCACGTGATACGTTCAGTGGCAGGTCATTGCTATCTAGGAGGCCCTTCACAAAACGCAAATAAGTCGGCATAAACTGTTCTGCATCATCCATAATAAAGACGCGCTGCACATAGAGTTTCAAGCCATGCTTGTGTTCGCGGTTCCACATATCAAATGGCGCTTTGCTCGGAATGTACAACAAGCTAGTATATTCAGTTTTACCTTCTACGCGATTGTGAGACCACGCTAGTGGATCAGCAAAGTCATGTGATACGTGTTTGTAAAACTCTTGATATTCTTCTTCAGAGATTTCAGATTTATCACGGGTCCACAGGGCGGTCGCTCTGTTTACCGCTTCCCATTCGCCCGGTTGCGCTGGGATTTTTTCACCATCTGGTCCTTCGCTTTCTTCAGTTGGCGCTTTCCACATAAGCACGGGAATACTGATATGGTCAGAGTATTTCCCTACGATTGAACGCAGTTTCCAATTATCAACAAATTCTTTTTCATCGTCGCGCACATGCAAGGTGATCTCAGTACCGCGTTCGGCCTTTTCAATCTCAGCGATAGTGAACTCACCTTCACCGGCAGAACTCCACTCTATGCCCTGAGATTTGTCTGCACCGGCTGCACGGGTGCGCACAGTTACTTGATCAGCAACAATAAAGGCAGAGTAAAAACCAACCCCAAATTGACCAATCAATTGTGAATCTTTGGCTTGGTCACCGGTCAATTGACTGAAGAAATCTTTAGTTCCTGATTTCGCAATCGTACCAAGATTTTCGATTACCTCGTCTCGAGTCATACCGATACCGTTATCGGCTATTGTGATTGTGCCTTTGTCAGTATCAACGCTAAGCTTAACGTTCAAATCACCATCGTTTTCATACAATGCATCATTGGATAACGCTTTAAAACGCAACTTGTCGGCGGCATCCGCCGCATTTGATACTAGCTCGCGCAAAAATATTTCTTTATTTGAGTACAATGAATGGATCATCAGCTGTAACAGCTGCTTCACTTCAGTCTGAAAACCGTGAGTCTCTTGATGTGCCACTTGCGACATAAGACCTAATCTCCTTAACAACAGAATGGATTTATTTATCGCTTGTAAGTGTGGTCGAAGGAATATTTTTCAACCGTTGGAAGTGATTTTTTCTCTGTGCCAGAAAAAGGCTAAATAAATGACTGCTAGATATCTCGGCGCCCAGACAAAGCGTGACCTAGCGTATTACCATCAATATATTCGAGTTCGCCGCCTACGGGCACACCATGAGCTATGCGGGTAGCAGTTATGCTGCGTTTGCGACACATCTCTGCGATGTAATGAGAGGTGGCCTCGCCTTCAACAGTAGGGTTTGTCGCGACAATAACTTCATTGATCCCACCTGCGTCTAATTGTTCAGCCAGTAGAGCAAGACCAATTTGCTCTGGGCCAATGCCATCGAGTGGTGATAAGTGGCCCATTAGCACGAAATAGCGCCCTTTGAACTGTGAGGTCTGTTCGATTGCCAGTACATCTTGCGGCGCTTCTACAATACAGATAGTGTCTGCATTACCGCGAACCGGATGGGCACAAATGTCGCATAAGGTTTTTTCCGTGAAAGTGCGGCACTGCGAACAATTGCCAATATGCTCCATAGCATCATGCAGCACTTTACTAAGACGCAGTGCGCCATCGCGGTTGCGCTCTAGTAAACTAAAGGCCATGCGTTGGGCGCTCTTACCACCTACGCCGGGCAAAACGCGAAGCGATTCGATTAGCTCACTGAGTAACGGACTAAAACTCTTGCTCATTAGGGTTCAATTAAAATGGCATTTTAAAACCTGGAGGCATCTGCATACCGCCAGTGATACCCGCCATTTTCTCTTGGCTAGTAGTTTGCACGCGGCGCACCGCGTCATTAGTTGCTGCAGCCACCAAATCTTCTATCATTTCTTTGTCGTCGTCCATCAAACTCGGATCGATTTCAACGCGACGCACGTTGTGATTACATGTCATGGTTACCTTGACCATGCCGGCCCCAGCTTCGCCAACCACTTCAATAGATTGAAGCTCTTCTTGCGCTTTTTGCATTTTTTCCTGCATTTGCTGGGCTTGCTTCATTATATTGCCCATTCCACCTTTAAACATTATTTGTCTCCTAACTATTGTGGCTTGATGCTGTCAGTTAACACATTGCCATTGAATGCTTCCTGTAGTTGCTCGATAGCAGGGTCGCTATCAACCACTTCACAGGCATATTGATGACGCATCTGATCGATTGATTTTTGAATTGAAAACGGGGTTTGTGCTGGTTCGCCAATATTTATAGACAACGCAACAGGCGCATTGAGTTCAACTTGTAGTGCTTGTTCTAGCTGGACCTTTGCACTATCACTGAGTAAGTGCTGTTGTTCTCTATCTAATGTTAATACTACTGCATCACCTTGTTGTGCAAAGCTTGATTGAATCGCAATTTGTTTGACCAAGCCGGCAACGGCGAGATTGCTAACATTTGCTGACCAAGGATCAATCTGGCTAGCGGACTTCAACTTGTCGCCATTGCTTAAGAAAGGTTGTACGTTTTCATTCTCGGTAATTACAGGAGAAGAATCGCTTTGCTCAACCGGTGATTGCGCCGCCGGGTAATTATCAGCCGCTGAGACCTCTCGCTGCTCTGCTTGAGGAATAGGTTCTTGGCTTTGCTCACTGTCGCTGCTCGATGACGCCTGAACATAATTATCCAGTTGGGGCTGATTAGCCGCTTGTGACCCAATTTCCGCATCTACTTGTGGTTCTTCAGCTTGCTCATCTGAAAGCAGTGGCGCGAAATCTGACTCAACTATTTCTGACGTTGTTGAATCGTTCAGATCAACACTGTCACCCTCCCCCGCAAAAGGAATGGATGGAACCGCCGATTCAAACTTTTTTGCATTATCTGTCGCCTCTTGGGGAATCTCTTGATCCAATCCACCCATCATACGCTGTTGCATTTCCAACATCGCCTTAGTGCGGGCTAAATTAGCATCATCCACATTTTGCTCTACTGGTGTCGGCACCTGCTGCTGGGAATCGATATTATCAATTGCAGCGCTAGGCGTCTCAACAACTTCTGTTTGAGCAGCTTGCGACTGCTGTCGCATCTGTTCAGCTTGGTGCTCTAATGCCTGTTGCTGCGCCAACAAATCGTCCTGGCCTAGTTGTTCAAGGTAATGTTCTGATTCAATTACGCCTTGCTGTAAGACTTCGGTTGGCTCAGGGACTACAGGGGTAGACTGCTCGACTGGACCTACTGTGGGTATAGAAGTGGACTCTTGCGCTTTAACAGGAGTCGATACTGGAGGGTTTTGAATGATTGCTTCTACATCAGCCAACTCGGTTGTTGGCGAAAAAGCCAACATACGCATTAACACCATTTCGACACCTGTTTGTGGATCCGGTGCAAAATTAAGCGTACGTAGACCATCTACTCCCATTTGATAAAGCAATTGTACGTGTTCAGGGCTAAAGGTTTTAGCCAGTTGGTAAATCGCCTTTGCATGTGTAGTTTCTAAACGGCATGCATCAGGAACAATTTGCGTCAATGCAATCTGATGTAAAGTCGCATTGAGCTCATTTAAGACTTGGCTAAAATCGGGTGCTTGAGCGGCTAATTCGGCCACTATATCCAATACTTGCTGATTCTGTTTGGTCGCCAAACTCTGTGCAAGTCGTAGAATATGATTGCGATCGAGTAGACCTAGCATATCAGTTACAACCGCTTGGGTTACTTGATTATCACCCTGAGCGATCGCTTGATCGGTTAAACTCAGAGCGTCTCGCATACTACCTTGGGCTGCACGCGCTATTAAACCTAGTGCTGATGCTTCAAAGTTTATATTTTCAGCACCTAGAACATGAGCTAATTGTTGGCTAATTTGCTCTCGAGATAGCGCTTTAAGATTAAACTGTAAACAGCGCGACAAAATGGTAATCGGTAATTTCTGAGGATCAGTAGTCGCCAACAAGAATTTTACGTGCGGCGGTGGCTCTTCAAGTGTTTTTAACAACGCGTTGAAGCTGTGCTTAGATAGCATGTGGACTTCGTCGATCAAATAGACTTTGTAGTCCCCTTTGGTCGGGCGATACTGAACGTTATCGAGCAGCTCACGAGTGTCTTCCACTTTGGTACGTGATGCGGCATCAATCTCCAACAAGTCGACAAAACGGCCTTGTTCAATGTCTAAACAGGTACCACATTTGCCACACGGGTTTGCGCTTTGACCGGTTTCGCAGTTGAGACTCTTCGCAAAGATGCGCGCGATAGTGGTTTTACCTACTCCTCGAGTCCCAGTAAACAAGTATGCGTGGTGTAAACGATTGTTGTCCAGAGCATTAGAAATCGCGGCAACAACGTGCTCTTGACCAACCAGTTCAGAGAATTTGCGCGGACGCCATTTTCGGGCTAGGACTTGATAACTCATGCGTTTATTTATTCGCCTTCAAACTCACAAATTGCAAAGCTCTCAATGCCCTGCTCATTTAATCTCGCTTCACCGCCTATGTCGGGCAGTGAAATCACAAAACCGGCATGTTCGACAATTCCACCAAGACGCTTGATCAAATTTGCCGTGGCAACCATAGTACCGCCCGTCGCGAGTAGATCGTCAATCATCAGTACTCGCTCGCCAGGTTTTACTGCATCTTTGTGCATCTCCAGCGTATCCATACCGTACTCAAGTTCATAGTCTTCAGCAATAACCTCGCGCGGCAACTTACCTGGCTTGCGTACAGGAATAAAACCAATGCCTAATTCAATGGCTAATGGCGCACCAAATAAGAATCCCCGTGCCTCAGTACCCGCAACTTTGTCGAATTTCATCGGACCGTATTTTTCTACCATCAATGCAATACAACTAGAAAAAGCTTGATGATCTTCTAATACACTTGTGACATCGCGAAATTGAATGCCCGGTTTAGGATAATCAGGGATGGTCTTAACGACCGATTTAATATACTCAGTGGTCACAGTATCAACTTCTAGTGGCTAAAGTAAAAAACGTACCAGCCTAACACGATGTGCATCAGCGGTATCATAACTAATACGCCAAGTGCTAAAAAGAAGTACCGCCAGTTGTAGACTTCTTTAAATTCAGAATTGTCTGCCATTTGAAATTACCTATTCATTGAGCATAAAAACAGCCGCAAATGGTACTTTAATGTGACAACAATTGGTAGTTCAAATCGGGCCTCATTGGCCACAAATAACCGCAAAAAAATAGTTTATTCGATGAATAAAACCTGTTTTTGAATGAATTGCCTTAGGATGTCTATCGTCGCTTCTTGTAACTGCGCCAGTTCCATTTGTGGCAGAGCTTGATGAAGTAATTCAATAAGCTGAGGTAACTGCAACCCTTCGTTTTGTTCCAATACATCCAAAAGAAACGCTGTGACCTGATTGACTAAAGTAAACGCTACGCGCTCTGTGGCATCGCGATAGACCACCAAAAATACCGGGGCACTCTCACCGGTAGGCTGAAACTCCGGACTGATTTGGTGCACAGGAAAGCTGTAGCTGACTAATGATGCAAGCGCTGAAAAACGAATATTCGCAGTTTCAGACAAATCCTCGACAGCTGAATTTATAAGTTGTCCTTTGCGCACAGAAACGTCTAGTTCCAACCATTCATAATGAGCCAGTGCTTGCAAGAACACAGGATCACTAGCGGTCGCGCTATATTCATTCGCAAGGTATTCAACGAATTCCTTGCTGATATCAACAAAAAAGGGTGACCGACAATGATGTTCGGCAAAAAATCGGCGAGCAAGTGTATGCCATTCCTCCTCCCCGTAAATTGACTTTAAAACAGGAAAGCCTGTATTTAAAAATCCTAGAATATTATTGAAGAATAACTCGCGATATACCTTTAAACGTCGATCTTCAATACCATGCTCAAAACTGTGCTGCTGCGGGTCCTTAATATGCGCTACAAATTGCTGTTGAATATCGGCAAAACCGCTCATGCAATCAGCCCTTGTTGGTCAGATTCGGAAAACTCTCGCTGAATATGTTTGATACGTTCAACTTCGCTCACCAATTCGCCCATACTTGGAATATTGAAGTCGCGCTCCAAGAGCGTAGGAAACACACCGTGTACTTGGTATGCATAACGCAGAAGCTCCCATACTTCATCCTTAACATCAGCGCCATGGGTGTCGACTTTTAAGTCGTCCGCTTCATCGTAGTGACCAGCGATATGACCATAAACTATTTTTCCAGTCGGCATCGCCTCAATAAATGCTTTGGCGTCGTAGCCGTGATTAATCGAATTAACATAGACATTATTTACATCTAGTAGCAACTCACAACCCGACTGTTTTAAAATATCTTGAGTAAATTCAACTTCAGACATCGCTTGCCCGGGTGCCGCATAATAAGACACGTTTTCTAAAATAAGTGGGCGCATCAAAATGTCTTGGACTTGCTGAATGCGACTTATAACGTGCTTCACAGCGTCATAAGTGAAAGGTATAGGCATCAAGTCGTACATATGTCCATGGCCGGAACAGTAACTCAAATGCTCGCTATAAAAGGAGATGTTGTGCTCATCTAAAAACGCTCTTACCTGTTTAACAAATTCAGTATCGAGCGGATCTGAGCTACCAATAGACAGCGACAGGCCGTGAGTTGTAAAAGTGTTTGACGCTGCAAGTTGCGCGAACTTGCGCGCATAACTGCCACCCAGTGGTATCCAGTTCTCTGGCGCAACCTCCCAAAAATCCACTTCACTAGGTACTTGCTCAATGAGCTCGTCCAACATTTCTCGGCGTAGTCCTAAACCTGCACCTGCTAACTCTCTCACAATTCAATCCTCGGCATATTCAACTTTATTATAGAGATAAAAAAGCCGGTATTTAAACCGGCTCTTTTAGCAATGCTTAAATAAGCGTTATGCTTGGCCACCACATTTGCCTTCGCCACACTTACCTTCGGTCGCTTTTTCAGGCGTATCGCCACCGCACTTGCCTTCGCCACATTTGCCTTCCGTTGCTTTAGCAGCTTTATCGCCGCCGCATTTGCCTTCGCCACACTTACCTTCAGTAGCTTTGGCAGCCTTGTCGCCACCGCATTTGCCTTCGCCACACTTACCTTCAGTAGCTTTGGCAGCCTTGTCGCCACCGCACTTGCCTTCGCCGCATTTGCCTTCACTAGACTTGCCTTCTTTGTCGCCACCGCACTTGCCTTCGCCGCATTTGCCTTCTTGCGCAAGTGTCATGTAACCAGCTTCTAACTGCTGAGCGCCGAATGGACTAGCGCTTGCTTGCACACTCACAGTTGCTAGTGAGCCAATTACAACTGCGCCTAAAGCAGTAGCGATAGATGATTTCTTAACTTGTTTCATATTTTTGTTCCCATTAACAATTGCGAGTCTTTTTTGTGTGTCTACCACACTCGAATAAATAGACCTTAGGCGTTGTAAAAACATTTCAAAAAAACATCTTTTTTACCGAAGAAACACGTAAACCTATGTTACACATAAACTTTAAATTTAAAGCGTTTATCAAAATGCCTAATTATTCCCTGCTGTAAGTATAGTATTAGCCGCCTCAAATCGCACTTTTTGACCTTCTCGTAGGCGTTCTGCACCTCGTGTGACTACTGGCATTTGGTCTTCAATATTGCCAAACACCTCTACACGCTCATCTATACCTATACCAGTTTCAACCGATACTCTTATTGCTTCGTTATCGGCGTTAACTTGATAGATGAACGTACCACTTTTACGCAATACCAATGCATCTCTGGGGACTGTCAGACCATCGTGGAAGTCGCTATGTGGTAGTGCAACTCTAACCGCACTTCCAATAGCAAATTCAGTAGGTTCCAGCATAACTCTAACTTCCATCATGCGTGATTGTTCGTTACCGATAGGGATTATGGCTCGAATTGGTTGTTCACTGCGCGATGCCTGCTGGTCGATAGTTACGATCATTCCTTTTTGGATATATGGAATAGCCGTAAGTGGGGCTCGAACACTGACTTCTACATTTTGCGTATCGACAATTCGCAGCAGCGTTTGTCCTATTCCCGTAAACTCACCTGGAGATTGCAATCGCTCAACAACCATCGCGGTAAATGGGGCTTTCACTTCACTTTGCGCAATCTGATATTCGGTTAACTGCAAAGCAAATTCCGCCTCCGCTAAATCCTGCCTAGCCATTTCCAATTCCATATTGATATCATCCAGTTGAGCCTTCGACATGGCGCTCTGTGCAGCCATTTGGATAAAGCGCTCAGAACGACGTGTTAATAAATCAACTCGGGCCTGAAGTTTGTTGATATTGACTCGATTTTGGCCGAGCAACAATTGCAAACGGGTATCATCAAGTTTCGCTAATACTTCTCCGGCTTGGATTATATTGCCTTCATCTGCAAGCCAAATAAGACGGCCTGACACTTCCGCAGCGATTTTGGAATCAGTCCGACTCATGACTGTTCCGGGTAGCCAGATATGATCAGCAATGGACTCATTGAATACTTGTTGAACCTCAACAAGGGCTGCCTCAGGAGAGGGTGCTTGTTGTGCGAATGCTGCACCGACATAGAGAGTACAAACAGTAAGTAGTGCGAGTTGGAGAGACTTAAACATTTTCATAGTGATAGTCCGTAATATTAAACCTGGTCAGGATGCTTAAAGTGTTTGGCGCCAGCTAGATTACCAACTGGCGTTGAACTTGATGCAATACAAGCACGCCAGTGCAAGTTCAGCTGCAGCAATGTGGGTAATAAAATTAACGTAAATACGGTGCTGACAATCATGCCGCCGACAATCACGGCCGCTAAACCTCGATAAATAACACTGCCTGTACCTGGCATTAGCAATAGCGGCAACATACCGAAAATCGAGGTCATGGTGCTCATAAAGATTGGGCGTAAACGCAGTAACAATGATTGTTCAACGGCTTCAGTGCGATTGAGGCCAGCTCTTTCGCCTTGACGGGTTTGGTGAACGAGTAAAATAGCGTTATTTACAACTAAGCCTAGCAGGATGATAAAACCGATCATTGTCAGCAAATCCAATGGCTGGAAGGTCACTAGATTGAGTAAGCGAATTGCTACGACTCCGCCCACTGTCGCTAGTGGAATTGCTAGTACGACTAATAAACTATCTTTAGCCGATCGGAATAACCCCGCCATAAGAACAAACAACAATCCCATCGCAAATAAGAAGTTCTGACTCATTGTTGTTATGGCTTGATTCAAGCTATTTGCACTGCCAGCGTAGCTGATATTGCCATCTACTGGCATAGCAACTAATAATTGTGGCTCGACTTCTTGCTCAATGATATTCATCGCTTCTTCTAGCGTCATATCATCTGGCGGGTTGACACTTAATGTCAGCGTTCGCTTGCGTTCAACGCGTTGGATCTGGCTAGGACCAACCGCGCGAGTCACATTGACGAGATCACCTAGGGGGACAATTTCACCGCTGGGTGTCATCAATGGTGTGGTAGCCAACTGCTCTGGAGTTTGCCAGTCTTGTGAACGTAAAATGATGTTCATGCGTTTAATGCCATCAAAATACTCACCCACATAGACACCGTCACCCATAGCTCTAACTAAACTGGCGACACGTGGGCGGTCATAGCCTACTTCCATAATGCGTGAGTCGTTGGGGTAGAATTGTAGCTCTGGCTCCGCTTGCTCTAGGCTTGGGTTAGCACGGACATTGGCACCAGGAAAAGCCGCTCGTAGAAGATCGAGTCCTTGCACAGCTGCTTGAGTCAAACCGTCTTGATCAATGGCCTGTAGCCTTACATCAATTGAGCGACCGTTGCCGAAGCCACCAAATAAGTTACCTTGCATAGCAAATGCTTGGGTATCTGGAAGATCCTTGAGAATTTCATTCTGCATCAAGTCTTCAAGCACGTTCACTTGGGATTGATCTTGTACCCGCACGCCAATGGTTCCGCCATTCGGCCAGGTTATGATGTAGTAATTCTTAAGCGCTGGTTGTTTCTCGCCATCCATATACGGCTGTAGGCGCTCAACCACTAATGACATGACTTCTTGTTCAATAAATTGTTCACTCACGCCTGCGGGAAAGTTAAAGAATGCGTCTACAGCATCGCGTTTAACTGGCGGTAAATAATCGAGTTTTGGTATGAGTAAGAATGTCGCGACTACTGGAATTGACATCAGCACAATAGCAACTGACCAACGGCGTTTGTTCGTGGCACTCAAGCGCATAACAAAACCAGCGACTTTAGACCAAACACCTGCCAAACGGTCTTTGGGTAGATCACCTTTCAGAAAACGGCTGGCAATTACTGGCAATACCGTGACCGCTACAATAAATGAAATACTAACTGCTATTGCAATGGTTAATGCAAGATCGGCAAATAACTGACCTTCGACATCGCTTAAAAACATAACCGGTATAAAGATCGCAACCGTTGTAGCAGTAGATGCCATCAATGCGCCAAATACCTGTGAAGTTGCTATTGTAGCTGCTTCTTTTCGGTCTTTATTGCTGGTTCTATTTCTGACGATGTTTTCTAAAACTACAATGGCAGCGTCTAGCACCATACCGACAGCAAATGCCAAACCAGCAAGTGAGATAACGTTTAATGAGCGCCCTGTTATTTGTAAGACGATAAAGGTGCTTAGTAATGAAACTGGGATAGCCAATGCCACGATTACTGTCGCACGCATTTGCTGCATAAACCACCACAACACACCGATAGATAGCAATACACCGATAAATAAATTGCTCGATACTAGGTTTATTGCGCGATAAATAAATACTGAGGCATCAAAAGACTGCACCAGGGTCAATTGCTGTGGCGCTAAAAGCTCGGCATTTAGTTCACTGACCTTGCCTTTAACTGCTTGTAGCGTTGTCAGTACGTTGGCGTTATTTTCTCTATCAATGCGAATCGAAATCGCCGGATTGCCGTTTTGAATACTGAAATTAGAGCCGTCTGCACGTTGAATACGAATATCGGCAATATCTCTTAATCGAATTGGGCTTCCATCACGCCATTCTAATATCATGTCGCCCATTTCTTCGGGAGAATAGCGACCTTCAAATCGCATGGTGTAGCGACGGCGTCCCACTTCAACAAAACCACCGGAAACGTCAGTGGATGAGCCTAACATCCGCGTTATATTGGTAAGATCAACACCAAACTCCGCGGCGAGGAATGGGTCAAACACGATTTGGAACTCTTGTGGACCACCAATACCGCTTTCCATACGAACACGAGCGACGCCCGGAATACTTTCAAGCTCTGCCCTAACCTCTTCTTCGAAAAAAGTGACATACTGCTCAATGTTGCCAGTATTACCAGGGAGCTTTTGTAGAAAGAAATAGGTTAGCGCTGGAGTGCCACCACCCCAACCACCAAGCATAATGTTTGGTGATAGTGCATCTCTAGGTAAGGGGGGAACGCGATTCATCCGACTTATGACTTCAATCAGCGTTTGCTGCATGTCGGTATCTAAACCAAATTCAAGGTTGATCCAAGCGTTTCCTTGGTTTGCCCAAGCAGTCATGCTGTGCAAGCCAGGTAGACCTTGCAAGACCTCCTCTTGTGGTTCGATGATCTCAGATTCTATTTCTTGCGGCGAAGCAGCACGCCAAAATGTTTGAATTGAAATTTGAGGACGTTCAATATCAGGGAAGAGCTGAATCGGTAAATTAAATAGGCTGTACAAACCGATTACGCTAATGATTGCTACAACTATGCCAACACCAACGGCGTTTTTAATTGCTGAGCGTGTAATGTCCATGTGCGAGTTCTGCGGTAACGTTCTTATACAATAACTATAAGTCGCTAGAGAATTCGAAAAAGTTTAAAACCGCAAAAACACTAATAAACAAGTCTAATAACCACATAATAGGTGAGGTGTTACAAAGTGTGTCCGAGCTGCGTTTATTGGTCTCTAATAAAATGTTTTTTATCGCTTGACCGCTTAATCATGTAGATAACATCAAGCCAAATAGTACCCAAAAGCGACTCTGTTTTGTTACAATTTAGATTAATAAGAATTAGTGAATCACCCCAATGACCATACAATTTAATCAGCTTTTTGATTACCAAAGAGCCGAACAAGAATTCGCGAAAGAGCAGCGCGCAAGACTTTTAAATATCTTAGATGACAGTTCTGCACAGGTTATTTATAAGGCGCTGAGTAGTGAAGTAGTGTTTGATGTTGCTCTAACGCAAGGTAACCAGACATTAAATCTTAGCCCGCTTGAATGGAGTAATTTGTCGCCAGAACGACGTAAAACCATGCTGCAAGAAAGTCAGAATGCCGCGCGCCAAGGTATAGGATTCATTTATGGCCGTAAAAACTTGTCCGGGATTGATAAGTCTAATAGTACGCTAGAAAACCTAAACCAATGGTTGAACAGCGAAGATGTGCTTGCTTGGGTGAGACAGCTAAGTGGCCACGATGACATTATAGCTGCAAGCGCACAAGCGACAAAATACGTCCCCGGTCATTACCTTACAAGGCATTCAGACATGCACCCTGTTGAGCAAAGGCGTGTGGCCTATGTAATAAGCTTTACACCTGAATGGCATCCTGATTGGGGAGGTCTTTTACAATTTTACGACAATGATGGTACACCAAACATATCATGGGCACCGGGATATAACTCGATTAGTCTATTTGACGTAAAACATATTCATAGCGTTAGCTATGTAACCCCTTTTGCTGGAGCTAACAGACTTTCCGTAACTGGTTGGTTTAGGGCTACTCCTCTTTAGGAATAAGTTGCAGAATTAAGCGTTTACTTTAACTACATACCAATGAAGCATCGCGCAAAACTGTGGAGCAACCACCTGTTTGCCCGGACGCTTACGCTTAGTTGCCAACGAATTAACGTTTTTCAAGACAATAAAAAAGGGCTATCCGTGTGGATAGCCCTTCTTCGAATTGGGAACACCCGGTTACCGGTCTGGCGATGTGCTATTCTCACATGGGGAAGCCCCACACTATCCC
>CAXRGW010000108.1:0-25013 GCA_964230255.1 Alteromonas sp.
TCACTGGTAAAGATGCCGATGCTGCACTAGGTCGTGCAAATATTACAGTTAACAAAAACTCAGTGCCAAAAGATCCGCGTTCACCATTTGTAACCAGTGGTTTGCGTATTGGTACGCCAGCTATTACTCGTCGCGGCTTTAAACAAGCTGAAGCGAAGCAAGTGGCAACTTGGATTTGTGATGTGTTGGACAACATGGGTGATGAGTCTGTTGTCGAGCGCGTGCAAGGTGAAGTAGTCGAACTTTGTAATAGCTTCCCAGTTTACGCAGGATAAGCAAACTATGCATTGTCCCTTTTGTACTGCGCAAGATACTAAGGTGATTGACTCTCGGTTAGTAGCCGAGGGACATCAAATTCGTCGTCGACGTGAATGCAATGCTTGTCACGAGCGATTTACGACTTTTGAACTCGCTGAGTTAGTGTTGCCGCGTGTGATCAAAAGAGACGGTTCGCGCGAACCATTCAATGAAGATAAGCTGCGCGCCGGTATGCTGCGCGCACTAGAAAAACGTCCCGTTAGCACAGAGCAGATCGAGCAGTGCATCGTAAAGATCAAATCAGCTTTGCGCGGTACAGGTGAGCGAGAAGTCGCCAGCGAGATGGTCGGTGGCCTAATCATGGATGCATTAAAAGAGCTCGACAAAGTAGCCTATGTTAGGTTCGCATCCGTTTATCGTTCGTTTGAAGATATCCGTGAGTTTGGCGAAGAGATTGCCAAGCTTGGCGATTGAGTTTCTTTAATGCAAGCAACAGCTTCTGCAGTTATTGATCAAGCTTTTATGCAGCGGGCGTTAAAACTGGCTGCGATGGGGCAATATACTACCACACCTAATCCCAATGTCGGCTGCGTTATTGTTGATAACCACTCGCAAGTGGTTGGCGAAGGTTTTCATCAGCTAGCGGGAACACCGCATGCTGAAGTGTATGCCATGCGTCAGGCGGGCGATAAGACACGTGGCGCAACTGTTTATGTAACTCTTGAACCTTGCAGTCATTATGGTCGCACTGGTCCCTGTGCAGATGCTTTGATTGAAGCAAGGGCAGGGCGTGTAGTAGTGGCTATGCAAGACCCAAACCCCCAGGTTGCCGGTCGCGGCATTCAGCGCTTGCGCGATGCTGGAATTGCCGTTCATGTCGGCTGTTGCGAAGCTGAAGCACGCGCGCTAAATCGCGGCTTTTTAAAGCGAATGGAAACTGGTCGCCCATTTGTCAGCTTGAAATTAGCGGCAACCTTAGATGGTAGAACGGCATTGGCTAACGGTGCCAGTAAATGGATCACTGGCGCGGATGCACGACGCGATGTGCATCGGCTGCGGGCCGCGAGTTGTGCGATTTTAACTGGCGCTGATACTGTGCTCGTTGACGATCCGCAGCTCAATGTAAGGATTGATAAATCAGCCATATACCCCCAACAAGTCAGTGCACTTGATTTACGCCAACCCGTTCGAGTTGTTGTGGATGGTAAAAATCGTCTTCGGCCTGAGCTTCAAATCTTCCAATCGGGAAGCCCTGTGATTGTCGCTAATCTCACTGCTAATCCGGTTCTGGTAGAATCAACGCCGGTCTCACCGGAGCAATGGCAAATCACCGATGTATCTGGTTATGTCGATCTGGCTGAATTGTTATCTCGATTGGGTAAGCAAGGTATTAATTCTGTTTGGGTTGAAGCCGGCGCAACGTTGGCTGGTGCCATGCTGGAGCAACAGCTGGTTGATGAGGTTATTCTCTACCAAGCAGCTAAGATAATGGGACCGGATGCTCAGACGTTATTCAAAATCGCACAACAAACAGATATGAATGAACTTCCTCAGTTAAGTTACGTATCGGTAGAGCAAGTTGGTGAGGACGTTAAACTCGTGTTGGCGCCAAAATACTAAGATAGGCCGAATAGATTTAGGATTGTTATGTTTACAGGCATTATTACAGCGGTCGGCAAGATTGCACAGCTGAACAGACGGGGTGATGATATGCGTGTTACCATTGACGTTGGCAAACTCGACATGAGTGATGTGCAACTTGGTGACAGTATCGCTACCAATGGCGTGTGTTTGACCGTAGTTGATTTTGATAATCACTCCTACAGCGCAGACGTATCCGCTGAAACCTTAAAATTGACTGGGTTCGGCGATTATCAAATCGGCAGTCCATTGAATCTGGAAAAGGCGCTTGCAGTAAATGACCGTTTAGGGGGGCATATTGTCAGCGGTCACGTTGACGGTATTGGCACAGTTTCCCGCATCAATAAGCACAGTAAATATGTCGAAATTTGGGTCAAAGCACCCGATGAGCTAGCTAAATACATTGCCCATAAAGGCTCAATTACTACTGATGGTGTAAGCTTAACTGTAAACGAAGTTAATGGTGCGGAGTTTATGTTGTGGGTTATACCGCATACTCTACAAGAAACCGTATTGGGCCATTATTCAGTCGGAACGAAAATCAACTTGGAAGTGGACTTAATCGCACGTTATTTAGAGCGCTTATTACTGGGTGAAAAAGCCGCTGAAAGTAGCAAAAGTGACTTAGACTTAGCGTTTCTAGCTGAGCACGGATTTTTAAAAAAATAACGCACCTAAGACGTTACCCTACACATAGAGAGAAATATGGCATTACATACCCCACAAGAGATAATCGAAGATATTCGACTTGGCAAGATGGTTATCTTGATGGACGATGAAGATCGTGAAAATGAAGGTGATCTAATCATGGCTGCCGAGCATGTAACGCCTGAGGCGATCAATTTTATGGTCACGCATGCGCGCGGGTTAGTGTGCTTACCAATGACTGCAGAGCGCTGTCGGCGTTTAAATTTACCATTAATGGTAAATAACAATGGCGCGCAATTCTCGACCAATTTCACTGTTTCGATTGAAGCCGCTGAGGGGGTTACAACAGGTATTTCGGCTGCCGACAGAGCACGCACGATACTCGCTGCTGTAGCACCTGATGCTAAAGCTGCTGATATCGTTCAGCCGGGACATATCTTTCCGCTGATTGCTAAGCAAGGCGGTGTGTTAAACCGCGCAGGACACACTGAAGCAGGTGTTGATCTAGCGCGTCTTGCGGGAAGTGAGCCAGCAGCTGTCATTGTTGAAATCCTCAACGAAGACGGCTCAATGGCTAGGCGTCCGGAGCTGGAAGCATTTGCTACCAAGCACAACCTGAAAATGGGTACTATTGCTGACTTGATCGAATATCGGAATGTAAACGAAACAACTATAGAGTCGGTTGCACAATGTAAACTGCCTACGCAATATGGTGATTTTGAGCTGCATACGTTCCGCGACGTTATTGACAACCAGTTGCATTTTGCCTTGAAGAAAGGCGACATCGTGGACGATCAACCTACCTTGGTGCGCGTGCATTTACACAATACATTTTCCGACTTACTTGGTTCCACACGCTCAGTTAATCGTTCAATGACATTACCACAAGCTATGGCTCGCATCGCTGAAGAGGACGGTGTTTTGGTGTTGCTCGGCAAAGAAGAAGATATCGCCCAGCAGGTTACACAATTTGCGATGGAAGATCGCGGTGATACACCTCCCGCAGCTGACTGGAAGGGCTCATCGCGCACTGTTGGTGTTGGTAGTCAAATATTAGCTAGTCTTGGCGTACACAAAATGCGCCTACTAAGTAAACCAATTAAATATCACGCTTTATCTGGATACGGCTTAGAAGTCGTCGAATATATCCACGAATAAACCAATAAGTTAGCGCAGTTTGTCGGAAAAGTATGCTATACTTTGCGCCGAATTTTTTAGGGGTAACCGCTATGAAGGTAATTGAAGGTAATGTTCGTGCTACGGGTAAGCGCTTTGGTGTAGTCGTTTCACGTTTTAACAGCTTTGTTGTAGAGAGTTTGTTAGAAGGTGCATTGGATACGCTTGATCGCGTTGGTGAAGTCAGCGAAGGTGATATCACTGTAGTCCGCGTACCTGGTGCCTACGAGCTTCCGATTGCAGCGAAGAAGATGGCTGCTAGCGGTAAGTTCGATGCAATTATTGCTTTGGGCGCGGTTATTCGCGGTGGTACGCCACATTTTGATTTTGTTGCAGGTGAATGTAACAAAGGTCTAGCACAAGTATCGCTTGATTATACTCTGCCAGTTTCATTTGGCGTGATCACTACTGATAGCATTGAGCAAGCGATTGAACGTTCTGGCACTAAGGCGGGTAACAAAGGCGCTGAAGCGGCTATGGGAGCGCTAGAAATGGTTAATGTAATGTCGGCAATTGACAGCGAGCTAGGTGCCTAGCGTGAAAGTAGCTCCTCGACGTTTTGCTCGTGAGTTAGCCTTACAAGGCGTTTACTCTTGGCAACTCTCTAACAACCCGGTTGAACAAGTTGAGCTGATGCTCGCAACCAGCAGTGATATGAGTAAGGTTGATATGGCCTTTTTTCAGTCACTATTGCGCGGCAGCATCGGACGATATGAAGAGCTGGATGAGCAAATAAAACCCTTTTTGGGGCGTTTACCCGAAGAACTTGATCCGATTGAAAAGGCTATTTTGCGGCTAGCTACCTTTGAGTTAGTGCAGTGCATTGAAACGCCTTATAAGGTCGTTATTAATGAGGCAATCGAACTTGCTAAGAGTTTTGGTGCCCAAGATAGTCACAAGTTCATCAATGGCGTGCTAGACAAGGCTGTCAAGACATTGCGTAAACACGAACGTAGCTAAATAGTGAAAGAATTTGATCTCATTGACCGCTTTTTCAAACACGGCGGTCACCAGCGTAAAGACGTCTTGGTCGGCATTGGTGATGATGCCGCTTTGACTAAGGTTGCCAGTAATCAGTGTCTTGCAACTACTACCGACACGCTAGTTAGTGGTGTACACTTTTTGCCTGATACACCAGCTCGAGCGGTTGCGTGCAAAGCGGTTGCCGCCAACCTAAGTGACCTAGCGGCGATGGGGGCTGAGCCAGCCTGGATGAGTCTATCTTTATCTATTCCTGAAACTAATGAAGAATGGTTAGCTGAATTTACCAAGGGGTTATATGACCTTTCACAGTACTTTTCAGTGCAACTCATTGGCGGTGATACAGTTGCTGGACCATTAGCGCTCACGATTACTGCACAAGGTTTTGTACCTGAATTATCCGCGTTAACCCGCAGTGGCGCAAAGCCAGGCGATTGGATTTATGTGACTGGCACGGTGGGTGACGCTGGCGCTGGGCTTGATATCCTCAAAGGAGAGTTAGCCGCAGCTGGTGAAAACGCGGATTACTTAATAAAACGTCACCAATTCCCTTCTCCGCGAGTTGTGGCCGGGACCATGTTGCGCCGCGCAGCTAGTGCTTGTATCGATATTAGCGATGGTTTATTGGCTGATTTACATCATATTCTAGAAGCATCAGAATGTGGCGCCTTGTTGCATGTTGACCGTTTGCCTATCTCTGAAGCTTTACACCAACTGGTTGATGAAGAACAGTGTATCCAATACGGATTAACCGCTGGTGACGACTATGAGTTACTGTTTACTATTGGTGAAGAGTACAAGAGCCAAGTAGAAACTGCCTTCAGTAGCTTTAATATTCGTGCGACGTGTATCGGACAAGTCACTGGCGTGGCGGCAAAAACCGATTTACGCCGCAACGACAAGCCCTTCAAACACTCTGGCAAGCAGGGGTTTCAACACTTCAATGGATCCTGAACTCCGGCATAAAGTCTCACTCAAAAATCCGTTTCACTTCTTAGGCTTGGGTTTTGGTAGTGGCTTGATCCCGTTTATGCCCGGCACCATGGGCTCTTTATCAGCTATACCGTTATTAATACTTATAATGCCTTTGGCGATTGAGTTCTATGTTGCGATTACGCTGGTAGCAGTAGTGCTAGGTATAGTTATTTGTGAGCGCACAGCGAAAGACTTAGGCGTCCATGACCATGGCTCAATTGTGTGGGATGAAGTCGCTGGAATGCTTGTGACTTTTTTATTTGTTCCGCTGGGTATCACGTCGCTGGTTCTGGGCTTTGTGCTTTTTCGCATTTTTGATATCTGGAAGCCATGGCCGATTAGCTTTCTCGACAAACATGTTCACGGTGGATTGGGGATTATGTTGGATGACATAGCCGCAGGCCTAATGGCCTGCATTGTGTTACATCTTTTACTTTATTACACGCCGCTCTAGCAACGCTCAATCGCGGCTAGAATGCCGGCGGTATCAAGGCCGAGTTCGTTGTACATTTCTTGTTGTGTACCTTGCAACACAAAACTATCGGGTAAACCGAGCTTGATAAGGCGGTTGGTGTAGCCTTGTTCCTGCATGTACTCACCTACAGCACTTCCTGCGCCCCCCATTATTGCACCGTCTTCTAATGTAATAACAACATCGTGCGTGGCAACGACCTGATCAATAATGGTTGTATCAAGCGGCTTTACAAAACGCATATCGACCAAAGTAGTGTCTTTAGTATCAGCCGCTTCTTTGGCGTAACCAATTAAAGTACCGAAGTTTAAAATCGCAACCTTTACGCCTTCGCGGAGTGTACGTGATTCACCCATACGTAACTCTGTCATAGTCTCTTCTAGCGCAGTACCAATACCTGTCCCGCGTGGATAACGAACTGCCACAGGTGCCCTTGCTTTGTGACCGGTATAGAGCATCTGACGACACTCGTTTTCGTCACTTGGGGTCATGATCACCATGTTCGGAATACAGCGCATATAACAAATGTCGAATGCACCTTGGTGTGTTGGACCATCGGCACCAACAATACCGGCTCTATCAATAGCAAACAAAACGGGTAAGTTTTGGATAGCAATATCGTGGATAAGTTGATCGTAGGCGCGCTGCAGGAAGGTAGAATAAATCGCTACGACCGCATTTAGTCCGTCACGCGCCATCCCCGCAGCAAATGTTACTGAGTGTTGTTCAGCAATGGCAACATCAAAATATTGCTCTGGATAAAGTTGTGAAAACTTAACCATACCTGAGCCTTCGCGCATGGCAGGAGTTACTGCTACTAGCTTCGGATCTTTTGCAGCCATGTCACACAACCATTCACCAAACACCTTAGAGAATGTTGGGCCGCTGGGCTTGCTTGCCGGTAGGGCGTTGTCTGCAGGATTAAACTTTGGCACTGCATGGTATTTAATAGGGTCTTGTTCGGCGACGTCATAGCCCTTACCCTTGCGTGTTACCACGTGCAGGATTTGTGGGCCTTTCATATTACGCATATTACGCATCGTATCGACCATGCCATTCACGTCATGGCCATCGATGGGGCCGATATATTTAAATCCTAATTCTTCGAATATTGTGCCAGGGACCACCATGCCTTTGATATGTTCTTCTGCACGGCTGGCGAATTCTTTAATTGGCGGTACATTACTTAGCAGCTTTTTACCACCGTCGCGAATTGAGTTGAAAAGGTTGCCGGTTAACAGGCGAGCAAGGTGACTATTTAAGGCGCCAACATTCTCAGAAATAGACATCTCATTGTCGTTCAACACGACAACTAAATCTTTATCTATGTCACCACCATGGTTGAGGGCTTCAAACGCCATCCCTGCAGTCATGGCGCCGTCGCCAATGACCGCTACTACTTTGCGGTCGCGCTGTTCTTTTTCGGCCGCAATGGCCATGCCTAATGCAGCACTGATCGACGTTGACGAATGTCCCACCGCAAAAGTGTCGTATTCGCTCTCTGGTGGCCACGGAAAGGGGTGCAATCCGTTTTTTTGGCGAATGGTTGGCATGCGCTCGCGTCTTTCGGTCAGTATCTTGTGCGGATAAGCTTGGTGACCGACATCCCAAACCAGTCGGTCAAAGGGAGTGTTATAGACGTAGTGTAGTGCAACAGTCAGTTCCACGGTGCCTAAACCAGAGGCAAAATGGCCACTGCTGTTACTGACACAAGCCAAAAGGTATTGGCGCAACTCGTCGGCCAATGTCGTTAATTTGTCCTGTGGCAGCTGACGCAGTGCCTTGGGGTCTTCGATACCCGACAAGGTCGGGTATTGACTAATATCTAGGGTCATTATTGTTAGTGTGTTCTATTTAACATCAAATCGGCAAATTGCCGCAAAAGCTTTGTATTGTAAGGTAAACTGTCCAAGGCTTGAAGCGCTTCTGCATGATATTTATGAAGTTGCTCACGCGCGCCTTCTAAGCCAAGCAAAGCTGGATACGTTGATTTGTTAGCTTTTTGATCAGAGCCTGAAGGTTTGCCCAGTGTTTCGCTGCTGGCTGTAACGTCTAAAATGTCATCTTGAACTTGGAATGCAAGCCCAATGGAATGTGCATAAGTCAGTAAATCAGAGACAGCTTGACTAGAAATCGAAGGTGATACTATTGTTGCGGTTTCAACACAGGCGGTTAGTAACGCGCCTGTTTTTAATTGGTGTAATTGCGTCAGGCGACCTAATGAAACCTGTTGATTCGTAGACGCAAGGTCTATCGCTTGACCACCACACATCCCACAGTAGCCGGACGCTTTAGCAATACAGGCGATTAATTTGAGCTTAGTATCGCTGTCTAACTGTTGTGAACTGGCATTGGCAATAATCTCAAATGCTAGCGTCTGCAAGGCGTCGCCGGCGAGAATAGCGGTAGCTTCTGAATATTTAATATGACAGGTCGGTTGTCCGCGACGCAGATCATCATCATCCATGGCCGGCAGATCGTCGTGCACCAGAGAGTAAGCATGTATACACTCAATTGCAGCGGCAACAGCAATACTGACTTGTGCGTCAACGCCTAACGTTTCAGCGGTAATCTGATGTAACAATGGTCGCATGCGTTTCCCGCCTACTAATAGCGCATACTGCATCGCATCTTTTAGTTCAGTCGCGTGATCAGGTAAGCGCGCAATTTGGCGAGCTAGATAAACATCAATCGCTGCTTTAGTTTCAGCTTGGATATCTGCAAGTGTGGCTTCAGTCATCTTCTTGAGACATATCCTCAAGCTGCTGCTGGCCATTTTTGTTAGTCAACATTTGCACTTTCTGTTCGGCCGTTTGCAACATCGCTTGCCCTTGTTTGGTCAAGTGCACACCACGTTCGAACTTTTCAAGTGCTTCTTGAAGCGGTAAGTCGCCGTTCTCCATCGCGCTAACGATGGCCTCTAACTCTTCGAGAGTCTGCTCAAAATTCTCAGATTTCGCCGCTTTTTGACTCAAAACCTTCACTCATATGCTATTAATAATAAAGTATCGCGCACATTACCTAAGGCCCTTTTGTGGGTCAATGACTTTGTACCTGATTTGTGACGCTCATTTCGAGATTAGACATAATCGCTTGAGGGGTATAGTAATTATTATTACGGTCGATACAATGAATATATATAGTCCTTTCAGAAATAGCTGCAGAAATAGGAGAAACGTGTGGATTTAGCAACCATCATTGGCATCATTGGCGCGATAGGTTTTGTCGCAATGGCCATGGTGTTGGGCGGCGATATGGGCATGTTTATTAACGTTCCATCGCTGTTAATCGTATTTGGTGGCACTATTTTCGTCGTGTTGTCGCAATTTACCATGGGGCAATTCTTTGGCGCTGGTAAAATTGCCGCAAAAGCGTTTATGTTTAAAATTGAAGCGCCGGACGATCTAATCCAGAAAATCGTTGAGATGGCAGATGCAGCGAGAAAAGGTGGTTTTTTAGCCCTTGAAGAAGCGGAAATTGAAAATAGCTTCATGCAAAAGGGGGTTGATATGTTGGTGGACGGACATGACATTGACGTTGTGCGCGAAACGCTAGCTAAAGATATAAGCATGACCACTCAACGCCATGAGTTCGGCGGTCAGATTTTTAAAGGAATGGGAGATGTTGCACCGGCTATGGGTATGATTGGTACCTTGATCGGCTTGGTTGCTATGCTGTCAAATATGGATGATCCCAAAGCCATCGGTCCTGCTATGGCCGTTGCGTTGTTAACGACTCTGTATGGTGCGTTCTTGGCCAATGTTATTTGTTTGCCAATTGCTATTAAACTCGGCAACCGCATGGAAGAGGAAAAACTCAATCAGTCATTAGTACTGGATGGCATTGTCGGAATCGCCGATGGACAAAACCCTCGTGTCATTGAAGGCATCTTGAAAAGTTATTTAGCCGCAAGTAAGCGCGCAGAGATAACAGAAGAGGATTAACATGTCACAAGAAGAATGTCCTAAATGCCCCCCCAAGGGCCTGCCTCCATGGATGGCGACCTTCGCTGATCTCATGTCACTACTGATGTGCTTTTTTGTATTGTTGTTGGCATTCTCAGAAATGGACGTACTAAAGTTTAAGCAACTTGCTGGCTCAATGAAGTTCGCCTTTGGTGTACAGAACAAGATCGAGGTAAAAGACATTCCTAAGGGTACCAGTGTAATCGCCATGGAATTCCGTCCGGGCCGCCCAGATCCCACGCCAATAGAAAACATTCAGCAACAGACTATCGAAATGACCCAGCAGATGCTCGAATTCCAAGCGGGTGATGAAGATTCAGCGGGGGGAAGGCAGAAACAGCGAGGAACCCAGCGCGGTGGTCAGGCACAACAGACTGCTAATGAACAATCAGCGGCAACCGAAACTCACTCAGCAGCGCAGGAACAAGTTAATGAGCTGATTAAAAAGGTTGCCCAGCAGCTGCAAAAACAAATCGTTGATGGCTCAATAGAGATGGAGTCAATGGGTCAGCAAATTACCATTCGTATACGCGAGAACGGCTCATTTTCAGCTGGATCGGCATTTTTGCAACCACAGTTTATTCCTATTATCCGCACAATTGGAGAATTGTTGGCCGATATGCCCGGAGAAATACAAGTTTCAGGGCACAGTGATAGCCAACAAATTTCGAATGAGCTATATCGCTCGAATTGGGATCTATCAGCACAACGTGCAGTGGCCGTTGCTGAAGAACTTCGCCGTGCGACAGGTTTTGATGAATCTCGCATGTCGGTCGTAGGTAGAGCTGATACGGCGCCGCTCCTTGATGGTGAAGACGCTGAGGGTAGGGCCCGAAACCGACGGGTAGAAATTGTCATTAATCAGGGTAAGCCTTTAATGTCTAACCCAATTTCGGTTATTGAAGAGAGCGGTAGCTAGCCGCTCGTCTTACCGCGTGCAGTTACTGTGAGTAAAGTGAATTCCTCACTGTTAACCGGCATTATTGATAAGCGGTGGCCCTTATTAACTAAGGGCAACTCAACAATTCCAGGCATTAACTTTATCGTTTTAAGTGCTAGTACTTCTGGAAACGTTTCAACATGCTGTATGACAACGCCATACCACCGAGGTTGTTTTTGGGGTGATTCTGGGTCGAAATAGTTTGATTTGGGATCGAACTGAGTGGGGTCAGGACTTGGACTTTGAACAACTTTCGCTAAACCTGCAATACCAACATTTTTACAACTACTGTGATAAATCAGCACATCATCACCGACTGCCACTAAGTCGCGTAAAAAATTACGGGCTTGGTAACTGCGCACACCATCCCAGAATTCGGATTGATCAGGCCGCGCAACTAAATCAACAATACTAAAGGCGTCTGGTTCGGTCTTAAAAAGCCAATGGGCCATAAGCTTTCACTTTACTCAGCGAGTGACGGGGGCCTTAAAACCTGGTTTAGATATTATCAGCTGCACAGTGCTAATCGTTCGCTCTAAAAAGCCGCCTTCGCAATAGTTTAAATAGTATTGCCACATGCGCGCAAAGCGATCGTCATATCCATCTTTCAACAGTGCTTCACGACTTTGCTGGAACGCAATGTACCAATCGTTTAACGTACGAGCATAGTCTAAGCCGATATCGTGTAAATCGCGAATCATCATATCAGTGTGCTCTTTTAGCGTTTTATTCATAACCAACTGCGATGGCAGGAAGCCACCAGGAAAAATATGTTTTTGAATAAAGTCCACACCCTTTGAATAGCTCTCATAGCGTCTGTCATCAATAGTAATGGCTTGAATGACCATCAAACCGGTTTGCTTTAATAATGATGAGCATTTGGTGAAAAAGTTGGCCATGTACTCTTTGCCAACCGCTTCAATCATTTCGATTGATACTAATTTGTCATAACGCCCCTCGAGCAGCCGGTAGTCTTTTTTCAACAGTTTGATTTGGTCTTCCAAGCCTTCCCGTTTGACCCAATCTTGAGCGTATGAAAACTGCTCTTCAGATATAGTGGTAGTGGTCACTCTGCAGCCATAGTTTTTCGCTGCGTATACCGCTAAGCCACCCCAACCGGTGCCTATTTCTAATAAGTGATCGTTGGCCGTTAACTGTAGTTTGTCACAAATACTTTTGAGTTTGTGTTGTTGCGCTTCCGCAAGTGATGTATTGACGTCGGGATAAATAGCTGCAGAATACATCATGCTTTGATCGAGAAATCTCGTATATAGTTTATTACCCAAATCGTAGTGAGCGGAAATGTTCTTTTTCGCTTGTTCCTGTGAGTTGCGGCGCATGAGATGGCGAAATTTTTCAGCCGGAAATGATAGCCATTTAAATTTTGCTTCCCACTGGTCGAGAGTGTCGAGATTTCGCGCAAAAATCCGAATCACATTGGTAAGGTTTGGTGTGATCCACAATCCCTCAGTGTAGGTTTCGCCTGACGCCACGCTACCCCCTATTAGCAGGTGCCGATAGGCCAATGGAACTTGGATATCTACTTCTGCTTTCAGGTCGCTTTTAGCGTCACCATATACCGCGACTAGAGTACCACGCTCCTTAATTGTGATTTGGCCGTGAGGCAAAGAAGAAAGCACATTAAGAAATAGTGCTTTACAGGTCCGGTTGACCCAATTTAGCTCTTCTTCAAACGCGATAGCTTGTTCACCATGCGACATGATTAATGTTCCTTGTTGTTACTTGGGTAAGAATAGAAAGGGACGCGCTTGATAAACAGTTTCAGCGCTTGCCAGTATATTCCAACCACAGTTTTAATGGTCATACTTGGTATAGATAACATTACGCGTCTTAGGGTCTTTGAGTTCAATGACATTTTTGTCATGTTAAGTGCCGCAGTAAAATGACGCTGCTCCTTGTAACAAGAAAGCTTCAAACGAAAATGTTCATTGGGCTGTTGAATCGACCAACGATAGATCATATCCATCGGGTTAAAAGGCGATACATGAAATGCTTTGTCTGTTGGCGTTTGGTTGTTTAAATCAACCAAATAGTAATGGCGCTTATTCCACGGCGTATTGCTTACTTCGGCGAGCATATGGGTAAATTCACCGCTTTCGGCGCGCACGAAATAAAAGTTAACAGGGCTAAAGTACATACCGAATACCCGTAATTGACCGAGCATATAAACATCACCAGAAATGGTATCTTCAGTGAGTTCGTTACAGCGCGCTAAAACAGCGGGCTCCAATTCGGTATCAGGAGCGCCAAGAAAATCACTGCGTTTAAATCTGGCTGGTGCAAAGCGCCGACTAGAGAAACCATTGACCTCTTTATCGAGCTTATCAATCTCTGATAGCTTTAACCAAAACAAGAAAATCTTGTAGGTAAATTGGTGGGTTTTTGGTACCACGCGTTGATGGAATACATCACCAGTGTAAAGCGCACTTTCAAACGCTAACTCGCTCACAGCGTCGCTCCAAAATGCTGACAAACGTCTAATGCGCTTCGCACACCATCTTCGTGGAATCCGTTGTACCAGTATGCACCGCAAAAATGAAAATTATCGACGCCATTAATTTCGGCGCGTCGAGCTTGGGCCGCGACCATTGCTAAATTATATTGTGGATGGGCGTAGCGGTATTGACCTAGAATTTTGTCTGGATCGATCTGCGCTGTGTTATTTAGTGTTACGCAAAACGTATGAGGTGCTTCGAGTCGCTGTAAGATGTTCATGTTATAGGTTACGGACGCTGGACGCTGTTGTTCTCCAGATTCGCCTTTTATCAAGTAATTCCAACTAGCCCAAGCGAGTGGGCGTTTAGGTAGGATCCTTGTATCTGTATGTAAAACGACGTCGTTCATTGCGTAGGGGATAGCACCTAATATGTCTTGTTGCGACTGACTAGGAGAATCAATCATTCTAAGCGCCTGATCGCTATGACAAGCAAAGATGACTTCATCAAATCTATCAGATTCACCCATGATGGTAGTAATTCGGATATCGTCATCTTGCTTAGCGACGCTACTGACTGGCGTACTGAGTTTGATTTTGTCAGCAAAGCCCTCGGTTAATGGTCCGATATACTGATTTGAACCACCAATGATTGTGTACCATTGTGGTCGGTCAGATATGTTTAGTAAGCCGTGATTGTTGAAGAACTGCAAGAAGAAGCGCAAGGGGAAGCCTTTTGTGTCTTCAACTGAAGATGACCAAATTGCCGCACACATAGGCAAAATATAGTTTTGTACGAATACATCGCTTAAACGTAACTGCTGTATAAAGCCTATCAGTGTTTGTTCGCTTTCAACTACGGCTGGATCGAGCCTCTTACAGGCTTTGTTGAAAGTAAGGATGTCGTGAATAAGCCGGATAAATTTAGGCCTAACTAAATTGCGACGCTGAGCAAATAGGCTGTTCAAGTTATTGCCATTGTACTCAAGATTTTCAGCGATATTTTTGACACTAAAACTCATCTCCGTTGGTTGGATCTTCACGCCTATTTGGTCCATCAAGTTAATAAAGTTGGGATAAGTCCAATCATTGAAAACTATGAAACCGGTATCGATCGCGTATTGGCGTCCATCTACTTCAATATCTTTAGTGGCCGTATGCCCGCCAATGTAATCGTTAGCTTCATAGACGGTGATGTCGTGTTGTTTATGCAACAGGTATGCGCATGTCAGGCCCGATATTCCCGAACCGATAATCGCTATTCTTTTCTTCATTTTGATTGTTTTCCGCGCTTCATTGAGTGTTTCATCGATACACAGATGCGCCGTTGTACTGCACTAGGTAACAGGTTTATAAATCTCAACATCAAACTAAAACCAGTCGGGAAGTAGACTGAGCGGGACCTCTTCTCAATGCCGTTCAACATATCCGCAACGGCTTCCTCGACTGATATTTTCATCGGCATCTTAAAGTCGTTCTTATCAGTAAGGGGCGTAACCACAAAACCAGGAGAAACGCTCTGGACTATCACTCCTTTATCCGCCAAGTCGACTTCTGTGCTCTTTGTAAAGTAATGGAGCGCAGCTTTGCTTGCGCCGTATGCTTGGCTTCGAGTGAATGGCAGTAATCTGGCCAGAGAATCGACAATAACAATTTGGTGCCCAACTTTTAGTTTAGGTGTTAAGGCACTAACACAGTTAACTACACCAAAAAAGTTAGGCTCAAAAACGCGCTTAAACATTTCCGGTTCAATCGTCTCAATATCAACATATTCACAGGTGCCAGCATTGAGTACTGCGATATCACAATCGACATTAGAGAGGGCAGACGCTGTAGCTTTGGCATCGGTAACATCAAACTGCAAGGTTGATATACCGGAGACCTGTTCAAGTTCGCTTAGTTTAGTCGCATTTCTGCCACATGCAATTACGTGATAGCCGCTTTGCGCGGCTAATCGGGCCAATGCTTCGCCGATACCAGAAGTAGCACCCGTGATTAAAATTGTCTTACTCATTGTAATTGTTCCTTCACGCGCTTCACAAAGAAACTGAGAATAGGAATGTTTTCATACGCGAGCTGGCCCATGTCGTAATAATCTCTATGATACAGCACCTTATCAGCGTCGGTCTGCAAAACCGTTATTCCTTGTACTTCGATAGGCTTGTTGCGCTTCAATTTATTCGCTTCGAATGTCATGATCCATTCCACTGTATGGTCAGATTCACTCGAAGACCGTATGCTGCGTATATCGAATTTACACCACCTCGTTCCTTTGAGTAATTTATCGAAATATTTTTGTACTACATCGATACCTTTATGAGTCGCAATTGGATCGATAAATTCGATGTTTTTATCGTAAACATCAGTAATACCACTTATATCTCTGTCTTTAAGTTGTTGATAAAAAAGCTTAAATTTTTCAATGGCTGACATAACTGAACCGGTTAAATTGATTTAACCTTTTTACCTCGAAAACGGCTTTGCAGATCAAGAGGTTAAAAACTTTTAATTAAGCGCATTTAGCGATCCAAACGTCCTTTTTAGCCGTAATTATTGATGTCGTTAAATTGTCGGAAAACTTACGTTGCAAAAGTTGTGTCTTTTTCCATTGTCTGCACACATGCTCCCTGGCGGACGCATGTCGTTGCGAATATTTGAACCACGTTATGTACGTATGGTCAAAGAAGTGTGTGCAAATGATTCTGTTTTTGTGGTTTGCATGCTGAATTCCGATGGTGACAAAGAACTTAACACGCACATCCATCCGCTTGGAACTGTCGGTAAAGTTATCGATTTCGATGTGTTGGAAGATGGTTTATTAGGAATTACAGTTGAAGGTGTAAACTGCGTCAAGATTACTGCTATTGAAACGGAAAGTGATGGTTTACGAGTAGGTCAATGTGAAGCTGTTGACGGCTGGACTTGCGATATAAGCCGTTCGGAGATTGAACCAATGAATGCGCGCTTGCGTGAAATCTTCGAGAAATACCCAGAAGTTAATTCGCTGTATTCTACCCCCGCCTTTGAAGATCCAATTTGGGTTATACATCGATGGTTAGAGTTATTGCCAGTAGGTGCAGCGCAGAAGCAGTATTTTTTGGAACAAAAAGATTGCGGCAAAGCGCTGCAATTTTTGCGAGAATTAATTGAGTAACTGATCTTTTTGAACCACAGGCCGTAAAAATGTTATCGTGTAGACAATAGGATCGAAGAATGCTAGTTGGGATACCGTTGGAATCGAAAGAAGCGAGACCAGCACGTCCGATTGACTGTGCTGAAGAGATGTCAAACTACTTAGTAGAAGTAGCATCAGACAGATGCAAGGTAGCGTTTGCAAGAATATTCAGTTATTTTGCACCTCGCTTGCGTTCTTACGCGCTGAAGCAGATGGGAAACGAAGCGCTTGCAATGGAGCTGGTGCAAGACACAATGTCAAATGTTTGGCAAAAAGCGCATTTGTTTAATGCCGAAAAGGGTTCGCCCTCTACATGGATCTTCACAATTGCACGAAATATTCGATTCGATATGTTGCGTAAATTGCAGAACCGCAAAGAAGACGTTTGTTCTGACGACTTGTGGCCAGTATTGTGCGAACAAACAGCCGACGCTAACGAAACGTCGCTCGAAGAGCAAGTCACATTGGAACAGTTAGGGCACTTATTTGATGCACTCCCAGTAAAACAAAGAGTTGTAATCGAAGCTATTTATATAGATGGAAAGTCCCAGCAAGAGGTTGCAGACGAGTTAGAGATACCATTGGGAACAGTGAAGTCCCGCACTCGCTTGGCATTGCAGAGACTAAAGGATATGATTCAAGAACATGATTAATTTTCACCCAACACCATCACAACTACAGCGTTTTGCCGAAGGCAATATGCCACCGGCTGAAGCCTTAGTTGTATCAGCACATTGCGATATGTGTCCTAAATGTATGGCAAAAGTAAAAGTGGCCAGCGAAAAAGCTGCTGCTGCGGCTTTAGATGAAACGAGTAGTGATCCTAAACTTGACGCTATTCTGGCCAACATAATACAACAGCCTGTAGCTGAGCGCCCTAGTATCAGCATCCCGACAGTTGACTCAATTGAACTCGACGGTCGCGAATTTAAGGTACCTAGAGCACTGCGTCGTTATGTCCGTCAAACAGGTAATTGGTCTTCGCTCGTCGGTAAACTATGGCAAGCTCCCGTTGATTTGGGCGATGTCGGAATGGCCAATTTTATATATATGGAAAAAGGCGGCAGAGTTCCAGAGCACACCCACAAGGGCTCTGAATTTACGTTGGTTATTAATGGAGAGTTTAGTGATGGAATTGCTGATTACGATTCAGGTGACTTTATCGCACTCGATGGCGAGCATACTCACGCGCCAATGTCAGACACTGATGAAGGCTGTTTAGTATTTAGTATTGTTGATAAACCGTTGCATTTCACTTCAGGTCTAGCAAGGCTATTGAACCCTTTCAGTCATTTGTTCTTTAAGTAAAAAAGGCGCCATATTGGCGCCTTTTTTACAACCATTGACTAAATGAACTCACTGTCAGGGTAGTTCAGCATTAGTGTTTTAACGGCATTGCGTTTCAAGTCTTCTAGCTCTAGTTCATCGTAACATACAACCATTATCTCTAGGGCTTGTTGAACTTGGTTAGAGTCTGGGTAGTGCTCCAATACATAACGCCCCCGGTTGGCTGCGGCAACATAAGCTTGGCGACGCATATAAAATCTAGCAATGGCAATTTCATAACTGGCAAGACGATTCTTGATGTGCAGCATACGCTTTTGCGCATCGGCAGCGTATTTACTATTTGGGTACTTTTCAATTAGACGACGAAAGTCTTCAAATGCTTCTCGCGATTTGCTTGGATCGCGATCGGTACGATCAATATTCATTAAGTCTTGAAACAAATTGTTATCTGTTTCCATGTTGGTTAGACCGCGCATATAGTGCGCATAATCTACATCTGAATGATTGGGATTCAGACGAATGAACCGATCGATAGTTGCCAATGCCTGATCTTGTTTGCCCGATTTGTAATAGCTATAAATCAAATCTAGTTGAACTTGATGTGAAAGCGGACCAAATGGAAAGCGCGAGTCCAAGGTGCTAAGTGTCGTTGATGCACCAGCAAAGTTGCCCGCGTCCATCTGTCTTTTGGCCTGCTCATATAAGGTTTCTGCACCTTGGTTGGCAGAAACAATTTGTTCTTCATTGTCTGACGAGCTACAGCCAGATAATAGGAGGGCAGTGGAAAAAAATACTGCACCAATAAAATCGTTATACTTCATTTAAAAACGTTCCTGTTAGGACGATGAATGTGACTACAATCTTCAGTGGGCGCTATTCTAACGCAATGAATAAAATATTACCTCATGATTAAACATCTAATCGCAACCGCAATTTGCTATACTGCCGCAAATCATTATTGAAGGTCGATATGAGCGCGTCACAAAAAACCATTAGTTTATTTGCCGAGACTGACATATCAGTCCATGGTTTAAGGTTAGATCAAGCAATTGCGAATTTGTTCCCTGAATATTCACGTTCCAAGTTAAAAACATGGATACTAGATGGTTGTGTGCAAGTTGATGACCAAGTTTGTACTGTACCAAGGCAAAAGTTGGACGGGTTTGAGCGCATAAAAATTGAAGCTACAGCAGAGGTTCAAGTCGAACATGTGGCCGAGACTATCGCACTGAATATTGTGTTCGAAGACGAGTTCATCCTAGTAATAAATAAACCAGCAGATTTGGTTGTTCACCCAGGTGCTGGAAACGCAAAAGGTACGGTGTTAAATGCGCTGTTAGCTCATGTTCCAGATATCGAGTTGGTGCCAAGAGCGGGTATTGTTCATCGGTTAGACAAAGATACAACCGGGTTAATGGTAATAGCGAAAACACTTGAAGCGCAGACTCATTTGGTCGAACAGTTACAAAGCCGCACAATGAGTCGCGAATACGAATCAATTGTTACTGGCAATTTGGTTGCCGGTGGCCTGGTCGATAAACCGATAGGCAGACATGCAACAAAACGCACGTTAATGGCGGTGAGAGAAACGGGCAAACCAGCGACAACTCATTATAGAGTGATGAAGAAGTTTCGAGCTCATACACACTTGCGTTTAAAATTAGAAACCGGCAGAACTCACCAGATCCGCGTGCATATGGCTTATATCAAGCACCCGATAGTTGGCGACCCCACTTATGGTGGCCGTCCTCGTCTGCCTAAAAACGCCAGTGACGATATGGTTCAACAGCTCCGAGCGCTGAAACGCCAAGCACTGCATGCTGCGCAACTATCCTTGTTTCACCCGGCTACCGAAGAGTGGATGACGTGGCAGGCGCCGTTACCAGATGATATGCAACGGCTATTAAAAGTGTTGGACGAAGATACGGCTATCCACGGAATCGATGATTAAATCTCCACACCTTTTGCGTCCGCAATGGCCTGTACCAGCTAAAATTGAAGCATACTCAACAACCCGAAAGGGTGGTAATAGTGCGGGTGAATATAGTGGTTTCAACGTTGGCGATCATGTAGGTGACATTTCGTCTCAGGTGATTGCCAATCGCAAACAACTTCCCTATTACAAGAACATAAACTGGCTTGAACAAATTCATTCAAATACTGTAATTGAATTACCTGCAGACACGCTTGTCGGCGATGCAACTTATACATCTAACGTCGGTATTGCTTGCGCAGTTATGACAGCTGATTGTGTGCCAATCTTGATGTCAGATAGACAGGGCACCACAATAGCGGCAATCCATGCGGGTTTAAAAGGGTTACGTACGCAAATTATTCAGCGCACAATTGAAAGTGCATTCTTAGCTACTGAGGGGCGCGAATTACTCGCTTGGATTGGTCCACATATTGGTCCGCGATGCTATGAAGTTAGTACAGAAGATACACGGGCATTTTCCCATATTGAAGGCGTAGTGTTATCCAGTGACGCTCCGGGTAAAGCCCTTCTAGGCCTTGAAACAATAGCGCGCTTTCAATTGCAAGAGATGGGAGTAACGGCAGTATTTTCAACCGGACATTGTACTTACAGTCGCGAACATGAGTACTTCTCTTATCGCCGAGCACGCCATCAAGGAATGGCTAATTGTGGCCGTATGGTCAGCGTAATTATCAAACATGCTTGAGCTTAAAGCACTTCTGATCTTGAATAGTACATCATAGATACCCACATTTAATGTAAGTCAAAAGCGATGGCGAGGATGTATTGATGCGCTTAGATAGATTTACCAGTAAGTTTCAAATTGCGATTTCAGACGCTCAGTCACTGGCACTAGGGCGTGATCATCAGTTTATTGAGCCTGTACACTTGATGACAGCATTACTTAACCAGCAGGGTAGTTCGTTGCGCGGACTATTCGAGCAAGCTGGGGTAAATGTTAATGGCTTGCGTTCCGCGCTTGCCGAATCGATTGATCGACTGCCCCGAGTTGACGGAGTTGGTGGTGACGTTCAACTGGCTAAGGGATCAGTAGTACTTCTCAACCTGTGTGACAAGATCGCACAGCAGCGTAAAGATGACTATATTACATCTGAAATATTCGTCTTAGCAGCGTTACAAGATCAAGGTAATCTGGGGCAGCTATTAGCAGATGTTGGTGCTACAGAAGCGAAAATCAATAGCGCAATAGAACAGCTACGCGGGGGCCAAAAAGTCACGGATCCCAATGCTGAAGATGTGCGTCAAGCATTAGAAAAATACACAACTGACTTAACCGAGCGCGCCGAACAAGGAAAACTAGATCCCGTTATTGGCCGTGACGACGAAATACGTCGTACGGTGCAGGTTTTACAGCGTCGGACTAAAAATAACCCGGTGTTAATTGGTGAGCCAGGGGTTGGTAAGACTGCAATTGTTGAAGGGCTCGCGCAGCGGATCGTAAATGCTGAAGTGCCTGAAGGACTCAAAAGTAAGCGCGTTCTTGCTTTAGACATGGGAGCTCTTGTTGCAGGTGCAAAATATCGCGGTGAATTTGAAGAGCGACTAAAGGCTGTTTTAAACGAACTATCAAAGGAAGAAGGCAGAGTCATTCTCTTCATTGACGAGTTGCACACTATGGTCGGAGCTGGAAAAGGTGACGGTGCCATGGATGCAGGAAACATGCTCAAACCTGCTTTGGCACGCGGAGAGTTGCACTGTGTTGGTGCAACTACATTAGATGAATATCGCCATTACATTGAAAAAGATGCTGCTTTGGAGCGTCGGTTCCAGAAAGTGTTGGTCGAACAACCAAGTGTTGAGGACACCATTGCTATTTTGCGAGGTTTAAAAGAGCGTTATGAATTACACCACTCGGTTGATATCACTGATCCTGCCATTGTTGCAGCTGCGACTTTGTCTCAGCGTTATATTAGCGATCGCCAGTTACCAGACAAAGCCATCGACCTTATTGACGAAGCCGCTTCCAGTATTCGTTTACAAATAGACTCCAAGCCCGAAGATATGGACCGTTTAGAGCGCCGAATTATTCAGTTGAAGTTGGAAGAGCAAGCGCTAGCAAAAGAAACTGATGATGCCAGTCATAAGCGATTAGAAGTTATTGAGTTGGAACGCGAACAGCTTGAGATGAAATACGCAGAGTTAGACAAAGTTTGGAAGCAAGAAAAGGACGCTATGCAAGGAACCCAGTCGGTTAAGTCTGAGCTTGAACAAGCAAAGCTCGATTTGGAAATTGCTCGTCGTGCGTCAGATTTGAGTCGCATGTCAGAATTGCAATATGGCCGAATACCGGAGCTAGAGCTGCGTCTAGAAAAGGCGGCTGAAAACGAGAACATTGAAACTAAATTGCTGAAAAACAAGGTGACTGATGCTGAAATTGCTGAGGTTTTGTCACGCTGGACCGGTATTCCTGTCGCCAAAATGCTCGAAGGGGAGCGGGATAAGTTATTGCGTATGGAAGAAGCTCTCCACCATCGAGTTGTCGGCCAACAGGAAGCCGTTACAGCGGTTTCTAATGCGATTCGACGCTCTCGAGCGGGCCTTTCAGATCCGGATCGCCCAATCGGTTCTTTTCTATTCCTAGGACCTACTGGTGTGGGTAAGACGGAATTGTGTAAGTCATTAGCCAATTTTATGTTCGATTCTGAGCAGGCTATGGTGCGAATAGATATGTCTGAATTTATGGAAAAGCACAGCGTAGCAAGATTGGTTGGTGCCCCGCCGGGTTATGTTGGCTATGAAGAAGGTGGCTATCTAACTGAAGCGGTAAGACGAAAGCCTTATTCGGTAATATTACTCGATGAAGTAGAGAAGGCACATCCGGACGTGTTTAACATACTGTTACAGGTGCTCGACGATGGTCGCTTAACTGATGGTCAAGGTCGTACCGTAGACTTTAAGAATACCGTGGTAATAATGACATCAAATTTGGGTTCAGATATCATTCAAGACAAGCATCAAGAAAGTCAGTATGACGCTATGAAAGACATGGTGATGTCAGTGGTGGGGCAGCATTTCAGGCCTGAATTTATTAACCGGGTAGATGAAATTGTTGTGTTCCATCCGCTTGGTAGGGAACAGATTAAGTCGATAGCCTTAATTCAACTGGCAGGTATGCGACAACGCTTGATTGAAAAGGGTTTTAAACTCGAACTTTCTGGTACAGCATTAGACAAAATCGCTGCCGTTGGCTTTGATCCTGTGTTTGGCGCGAGACCGCTCAAGCGAGCTATTCAAACCGAAATTGAAAATCCATTGGCGCAAAAACTGCTATCTGGTGAAATATGGCCTGACAGCACAATTAAAATCGATGTGCGAGGCGACCGGATCGATTTCGCTGTCCACGATTAATCGTTCATTATCACGTCATCAGCAGCTTGTTTAAGTTGCTGATGCATTAGTGAAAAACAACCTCTAATAGTATATTCTGCTGGGCACAGTCACTGTGACTCAAGCATAGGAATATATTCATGCCGCGAGGTTTTTTTCGTCTGTCTGCAATGGCCGCAGCAATATGTCTAACAACGCACGTTGCCAACGCAGCCTCGGTCTGTTATTGACTTAATAAACGCGAAGCGCGAGTATCAAAGAGTATTCATAGAACGACCTGAAGATATCACTGCAAAAGCCGACCCTCGGATTGCCGATATGAATGCTGTTGACACAATAAATACCCGTCAGGCGGCACAAGTTGATGACACAGCCGATGGTGGTGAAAGTAGCTCCATGTTAGTTATGGGTTACCGTTATTTGCAAAATAGTGAGATTGGTCAATATCTCAGAATTGCGCAAGCGAGCCAGAAAGAAGTACAGCAGGACAACTTTTTCAAACTAGCGTTATTACATCCTTTAATTTAATTCATTTCGCCTCATGCGTTTACAACTACAAAACATGGTATCAAGTTTCATACACCATCAGCAGTGAAGTATAAATCATGCTTTTTATATTTTCCCTATTTTACAAAGGCATGAGTGGGGCTCGATTAAGGCTTATAAAAAATATTGACAATCTTCAATAGGGTTCGCTCTGTTTTAAAATAGATGAGTTAAGGTAGCAATTAACACGCTGGCGAATAGTTTCCCTTTACAGTTGTGTGATATTATAAGGCGTTTTGAATTTGCAGAGAATTATTAATGGCGCAGCGAAAGGGCATTTATTTATTACCCAACCTACTAACCACTGCAGGACTGTTTGCGGGGTTTTTCGCAGTAGTTTCCTCCATGAATGGACGGTTTGAGGCTGCTGCTGTGGCAATATTTGTTGCGATGATTTTTGATGGCCTCGATGGCAGGGTTGCTCGAATGACCAATACGCAAAGCGAGTTTGGTGCTGAATATGACTCTATGGCTGACATGGTGTCTTTTGGTGTTGCACCTGCATTAGTTGCTTATAATTGGGGGCTGTCCGATATGGGTAAACTTGGATGGCTGGCTGCATTTATATATGTAGCAGGGGCTGCTCTTCGACTTGCGCGTTTCAATACTCAAGTGGGCATAGCCGACAAGCGTTTTTTCCAAGGCTTAGCCAGTCCTGCTGCTGCAGCTGTTGTTGCTGGCATGGTATGGGTTGGCGTTGAATATCAAGTCAACGGCAATGATGTCAGTATTATTGTTGCCATTGTTACTGGCCTAGCCGGTTTATTAATGGTTAGTAACTTTAAATATAACTCATTTAAAGAAGTAAACTGGCATGGCAAAGTGCCTTTCGTTGCTTTGCTATTAATATTGCTTGTATTTGTAGTCGTTGCTACTGAACCTGCTTTGGTTCTATTTGTAGTATTTTCACTTTATGCCATGGCGGGACCAATCAATACTTTCCGCACAGTAGATAAAGTTACGTTAGATGATGTTGTGGGTGACCACGAAGAGGACGAAGACTTTTCTTCTATTGATGTGAAAACCACTTCAGAATCTACTGAATCAATAAAGAGTGCTGAAGATCCCGCCAAAGCGGTCGAAAAATAACCGATCAAACATATTTTTCGACTTTTTTTCAAAAAGCAGTTGACGACATAAATGATGTCTGTAGAATTCGCGCTCGCTTCAA